>CAZCIU010000036.1:0-27520 GCA_964498765.1 uncultured Paludibacter sp. | reverse complement strand
CTATAAAAAAAATCATTGAAGGGAAAAAATGTGTGAATTCGGATTACTCTTTTACAATCCGCTTAATTTTTCGTTTTGAAATTGTGATTTCGTCTTTTATTTCACCAACGTAATTGGCTTTCGTATCGTCGCTGTTTTTGAAAGTTTTGAATTTTCCGTTTACCAGAACTAATGTCGGTTTTCTATCCTTTTTCACAGTCAAATTCGTAATGTCGGTTTCTTTTTTCTTTACATTCAGCTTGCTGAGGTAAAATTTCCGAAACTCATTTTTGGAATATATACCATTATAATAATAGATAGGAAAATCAAAATGCTCCAAAAGCACATCCACGCTCGTTTCGTCAATGGCAAGTGCATCGGCACGATAGTACTCACGCACGATTTCTTCGATGTTTTCCTGGCTGTTGCTTTGATACGATTTTACGTAAGCGCCTGCTGCAAATGTAATTAATGCAAGCGAAATTACATTCCATTTCCAGCTGTTTTTTTTCTTTTTTTCGGGATAAACGGCTTGTGTCGTTCGTGTTGGCGGTTTTGGTGGTGTTGGCTGAACACTTTGTGGCTGTGGATTAGGATTGGTGATAACTTCCTGAACTTTAGCCGAAAAATCGTAATTCAGATCCCATTCCTCAGCTAAGTTGCCATTTATTCCGGCATAGATTTTCTCATTTAATTCACGTCCCGAGCGGTAGCGTTTTGCACTGTTTTTCGCAAGGCATTTCAGCACCAGATTATTCAGCCAAAACGGAAAATCGGGTTCATCCGGCGTTACAAATTCGTTTTGTTCTATTTTCTCACGACGAATGGTCCAAATGTCAGGAATTACTTCAAACATCACCTGATTTTTCAGTCGCAGTTCTTGCGTCAAATCTTCGTAATTGTCTATCGGATAAGGCACTTGCCCTGCCAACATCTCGTAAAGCACCACACCAAAACTGTAAATATCCGACTGTGTTCCGACTTTTTCTTCCTGCCATTTTTCGGGCGATTTGTACTCTTTCATCCCGTGGATTTTCAGTTCTTTGTCGGTCTTTTCCGCATCGCCAAATGAAAGCCCGAAATCAATCAGTTTATACTGTGCATTGCCTTCATCGTCAAAGGTTTTGATGATGTTTTTTGAGTGAATATCGTTGTGAATGATGGATTGCGATTGGTTTTCATCGTTGTGGCACGCCAGAAGTCCGGCGGAAATTTGTTTGGCAATTTCAATGACTTCGTCTGCTTTCAGGTATTTTTTCTCCCGAATAATGTGTGCCAGCGATTTTCCTTCCACATACTCCATCAAAATGGCGGGTTTATTGTCAATTAAAAAATCGTCGATAATGCTGACGATGCTCTTATGTCGCAGTTTTTTCAGAAATTCCACTTCGCGGTAAAACTCGTTCAATTCGCTTGCTTTGGAAGGGTCATTCAGCTCAAAATTCATGATTTTCAGCGCATAGATTTTCCCGTCGGGCTTATAAATCACCTTCAAAACCCGCGATGAACCGCCAAAGCCAATTTCATCCAGCGGATCAAACATTTCATTCCAAACTATGTTTTCTTTCATTTTTTCTGCGAATGACAAAGATACGAATTTTACTCAGTTTTCATTTCCGCCACATTGACGAGCAAAGCTACTTTGTCGTTAAATACAATTTGGTCATCGTCCTGCAGCGGATAACTGACTTCGGTGTTGTTGATGGAAATTTGCTGCACGCCGTCTGCTATGCGTATAAGCTTGATTTTGTGCTGGTTGTTGTTGATCAGATTTGAACGCATCAACTCGAATGTGCCGGTTTTTTCATTAAAAACGATTTTCGCTATCGAACGGCTTACGTAGCGATTTATTTCGTATTGTGGTTCGTCGTTTTCTTCCGGTCCTACAAAAGCGATGTCGTTGATAATCTTAGCTGCCCGGTCTAATTCCGGCATTTTGCAGCGTCCGATAAAATACGGTTTTTTTCGCGGTGTAAGTTCAATTTCTTTTTCCCACAAAATTCCGGTCAGAGCCGTGATATTCAGTTTTTGTAGTTTTTTGCTTTCTTCAAAAGTCAGCGTTTGGATACTCAAATCGGGTGCTAACTTCGTGAAATTATCCACTTGAGCGGACGAATAATTAATTTTTACCTTAATATCGTCCATATATTTAATGCCTGCATCAGTGAGTTTGTATTTCAGATTTTCCATAAATTTCTCACTGCCAAACAGACTTTCTACTGCTAATGAAGTCGGATCTTGCTTGTCTTTTCGCAGGTGAAAATGGATTTCTGAAAGTCGTACATCGCTGTATTTTATTGCCGACATCGCATTAATTATCGCCTGAATGCTAATTTCATTTAGCTCCACAATATTTGAAATTCCTTCATCGGGCTTGCTTGCTTTAGGCTCGATAGGTTCTGAGGTCGTTTCAGCTTCATTTTTTTCTGTAAAAATCTGCTCCTTTTCGACTTTTTCAGATGCAATTTCTGCCGTCTTTTCTTCCGAAATTTCGTTTGTACGCTCTTCGTTTTCATCTTCCGAACCGTAACGAAGTTTGTCCATAAATTTATTAAAGAATGATTTGCTCATTTATTTGTGTGTTATTGATTTTTTAAAATTTCTTTACTTTTTCTTACATCCTTAATTCGCATTCTCCACATTAAAATATCCCTGCTTAATTCTATCTAAAATTTTTCCGGCAATTTCCGTTGCATTGCGTGAGCCACCTTTTCCTTGAATGCGAACAGCAAAAGCCACGGGCGAACCGTCGTATTTAGAATTTTCCACGTAAAAAACATACCATCCGTCCGTTAATTTCCGGATGCGGGTTTTGCCCGATTTTTTGTCGTAATATCGCTCCATCCGCTCGGGCGAACCGGTTTTTCCGTAAACCGTCATTCCTGCCTTAGCCGAAACAGACGCCGATTGCTCCTTCAAAAATGACGCCAACAGCGCGTTTATTCCTTCCTTGTTTTCCAAATCTTCTACCATCGGGTAAGGCAGTGTGTCGTTTGCGGCTTTTAGAATAAAGTTGTTTTCGTACAATTTTCCATTATTTGCAACCGATCCGATAAGTCGAGCCATTTGCAGCGGTGTAGCTTCCACAGGCCCTTGTCCCCACGCAATCCAGGAATAATCTGACTTCATAAATCGCTCGCGTGTGCCATTGTATTTCGGATTATTAAAAAGTTCTTTGCCCGGCGCAATGCGTTTGTACCAAAGCTCTTCGAAGTAAATATTATTGTAATTTTCAGGCTTTTGGGTGTAAAATCCGCCGATATTGGCAATGTTAATTCCCACCGTATTGTACAAGTGGAAAAGTTCCGGATGCAGCGTTTGCTCGTTCATCAGCGTGATGAAATAGTTGTTGCTTGAGCGGACTATCGCCGTTCGCAAATCCACATTTCCACTCGGATCATCGCGGCGAATGGTTTCGTCCGGACGAATGTAATAAGTGGTTTTGGCGCCTTCCACGCCTTTTCGGCGAAGGTAAGCCAGCGCATCAATAAATTTTACGGAAGAGCCGGGAACCGATCGAAAATGCATCCCGAAATCACGGTCGCTAACTAAACTGTTGTAGCCGAAACTGGCACTGAAAAGTTTGTGGTAATATTTCGGGTTGATGCGTGAAATTTTCCGTATGTCGCTCATTTTCGGTGCCGGATTTTGAGCAGAAGCGAGCACATCGCCTGTGGCGGTTTTTATGGCAACTACCGAAACTTTGTATTTGCTGTATTCTTCGGCGCGTATCACGCTGTTAATCGTTTGATTGAGCTTGGCATCGAGTGTGATTTTCACATCCAAATCCGTTCGCTCGTTGTGTTTTTTTATCAGTTGGCTATTTTTCCCGGCTTTGATAAACGGTACAAAATAGCTGTAATCATAGCGCACCAAATTCGTTTCTTTTGTCTCTTCCGGTAAATAATGGCTCTCACGATACGAGTTTGAAGTGGCTTTAATCACGTTGGAAGGCTTGGTGTCAAATCCTCGCAAGCGTGAAAGCATCCGATATTCAGCTGCGAAACCGATATTTTCGTTGGAAGCCATATTATTATTTCTATTTCCAAGCCAGAAAATCAGGTCGTCGCTAAACGGATAGTAACGTTTATAATTTTTATTTCGCTGATTATTAAATAAATTCATATTGGCGAAAGCCTGTTCGGTAGCCGTTTTGGAACGGATAAAATCTTCTCGGCTGTCCGTAGCGAGCAACAATCCGTTGCGGTCGTAGATATTTCCCGATTTTAGTTGGTCGGCAAAAATGCTGATGCGCGGATTGTAACTGTAAATCCATTCGCTTTGGCGAGAAAGGGTTTTCACAGGCTTCACAATATTTTTGTCCGCTTGAAGTACGTAAAAAACGAGTGTTCCCGCAAAAATAACAATCAGTCCGATAAACGAAAGCAGCGTGTAGGCATTCACATTATCAAAATTTTCCCGAATAAATTTAGTTTCGTGCTTTTCGCCTTTTATTTGCGATAATATTATGACGAATAAAAACGCGGCTAAATTGACTACCAAGCCGGCATTTCCTTTGCTCAAAAACGGTACAGAAATACCTGTAAGCGGCATTAAACCCAGCGATCCGGCAAGAATAATTCCCAATTGCACCAAGCTAACAATGGCAATTCCATTGATTAGGTAAAAGAAAAACAGCTTTCCGGTGCGGCGTGCCACGAGCATTGAGCGGTAAAATAGTAGTCCGTAGAGCAGTAAAATTCCGAAAAGTGCCAAAATTCCGAACTCTTCGCCGATGCTTTGGAAAATCATATCGGTGTGGTAAGCTGGCATTACGTTTGAAAAACCATTGCCCAGCCCTTGTCCGAAAAATCCGCCGGAACTAATTGCCCAAACGCCCTGTGCCACTTGGTCGCCGCCGTGCAGGTGATTGTACCAGATATTGGCAAACATACTGTTGCGGTCGGCAAGTCGCTCAGAAAAATCAAACGGAAACAGTGCCATCAGGATGAATGACGAAATAAGCAGAACGGCAAAAACCAAGCTTTCGTTTTTCTTGGCTCGCAGTGAATAAATACTAATAGCGATTAATGCTACAGATGCATAAACGGTGATTATCAGCGTATTGCTTTGCGTAAGTTTGGCAATGCCAAAAAGCGTAAGTGCGTAGATAAGTGTCGTAAGCACCATTTTGAAAAACTCATCTTTTGCAAAAGAATAGAAAATCAAAAAGCTGACACAAAGCACTACAGCAGGTCCTTGATCCCCAACACCAATGAGATACAAAGCAATTAGCAGGATGAACATTATCGCCATTTTTTGGAAATAATTTCGGAACAAATAGGCGTTGTTCGGTATTTCGCGGAAATAATCGTGATTGGCTGAGAAGTATTTTGCAAAGAAAACAATCATCAGAAATTTGGCGATTTCGCTTACCTGAAATCCAAATAAATTTACTTTTACACCGCTGCCTTCGGGACCGTCACCAAAAATCCAAAGCAGCAAAATCAGTCCGATGGAAAGCATGAGCCAAAGATAGCCGCGCGATTGTTTGTTGGGATTGATTTGATTGGCAAGGATTTGTGGTAGTAATTTTTTGTTATTTAACTCTTTAGAAAGACTGAAACGAGAGGCTTGCAGTATCCATTTTTCTTTCAAAATGATGTTGAGAACAGCAAAAATACTCATCGTAATCAAAACCACTAATCCAATGGATGAGCCGTAATCTAAATCACGAAGCGGGTCTTGAATGGCAAAAAGCGCAATCATTCCTACGCCGCTGAGCAGCATCAAAAGCGGTAAAATGAACGGATCGGTGGATTTTTTCTTGAGCCAAAGGGACGCGAAAAAGAGCCAAAATCCGAGTGTGAAAAACAGGATGGATTTCAAAAAATTGCTTTTGAAAACTTCCGGCGTTCGCACGGTAAAAATCTTGTCTTTTTTTACGCGAGAGTAGGTGCTTTGGTCGAAAAGTGAAAGTTTGTGGTCTTTTTCGGTGAAGTTAAATTTTGCCGATTTTTTAATTTCTGCCTGACCTTTGAGAACTCCATATTCTTTGCCTTTTTGCACCGGAATGACCGAGTAGTTTTTTCCGGCTTCCAGGTTGGTAAAGGTGTATTTTCCTTTAGCGTCCGTTTTAGCAAAGTAGCTTTTCAATTTTACCACTTTATCCAAATCCACGTCTATCAATTCATCGATTTTGGCAGATATCACGTAGCTGTCAACTATGCTGTCTTTGGTGCTTTGTGGCAATTCCTCGGTCAGCTTTATCACCACATTTGCCACAGCTTTCTTGGTTTTGGATTTTAGTTTTCCCGAGATTTTAATGCGTGAATTTTCTTTGCCAACTTGCGTTTCTGAACCCAATTTTTCTACCGCTTCCGCTTGAGGAATTTCATCCAATCCCAGCTCGGTAATCGAAAAAAGATACCTTGATTTTCCCAGTTCACCGCCAAATTCGTTCATATCATCAGCTTTCACACCAAATGCCGATTTATTCAACGCACCGAGGTTGCTAATGCTGCCATTCGCTTCATTAACACGGTCTTTCAGCTGCCAAGCCACGAAATTTTCATACTGCGTATCAGCAAAATAATCGCCTTTCGAGAGCAATTCTTTCAATTTTTCCGATTTGAAGTTTCCATCCAAATTAATGACTGTTCCGGCAGAATATCCGTTTTCGGCTTTGTCCAATTCAGGTTTTATATTGACAAAATAGCTCATTGCCAATAGCACGATAATGCCTGTAACAACCGCCAAACTAAGTATTTCGCGAAATTTACCTTTCATTGTTCAAGGGAATAATGGTGTCGTTGCTGATGCTGTCGGTGGTCAAACTGTCATTTTCCAAACTGTCCGTAATCAGCGGATTAGTTCGTAATTCGTCGATGTTAATAACATTATTGTAGTTGGGTTCGTTGTCCTTGTCTTGTTTCAGTACAAAGCGGTCTATCAGAAACATCGCTGCCGCACCAAGCAAAAATGCCAGCAGATAAAGCAGCCAATTGTTCTTTTTGGATTTATTTTCGGTTGTCATATTGTTTCTGGATGAAGCGATTATCACATTTTCTTCTATTTCGTGTTTTGTGGCAGGCGCGAGCGGTTCGTAACTGGCTAATGCCACGGTGATATTGTCTTTTCCGCCGAGATTATTGGCTTTTGCAATGAGTGCATTGACTTTTTCGCTAAGTGAAACGGGCTTTCCGAGCGTTTCAATCATCGAGCTTTTTGTTACTAAATCAGTCAATCCATCGCTGCAAAATAACACGATATCGTCCGCGTAAAAACTATGCGAACCCACTTCAATGTACTCATTATCATTTATATCAAGCTGAATTCCGCCTAACATTTTCAGAATTTCATTTCGCCGAGGATGGTTAAGCGCGTCTTGTTCCAGGATTGAACCCGCATCTTCCAATTGCCCCACAACAGAATGGTCGTGCGTGAATTTTATCAACTCGCCTTTGCGATAAAGGTAGCCGCGTGTGTCGCCCACGTGAGCGAAAAATAGCAGTTCGCTTCGCACATCTAACAAGGCGAATGACGCTACGCAACTCATATTCCCCAGTTTCGGATTGTTCAGACTTTCAGACCAAATGCCGTTATTGGCTTGCGTAAGAGCTTGTTTTAGAAAAGCTTGCGGATTAGTGAGAATGTCGCTGCCCAAGCGTTTCACAAATGCTTCCACAGCGTCTTTGCAGATTTGTGCAGCCACTTCGCCGCCGTCGTAGCCGCCCACGCCATCAATGACGCCCAGCACTATCCAATCTTGATTTTGCGGAACAAATTCAATGAAATTATCTTCGTTGTTTTTTCGTACACGGCCAATGTCTGTTTTTACCGTGTATTTTATTCTTTGGGAAGCCATTTTTTTTAAGTTAAAAAGTTAAAAGTCTAAAGTTAAAAAGCAGAATTTTGCATTTCAAAAAAGACCGAGCTAAAGAAAAAAAGTCAATCATTCTAAATTCTAATCACCCAATCTCGTTCACTTGTCCTCTTGTCAACTAGTTTACTTCAAAGCTTGAAATCGTATGGAATAAAATCCGCACAAAATCGAAGCGTTTTGCGTAAGCGTGTGCCACACGGGATTTGAAATCGGGCTGATTTGCAGGCTTTGCTCGTTGACGCGCGTGGGTGCAAAAACTGCGATGTAAAATATCCGTGAGCTCGGGTCAAAGCGAATTTGCAGGTGATTTTCTTCAAAACCGCTGTCGTTCGTGTGAATTACCAAGCGCTTGTGTGTCGATTTTTCGTTTTGAGCCGCTTTACCTATCGAAATTTGATTTTCACGCATCGTGTAATTCATATTTCTGTCGTTTTCACGGAATTTTATCTGTGCCAAACCATCTTGCGAAGCACTTGAAGAACTTGGTTTTGAACTGTTTGCAGCAGTTGGAGTTCCGGGAATAATTGGCGAAGCTTGAGTTTGAGCTTGCGGTTTTTCATCTTCAAAAACCAAATTATTATTGAAACGCACTCGAACTTTCCCAAGTTCCAGAATGTCAATCTTTTGCAAAATTTCATCGTTGATGTCCCAGTTGGAATATTTCGAGTGTTTCCCGTTGATGGATACTTTTTCGGCGGCACCTTCCGATTTCAGCGTTTCGCTCCAATCGCGTTCAGCCGTAACTTTACTGACAATCATTATTTGCTCTTTTTTTGGAATGTCTTTGCTGAATTCCTTCTGTGCAAACTGCAAATTCCAATAGTTGGCAAGCGGCGTAAAATCCGGATATTTAATAGATTGTTTGCGAATGACTTCGTAAAATTTATTGATGATGGGCTTTGCCAAAGCAGGTGCTTGCAACGAAACACGCTCGTAAGTTGCGGGTGGTACCAAAATCAGAAAATCGGTATCAAAAATCATCCTTTCGTAAACGCTGTCGCGCTTGAGAATTTCGGTAAAAACTTTCTCGATTTTTTCCACAATCAGCTGATTGGAAACTGTTTCCATGTCGCTGTCGTTGTCTCGACCAAAAAATAGGTTTTTAATTTTTTCTATCATAGTGTAATCTAATTGTCTGATATTTAATAGATTATTTGTGAGAAATCAATCTAAATTTTCTTTACATTTACTTTGCCGCTATTGAAAATTTTCCCTTTGAAATAGCTGCTCAGGTAATTTTCCATATCTTCCAGCGGCACGGCAACGGTAATTGGGCCCAGAAATGCCACTTCGGGAATTTCCTCAACGCCGTACACAAAGAAAATCTTTTTCGTATCAAAATAAAAATTTCCCGGTGCTGCGGGCATCATTCCAATGTTTTCTTCCGAAATCTGCTTGCCGGAAGCTGTAACCGCTTTGCTGCGAAATGCTTTTTGAATTATGTCAGGCCATGAAACTGCGTTTACGTTAATCACATCATTTAGTGCCAAAACTTTCCCGTCAGCATAATCCAAATTCTTATATTGCACGCTGAAAACCTGCACCGGATGACCATAAGTGATATTTTGCACCACTTGCAGGCTTAGGAAATTAGCATCTACAAATGCCGTGCTCATCTCGATTTGCTTGCTGAATGTTAATGTCGAATCGGCCCAATTGCCTGCCATTTGTTTCTCGGCTTCATTGATAAACTCGATGTAATCGTCCTGAATTGCTTTTTGAATTTGTGCTTTTTGATAGCCAGCAGGCTTCACGCTCAGCAAATCTGAGTAAATATAATTGAGCAAATAATCGTCTTTCACATCCGGTAAATAAAGCAAGGACGCGTTGTAAGTCAGGTAATAATCGTTGAAATCTTGCTGTTTCCGCACAGGAATAATGCCGTAATTGAACGTCATTCGATCGCTTGCCACACCCCGATTGGTGATGTAATTTATTTTGAAAAGCTCGTTTTCCTTTACAAATCCAACTTCGCCATTGACCCGATAAGGCGTGATTTGCAGCGATTTTTTGTCGCGCAGGTTGTAGGTCATTGTAAAGTGGAACATATTTTCCACCGTTCGGCCAAAATCCACAATTTTCACATTCTCAAAATTCCAGCTTTTGGCGAATTTCTCCATATCCGCAACGATGTTTTTGCGGCTGATATCGTCTTCACTGAAATATTTGTCAACTGTGTTTGCAAACACATCCGACACTTCGTCAAAGCTGCTTTGAGAGCGAATATCCATCATTTTGATTAGAATAGCTTTCGCTTTTTTCTCGCTCAGATTATTTCCGAAAAGTTCCAGATTGTTGTAAGCATAATATCCTGCGGCAAGCAATGCCAGCAAAACTACCAGCCAAATCCAGGTTTTTCGTTTCGGATTTTCGTTCGTTTCCACAGGCGCTGAAATGACTTTGGTTGCCGAACGCGAAGGATTTGGTGAAGGTGGTGGAGTAAAAACCGGCGTTGGTTCATCCTCAATTTGCACTTCATATTCTTCTTCGTCTTCTTCGTCAAATTCCACCGTTTCTTCCTGAGTGAAATTATCTCGTTCAAACTGATTTTCACTCAAGATTTTTTTCAATTCCGCAGCCGATTGAATTCGTTGTGTAGGATCTTTTATCAGTGCATCGTAGAGTGCAATTTTCCAGTTTTCCGGCAAATCACTTAGTTTGTGGCTGATGTCATCTTCTAAAATACTCTTCATCAACAGAATGTCACCCACTTGATTTTCAGACGCGAAAAGTTCCTTTCCGGTAAATAGTTGATAGCAAATAACGGCCCATGACCACAAATCCGAATTCGCTTGAATGCTTTCTCCTTTCAGTTTTTCAGGATTGCAGAAAAGCAAATCCTTATTTGCCAAACCACTTATTCCAGTATTTTCATAAAGCTCACTCAGCCCAAAATCGGTGATTTTTACGGTGTATTCACTGCCATCCACCGAATTTTTTATTTCAAATAAAATATTGCTCGGTTTCAGATTAGAATGTATAATATTCTGTCTGTGAAGAAATTCCAGACCATCCAAAATTTGCAAAGCGATATTTTCTTTTTCGCTCTGTGTAAGTAAATGATTAGTGATAAGATGCTGCAAATTTCCGGCTTGGAAATAAGGCATAATGGCAAAATCAAATGTTCCCGTAGCTTGCTGAAATGTGTAAGCTTCGGTGTATTTTACATGGTTCGGATGCTCGGGAAGAAAAGATATTTTACGAATTTCATCTGCCAAACAGAGCCGTTTGTCCTTGTAAGTTTTTACTTCAGCTATCTTCAATGCCACGAAGTTATATTCCTGTAAATCATAGGCTTTGTAAACTGTGCCTAATCTACCGGAACCGATTTTGCTTGTTACGACATCGTATTTATATTTTCCGAAAAATTCTTCAGCTGTCATTGTCTTTGTCAATCTGAGTTGGATTAAAAACCAGCCACAAATATAGTCTTTTTTATAAACATAAGCGGATTAAACCAGCGAATGTTTTAGATGGTAGTTGCAAAAAATGTTAATAGATTTTGGTGAAAAAGTATAGCGAATTATTGAAAATTGTCGCTATTGAATTTTCATTTTCACATAAAAATAATCAAAAAAAGCCGCATACGCAAAATGCATATACGGCTTTCTACCACAATTAAAAACAATTAACCCTGATTACAGCGGTTGAAAAAATCAATCGCTTCCAATTCTTGTTTAATAATTTTTTCTTCTTCGTTCGTGATGTTTTGGAACGGCGTACGATTTATTCCTAAATCCAGCCCGAGAAGTTTCATAATTCGCTTACCGCAAACGATGTTGCCACGATATTTAGCAATTACGTTAATTACATCCTGAGCGTAGTTTTGAAGTTCACGTGCTTTTTCGATGTTTCCATTGTTGTACTCATCTATAATGCCTACCAACACATTCCCGATATAACTTCCGGTTCCGCTGATGCCGCCTTGTGCACCGCCCATTATCAGACCGTTTAGGATGGTTTCGTCTTGTCCGTGAAGCATATCAAATTTGCCGTTTTCGTACAACATACATTGGTTGTATTCGTAGAAACTTTCGTACGTGTATTTTATTCCTGCCAAGTTTGGAATGCGACCGTCAGCTGCTTTCAAGAATGGAAGCATTGGCAAATAAACGCCGTTTAACACCGGAATATGATAGAAATAGAAAGGTAAATCGGGTGCGCCGCTTGCTATTTCTTCGCAGTATTTTACCAGTTCTTCCACACGTCCGGCTTTAGGAAATGGCGATGCCATCGCACCTGTACCAAATGCTCCGATTTCCTGCGCGTGTTTTGCCAGTTTGTGGCTGTCTTTGATGCAGGTTGCGCCCACGTGAACGATAATTTTGAAATCTTTGGGTGCTTTGCTAACCCATTCTTCGGCCAATTTCATACGTTCTTCCACAGTCAGCATATAGCCTTCGCCGGAAGATCCGTTGATAAATACGCCGATCAGACCATTTTTTTCTAATAATTCACCGTAATCGCCAATAGGCTCCAAATCTAATTCGCCATTTTTATTAAACGGCGTGAAAGGTGCTACGATTAGTCCTTTAATTTTATCAAAATTCATAATATTGTGTTTTATAGGGAAAATAATTCAATTTCTTTCTTCAAATTTAGCTTTTCTTTTTCAAATAAAAATAGCACAGCAAACAACTTAGGGATAATTTCTGTCTAATTAATAAACGTTAACTTACATGAGAAAATTTAAGAGAATAACTAAAAAAGTTCAATTAAGCCTTGCATTGTCTGCTGTGCATCCAAAATTAATAAGATAACTGCCTTCAAAATCTGATTATTTCGAAGCTAATTCTTCTGAAGTATATGTCAATTCTTTTTTTGGTTTTAAGAATACCAGTAAGAGTATTACTGCCACCAATACTACAATAGCCAATTTGCTGAAGTCTGCGCCGAGATTTCCGGCATCAGTTGAGCTGCCGAGCATCAATGTAACCGCATAACCTGCAAATACGCCCATCATATTCATTACACCATAAGCTGTTGCACGGTATTTTTGTGGAATAATTTGGCAAAGAATTGGCATATTGTTGGTGTCAAACATTCCATAGCCAATTCCGAACAACATGGCAGCACCGATTAGACCCACATAAGAATGTCCAAATCCGAGCAGCACAAGCGATGGAATGGTCATCGAAAGTCCGATAGCGCTGGTGTACATTCGTCCACGGATGTTTTTTTGAACCCAACGGTCAGAGAGCGGTCCGCCAATCAGCACGCCGATAAAGGATGCGATGGCAATTGAAATTGTTGCCATAGGACCGGCTTTTGCCATTTCTACGCCTAAGTTTTCAGAGAATAGGGTAGGAAGCCAGTTTTTGGTTGCCCAGCCCGGGAAACTTGGTGCCATAAAGTAAAACAGCATTACCCAGAATGAAAGCGTAGCGAAAATAACGGCAAATGATTTTCCGAATGAGATTTTTTCGCTTGGTTCTGTCAGGTTTTGAAGTTTAGCGGTTTTGGTTCCGGCGTGTCCTTCTTTGTCATGAAGTAAGAAAACAAGAATTATAGCATAGATAATTCCTACAATTCCAAACCAATGAAATACCGTTTGCCAACTGAAATTAGCCGCGATAGTTGCACCGAAACCACCTAATGCCTGACCCATATACAGTCCCGACATGTGAATTCCGATAGCGAGAGAACGTGTTTTTGAAGAATGAAAATCAGCAATCATAGCCAATCCCGTAGGTAAGTAAAGTGCTTCGCTTACGCCCATGAGTGCGCGCAGCCAATACACCTGATTGTAGGTTTCGGCGTGTCCCATTCCGTACGTTACGGCAGACCAAACGAATAAACTACCTACAATTAACCATTTACGGTTTACTCTGTCGGCAATAATTCCGGCCACAGGGCTCATCAGACCATAGATAAGCAGGAAAATTCCCATCAATCGGCCAAAATTTTCGGCAACTGCCAGTTCTTGGATGTCCAACTGCATGGACGACTGCATGGTGGAAAGCATCTGGCGGTCTAAGTAATTGAGCAAAGCTACAAACCAGAGCAGCCCTACTAAAATCCAAGGATAGTGTTTGCTGTTTTTCATTGTGTTTTTTATTTTATTAGAAAATTAGCTAAAATATGAATAGAAAAAACTATAACTCCGGAATCACTTCCGAAGTTATAGTGAATTATGAGAAAACTACCAAACTTCTTCTACTTGGTCACCGACTTTGTAGCCAGGAGTTTGTTTTAGAAGAGGGTCTGCATTCAGCGTGTTTTTGTCAACAGGCCACAATAGTTTGTATTTTTCTGTAGGATTAAGCAGTGGAGTGGTAGAGTAAACCGAAGCAGCATCGAATGCCAATGGCTGACCGTTTACACCGTCTTTCATTCTGATTACATCAAACCAGCGCTTGCCTTCAAATACGAATTCTTTGTCTTTTTCATAAAGAATAGCGTACTCATTTGATTTGAAATCGCTGTTTACATAAGCGTCTGTAGCCTCCACCCAGTCAGCTCCGTATGCACGTTTGCGAACTTCGTTGATATATTTTGCAGGGTTGCCACCTTTCATGTTTTCAACTTCCGCAAGCATTAAAAGAACGTCTGCATATCTGTAGATTGGCTCATTGCTGTCATATACTCTCGAGCCGGTAGCGTTAATAGAACCGATGAATTTCTTCATAGCACTTCCAACGAATGTACCGTCTTCTTTGTAGTATTTCATAAATGTAGCATCCAGACGTTTGTCTTTTGGATTGAAAGTTTCGATAAACGTAGTTGTGTACTCGTATCTTTGTTGTTGATTCGTTCTAATGTTAAGTGGATCGGCAAGTTTGTTACCGTCTTTGTCATAGAATGATGTAATCAATTCTAAAGAATACAAGAATGCACCAGCGCTTGAAGTAGCTTCTCCGTCTGCATAGTAAATAGCAAAGATATTTTCTTTGTTGTTTTTATTGTTGCTTGCGAAAATTCTGTTAAAATCAGAAAGTAATTCAAATCTTCCGCTGTTTTTAACTTCGTTCAAATAACCTTCAGCAGCAGCTAAATCACCAGCGGCAGGAGCTTGATTTCCTAAAGTAACTTTGGCAGACCAAAGATAAACTTCAGCAGCAAGCATTTGAGTAGCAGCTTTTGACCAAGTTACATTGTTAACCCATTCACTGCCTGATGAAGCAAAGTAATCCAATGATTTTTTAAGGTCAGTTTTGATAAAGTCCATTACTTCTTTTGGAGTAGAACGGCCGGTGTAAAGCTCGTCGGCTGTTACTTGTCCGTCGAGTACTTTTACTTTGTCAACCAGTGGCACGCCACCATAAGTGCGATAAAGATTGAAATAATGATAAGCTCTGATGCCGTAAGTTTGAGCAAGAAGGAAGTCAACAGTTGCTTTGTTGCTTGTGTGCATTTGGCTGTTTTCCACATTCTGGATCATCAGATTTGTATCAAAAATATTTCCATACACACTTCCTGCGCCTCCCCAGGAACCTAATCCCGGATTGTCGCCCGAAATAGTGTTTGACTTGATAAGGTCATCGTAGGTAGATACACCTTGAGAACTTGTACCAACAACTTGTAGTCCGCCACGAGCTTCACCCATGATAAAGTTGCGGGTAAAACTTGTAGAGCGTAAATCCAGATGCATTCCGTTCACGTAAGCTTGAACTTGCGGAACTGTTTGCCAATAGTTGGCATTGCCATAATAATCTATTGGTCCTAACTCCAGGCTATCGCATGCGGTAAAACTTAAAGCTGTACCCAATAGCACTAAGGATAGATATTTTAATATATTAGTCTTCATTTTTATTTTCATTTTAATGTGTTAATATTTTTATTAGAATGTAATATTTACACCGAAAGTAAGTATTCTTGGTAAGCTATAGCCTGCGTCTTGAAGACCACCACCTTTTTCAGGGTTAACCATGGTTTTAGCTGCAGTAAGATAGCCTAAGTTCTGACCTGTAATAGATAAGTCCAGCTTTTCAATTTTTGCTTTTGTAATCAATTCACGTGGGAAGGAGTAGGATAGAGATACCTGACGGAAAGACAAGTAATCGCCTCTGTAAGTAAATAACGTAGAGTTACGGTAATTACCTTTTCCTAACTGGTCTGCCCACATATATGTCGGATATTTTGCGTTTGGATTTTCAGGTGTCCAGGTATTTTTTACATCAGTTGTCATGTTGTAAGTTCCCTGCATATTACCCATTATCCATGGCAAGCGGTAGTCCATCATGTAGAAACCAAGAGCATAGTCAAATGCTGTGTAAAGCGTGAAGTTTTTGTAGCTCAATGTTGAGTTGATACCACCAAACCAGTGTGGAGAAGTGTTACCTATTTTCACTAAATCGTAGTTGTCAATGATGCCATCACCATTCACGTCTTTCCATTTTACGTCACCCGGCTGAAGTGGGAATTTTTTACCAGTCAATCTTTCTTGATCTGTCATTGCTGCCCAGTCTGCTTTTCCGTAAAGTGAACCTGTAGTTCCACCTTGGAATGAGTGCGCATTTACAACTAAATGATCAGGAATTTCGCTTTCGTTTTTGTAAATTCCATCTGCTTGGAAAGCATAAAGTACACCCGGCTCTTGTCCTTCTTGGTAACCACCTACGTAAACAAGCTCGTTGCCGTTACCAGTGTAAACTTGGTAAGCATTCTGACGGTTCAATGGTAATCCGTTGTAAGGCAATGAAACAACCGTGTTTTTGTTGTAAGTAATGTTAGCATTGATTGTCCAGTTCCAGTCTTTCATTTGCAATGGTTTTGCAGAAAGTTCAATTTCAACACCGCGGTTACGGAATGATCCGTTATTGGTACGAATTCCACTAATACCGGATGAAATTGGCAAATCTAATCGTGCAAATTTATCAGATGTCAAACGATCATATACGGTGAAGTTTGTAGAGAATCTGTTTTCAAAATAGCTTAAGTCAAGACCTCCTTCAAATGTACGAGATTTCTCCCAACGGAGTCCCGGATTTGGAACAGAACCTAACACGAATGTAGATTGACCATTGTATTTGTTTGCTCCTACGTAGCTTCCCTGAAGTTCGTAATAACCTACTCCGGATACGTTTCCGTTAAGACCGTAACTTGCTCTCAATTTACCGAAAGAAATCACGTCTTGATTTGCCATAAATGATTCTTTTGAGAACATCCATGCTGCAGAAACTCCGGGGAATGTTCCCCAGCGGTTGTTGATCAATCTTGAATATCCGTCGTGACGCAATACAAGTGATAAAATGTATTTGCCAAGGTAGTCGTAGTTTGCACGTCCAAAGAATGAAAGGATGCGTTGTTGCGTGTGATACGAATCGATGCTTCTTTTGTCTTTATCACTTGAAGTAAGTGCTAAGTCGCGGAAGTCGTCTGTAGCAGCTCCTGAGCCGGAAGCTCCCAATCCGTAAGAGAATGAATCATAGTACTCAGTACCAAGCATTACAGCCAGGTAATGTTGATCAATTTGTTTTTCGTAATTCAATACAGCATTGTAAGTCTGATCAAATCCTCTGTCAAATGAAGCAGAAGTGTATCTGTCGCGGTTGAATGCCGTTGGATTGTTTTGATAATCTTTGTTGAATGCTTCGTAATAGCCTTCGCTATAATACCAGTTTGCAGAAAGTCTTAAATAAAGGTCCTTTGTAAAATCAACTTTGAACGCTTGGTTCATAGTGAATTTATCTGTCTGATTGAATCGGAACCATTGGTTTGGTTGGAAACTTTGGTTACCATCACCGGCATTATTTCCTAATCGTGGAGTTCCATCTTCATTTAAGAAACGAACTGTAGGAGGCAAAGAAAGCACGCGGCTAAAGTAGTTCTCTTCGCTGCTTTGCGAACCCGGCATGGATTGCCAGTTTGCACGGTTGTAGCTGAAGCTTGAAATAGAAGTCAACCAAGGTTTGATTTTGTAGTCACCGTTGAACAGGAACGAATAACGTTTGTAATACGATGAGATAGGAAGACCTTGGGAATAGTTATAGCCAATACCAGCATAGTAGTGACCTTTATCGTTTCCACCTTGCATATTCAAGTTGTAGTCTTGAGTATAAGAAGGATTTTTGAAGTTAAAATCTCCCGGAACTGTGTTTTGGAAAATCAAATATTCACCAATGTTAGGATTATTTGGGTTTGCAGCCTTCATATAATCATAAATAGGGTCTCTCATTTGAATCCAGCCTTGATTTAGAAGACCTTTGTTTTGCTCGGTCAAATACATGGTACTCCAGATAGAGTTTGATGTGTTGACAAGCGGAGTTCCATCTGCTGCGTAGTAAACGTTGCCGGTTCCATAAGGTTGTGCGCCTGTAAGACCGCCTAAGTTAGCATATCCGCGCGCTCTACCATCGGCAGAAGTCCAGATATTAGCAGATTTTACATAAGCAGGACGCATCCAGTTTAGGTAAGTTTCTGCATCTGCAAATTCGTAAGGGTTGTTCAGGTAGTTAATACCAACTTTTGCTTTCAGGTTAATTTCGGAATGACCGCTTTTACCTTTTTTAGTAGTAATCAAAATAACACCGTTATTGGCACGTGCACCGTAAATAGCAGTTGCACCGGCATCTTTCATCACTTGCATGTCTTCAATGTCTTCCGGGTTAATGTCATACAGACCACCTCTGATTTGTCCGTCAACGATAACCAATGGCGCACCGGAACCGTCCAGGTTGGTACCACCACGAAGTACAATGTTTGGAGTAGCTCCCGGGTTACCGGAAGTCTGTGTCACACGAAGTCCGGATACAGCTCCAGAAAGAGCTTGACCGGGATTGGAGAACACTCCGACGGTCATTTTCTTGTTATCCACTTTAGCGATGGAGTTCGTGCTTCTGGAGCGAACTTGTGTTCCGGTATAACCGGTAATCACAACCTCGTCGAGCATCGCCGCGTCTTCTTTCAATACGACAACCATCGGTGTGCTGCTTGCAGCAAGGCGTTGCGTGGTAAAACCAACGTAGGAAATTTCTACGCTTGCACCGCTTTCTACACTCAATGTAAATTGTCCGTCGAAGTTGGTAATAGAACCGTTGGTCGGATTACCAGCTTCCCTTACTGTTGCGCCAATTAATGGTTCATTTGTCACATCTGTAACTGTACCTGTTACAGTCATTTTTTGTGCAAATAATCCAGTAGAAAGCAACAATAAACTGAATAAAATTAATTGTTTTCTCATCTGTTAATAATTAAAATGGTTAGAAAAAGTGATAGATCTTATATTTAGAGGATTTACCAATAACAAAAATTTTATACGTATTGAAAAAGACTGAAATGTGCTATTTTTCTATTATTTCCAAAGTTTTCCAAACCTGATACAGACCACGAGGAACGTGGAAACAGCCTTTCCATTTTCCACCTTTCAGGTCAAGCAGCACTTCGCCTCTGCGGTTCAGATAGCCCCACCATTCCGGATGTTTCGGATCTTTGAAATGCGACCAGGTGTAATCGTGAATTTTTTCAAACCACGCCAGACATTCTTTCGAACCTGTCAACTGAAAGCCTTTTATAAGTGAAATCAATGTCTCAATGTGAACCCACCAGAGTTTTTGATCCCATTCAAGCTGTTGTGGCGGATTGCCCAGTCTGTCCATGAAGTAGAAAATACCGCCAAATTCTTTGTCCCAGCCGTAGTCAATCATCTTTAGCGTAGTGTCAACTGCTTTTTGGATAAGCTCAGGACGATCCAATCTTTCGCCAAGATCCATAATAAACCACATGGCTTCTATGGCGTGTCCGGGATTGATTAATCTTCCATCGAAAGTGTCTGAAAGCGTACCGTCTGCATTGATGTTCTCAACTATGATTCCACCAAGTTCTGGACGTAAAAAAACTTCCATAACTTCGTGAAGACATTCGTCAATGGTTTTTTTCAGAAAATCCTCATCCAGCAAATGCTCAATTTCAAGCGAAAGATTACAGAGAATCATCGGAAGTGAGAAGGACTTCAAATTGCGTGTGCCGCTATGTGCTTTGTTCCATTCTCCTTTCGGGTTGTTTCTTTTGGATAAAATAATGTCAAATGTTCTTTTGGCAATTTCTGCATATTCTTTGTTTCCGGTAGCTTTACTCAGCTGCCCAAAAGCCATGGTGGCAAATGTATATGAGAAAATATTGTACGGCTCTATAAGTGGTTCGCCCTCGCGGGTAAGTGAAAAATACCAGTTCAGATTGCCATCGTGACCGTATTTTTTTAGGAATTCTCCACCCAAAATTGCTGCATCAAGCCATTCTTGTCTTTTTTCTACATTATTATATAGCATGGAAAAAAGCCAAACTTCTCTGCCTTGCAGCCAGATGAATTTATCGGTGTCAAATACATTGCCTTCTCTGTCAAGGCATGTAAAATATCCACCAAATTCTTTGTCGAGAGATTTTTCGAGCCAAAATGGAACTACATTATTAAGTAGTTCATTTTTATATGATTTTTCTAGTATTTCGAATGATATATCGCTCATAATTCTAAAATTGAGAGGTTCTTAATAAAATATCAAATTTAATAAATTCTTAATAATAAAATATTTTATTAACGATGCAAAAGTAAAATAAATAATTTATAAAACAATAGTGGTTCCATAATAAATTATTAAAATCTGTGTTAATTAAGAAAATTTAACTAAAAATGATTGAAATTTGTTTGAATAGAATAGAATTAACTGTGAAAAATTACTTTTTTTGAAGAATTTCTTAGTTCCCAAATAATCTGTTTCTACCCAGCAAACAAGCTCCATAAACACCGGCTTTATTTTTCAGTTTCGTGAGCTCGATTTGTGAATCTTTGTTTACCAGATTGAGTGAATATTTGCGGATTGCGCTTCGGATTGGAAGCAGTAAGAAACTGCCCGTTTCGGCCACCTGACCACCAATTACCACAAGTTCAGGGTTGAAAATGTTGATCAATCCGGCAATGTGTCTGCCGAGTTTTGCGCCAACTTCCTCTACTATTTCTATGCAGAGTGTGTCCTCCTGATTAGTTGCATTGATGATGTCTGATAGCGTCAAATCGGTAAGATTTTCTTTGAAATCAGTTATTATGGAGCTTTCTCCGTTTTGAATTCTGTCGATTACCGTACGGTAAATTGCTTGTCCGGAAGTTTCTGTTTCCAGACAGCCTTTTTTGCCGCAATGACATAGAATTTCATTATCGAAAGCAGGGAAATGTCCGAATTCTCCGGAAAAACCGGATTTTCCGTAGTGAACTTTTCCATCTATGATAATGCCGATGCCCAAGCCCCAACTTACGTTGATGAAAATTACGTTTTTCTGTCCGCCAACAACGCCTTTCATGTATTCGCCATAAGCCATGGCGCGCGTGTCGTTGTCAATCACAACGTTGTGTTTAAGTTTTTTAGAAAGAATGCTGCTTATCGGCTCTTCATTGAAGTAAAAACTGCTGTAACTATAGCCCGATTCGGGGTTTACTCTGCCGGAAATATTGAAGCTGATATTCACAATGTTATCCCTGATTTCCGGCGTCACGCTGTTGATAAAATCTTCGATCAGATTGCAAAGTCTGTCTAGCGATTCTTGCGTATTTTCGTGGGTATGAAGTAATCCAAACTTCGTCTGAACCATATCGCCGTTAAAGTCCATTAGTGCGATGTTCAGGTGATGCTTGGTCATGTCAACTCCTACAAAATAAGCAGAAGTTGGGTTTAGACCGTAAACGTTCGGGTGTCTGCCTTCGGGAGTTTGCACTTTCCCATAGTCAGAAATCAGACCATCCTCAGTCATTCCATTAATGAGTTTGGTCACAGTAGGAACGCTGAGATCCAGCTCCTTAGCCAACTCAGAGATAGAATTCTTGCCATTATTAAGAAAATAACTGATAATGCTTTTCTTAATTTGGTTTGATTTCGTATTCTTTTCTAGATTCAGAAAACCTTTTTTTGTCATGATGTGTGATTTTATAGTTTGAGTTTTTGAGTATATTTTTTGTTTTTAAAAATCCAAAATATTATAAAATTGAAAATCGTATTGGAAAAGTCAAGAAAAACTAATGGTTCGCGGTTAAATGGTAGAAAATCAATGAGATGTATAAACAATTAGCGAACTTTCATCCGCTTTCACCTCGCAAATATATTAAAATTATTTATTTAAATAATGCGTTTTTTGATATTTTTTTTAATAAAAAAGTTTGAAATTGTGATAATGAGGTGATATTCAATATGATATGTCTATTGAAATAAGCTGATTTTCTTGAAACATTTGTTTAAATCAAATAATTTTTTAAGCTGATTTTTCTTCTTTTTTAGGAAATTGAATACTTTAATATTGTAAATTAATGAATTTGTATTAGAAAATCTATCCGATAATGCTTATCTTTGTAAGCTTAAATTCAGAATGAAAATTTCTGATTGGAAGCATCATTTTTGGATATGAATATATTCGAAAACTTTAATCTAATATAATATATGGCAATTTTAGTAATCATGCCCAAGCAAGGGCAATCCGTAGAAAGTTGCATTATCGGCTCCATTGTTAAAAAAGGTGATGTGGTTAATAAAGGCGACATTCTATTTTCGTATGAAACCGACAAAGCCTCTTTTGAAGAAGTAGCACCTGAAGACGGCACCGTGTTGGAATGTTTTTATACTGAAGGCGACGAAGTTCCCGTGCTAGAAAATGTGTTGATACTGGGTGCTGCTGGCGAAGATATTTCGGCGCTTCTTGAAGATAAGAATAATGTCGCTCAGGAAATTCCGACGCAAAACGAAAACGAAACTGAAATGTCGGCACAATCTGACAACAAAGAACCCCAACCTGAAACTCGAAACTCGAAACTCGAAACTTTTATTTCCCCCCGCGCTAAAAACCTGGCTTCCAAAGAAGCAATTGACGCATCAGGCATAGCCGGCTCAGGCCCGCAAGGACGCATTATCGAAAGAGATGTAAAAGCGGCTTTGGAAAACCGTCCGAAAATGACGCCGCTTGCCAAGAAAATGGCAGCCGAAGAAAATATGCAGCCACAAAGTGGTTCGGGCTTGGCAGGAATGGCAAAATCCACCGATTTGGTTCCTTCATCAAATGCCGTGTACGCCACCGATTACGAAGACAAAAAACTTTCCAATATGCGAAAACTCATTGCCAAAGCAATGCACGCTTCGCTGCAAAACTCAGCTCAACTTACGCACCATCTTGGTGCCGATGCTCGTCGGATGCTTGAACTTCGCAAACAGGTGAAAGCCGCCAACGAAAGCGGAAAACTTTCGGCAAACATCACACTCAACGATATGGTCTGCTTCGCGGTCATTAAAGCGTTGAAAAAATTCCCGAACGTCAATTCGCAATTCCACGGCGACAGTATGCGTCTGTTCAACAAAGTACATCTCGGTTTGGCGGTGGATACCGACCGCGGACTGATGGTTCCGGTGGTGAAAAACGCCGATGATTTATCCATCGTAGGACTTTCCAACCAACTCAAAGAAGTGGCTAACGCTTGCAAAACAGGCAGCGTAAATCCCGATATTCTCTCTGCCGAAGCAGGTTCATTTACCGTTTCCAACCTCGGAAATTACGGTGTGGAAATCTTTACGCCCGTTATCAATTTACCTCAATCTGCCATTTTGGGAGTGAACACCATTGTGCCTCGACCTAAAGATTTGGGCGATGGTGTGTATGCCTTTGTGCCGTATATCGGGTTGAGCTTGACTTACGATCACCGCGCACTCGACGGCGGCGAAGCAACCCGTTTCTTAAAACAAATTGCCATTGAGATTGTGAATTTAGAAATTGACTTTTGAAAATTAACAAAAAATAAAAAATACTATGTTTGACTTATTAATAATTGGTGGCGGTCCCGCCGGATATGTAGCTGCCGAACGCTCGGGACACAAAGGACTTAAAGTTATTTTGTTTGAGAAAAAAGCCTTGGGCGGTGTTTGTCTGAATGAAGGTTGCATCCCGACCAAAACAATGCTTTACAGTGCAAAAACATATGAAAATGCACTTCACGGCGATAAATACGGTGTTTTTGCCGAAAATGTAACGTTTGCGTACGACAAAATTGTAGCTCGCAAAAATAAAGTAGTCCGCAAACTGGTTGCTGGTATCAAAACTAAAATGAAAGTCAATAACGTAACCGTTGTAGAAGGCGAAGCAATGATTGTGGGCCGCAGCGACAAAGGCATTGAAATAACTTCCAACGGCGAAAGCTATTTGGGAGCTAATTTACTGATTTGCACCGGCTCAGAAGCATCAGTTCCGCCCATTCCGGGACTTGCCGAAGCAGGCGACGTGATTTTGACCAACCGTGAAATTTTGAATATGAAAGAGCAACCGCAATCGCTCGTTGTGATTGGCGGCGGCGTTATCGGGATGGAATTTGCCAGTTTTTACAACAGCTTGGGTTCCAAAGTTACCGTTATCGAAATGTTGACTGAAATTTTGGGAAACAATGATTTCGAAATTTCTGCGATGTTGCGTGAAATGTACGCCAAAAAAGGCATTGAATTTAATTTGAATGCCAAAGTGGTAAAAGTGGAAGGCAATAAAGTTACTTTTGAAAAAGACGGCGAAACCCATACCGTGGAAGGCGACAAGATACTATTGAGTGTGGGCAGAAGAGCTGTTACGCAAGGTTTCGGACTAGAAAACCTGAACATAGAATTGCATCGAGGCGGCATAAAAGTGGATGAAAAAATGCGCACCAACGTGCCCAACGTGTATGCTGCGGGCGACGTTACCGGATTTTCATTGCTTGCTCACACAGCCAGTCGCGAAGGCGAAGTGGTGGTAAATAACCTGACCGGAAAATCGGACAGAATGCGCTATAACGCCATTCCGGGTGTAGTGTACACCAATCCCGAAGTGGCAGCCGTAGGCGAAACCGAAGAGAGTGCCAAAGCCAAAAATCTGGCTTATAAAGTGGCAAAATTGCCAATGGCTTATGCCGGACGATTTGTTGCTGAAAATGAAGGCGGCAGCGGTGTTTGCAAAGTACTTATCGGCGAGAAACACGGTGAAATTTTGGGCGTGCATATGCTCGGAAACCCAAGCAGCGAAATGATTTATGGTGCCTGTATGGCTATTGAGCAGGAAATGACACTCGACGAAATGAAAGAAGTCGTTTTCCCACACCCAACCGTAAGCGAAATTTTCAAAGAAGTAGTTTTTGAGTTTTAGATAAAGAAAAATTATTATTTAATCAGACAAATCAAAGATCATAAAGATCAAACAATATTATGCCAAAAATCCAATTTCTCGATCCCACCAAAGCCCGCAAACCGGGTTTTGTGGAATTTCAGCCTATTCCGGTCAATCAGTATCAAAAAACGGTGAAGGAAGAACGCGAAAATTTTTCCGATGATGAATTAAAAGCAATTTACCACGATATGGTGCTTATCCGCGAGTTTGAAACGATGCTCAATCTCATCAAAACCAAGGGCGAATACAACGGCGTGGCGTACAACCATCCCGGCCCGGCGCATTTGTCTATCGGACAGGAAAGCGCGGCGGTAGGTATGGCGTGGACGCTTACGGTGGACGATTTTATCTTCGGAAGCCACCGTTCGCACGGCGAAATTCTTGCCAAAGGAATGTCAGCTATCCACAAACTTCCGGACGATGAACTGATGAAAATTATGCAGGAATTTTTCGACGGTTCGGTATTGAAAATCGTTCAAAAAGATTTCAACGGAACCACCAAAGAACTTGCCCGCCGATTTTTAGTGTACGGCACGTTGGCTGAAATATTTGCCCGCGAAACCGGTTTCAATAAAGGCTTGGGCGGCTCGATGCACGCGTTTTTCACTCCGTTCGGCGTATATCCAAACAACGCTATCGTGGGCGGCTCGGGCGATATTGCCGTAGGCGCGGCATTGTACAAAAAAGTGAACCGCAAAGCCGGAATGGTGGTTGCCAACATCGGCGATGCGTCAATGGCGTGCGGCCCCGTGTGGGAAGGATTAACCTTTGCCGCTATGGATCAGTTTAACGAGCTGTGGGACGGCGATATGAAAGGCGGACTTCCGGTGATTATCAACATTATGAACAATCAGTACGGAATGGGCGGACAAACTTGCGGCGAAACGATGGGTTACGGCGTGGCGGCTCGCATCGGTGCAGGCGTAAACGAAGACCAAATGCACGCCGAGCGTGTGGACGGCTACAATCCGCTGGCGGTAATTGATGCCTACAAACGCAAACGCAAACTGATTGAAGAGAAAAAAGGCCCCGTTCTGTTGGATGTTTTGACCTACCGATACAGCGGCCACTCGCCTTCGGATGCGTCGTCTTATCGCACCAAGGAAGAAGTGGAAGCCTGGGAAAAACAAGATTGTATCGTTTCTTTCGGCGAGCAATTGAAAGATGCACAAGTGGCTAAACAAGAAGATTTGGACGGAATTTGGAACGATGTGAAAACGCTTATCCACGAGATGTTTTTGAAATCGATTGATACCGAAATTTCGCCTTTGATGAAAAATCCCGAAATCATCAGCGATATGATGTTTTCGAACGGTTCGGTGGATAGTTTTTCGGATGCGAAACCCGATGTACTGATGCCGTTGGAAGAAAATTCACGCGTGAAAAAAATCGCTGCCAAAGAGCGTTTCGCTTTTGATGCCGAAGGCAAACCGTTCAGCAAAATGAAGCAGTTCCAATTGCGTGATGCTATTTTTGAAGCCATTATGGACAGATTTTACAAAGATGCGTCGCTGGTGGCTTATGGCGAAGAAAACCGCGATTGGGGCGGTGCATTTGCCGTTTACGGCGGAATGACCGAAGCCCTGCCGTATCACAGATTGTTCAATTCGCCTATTTCCGAAGCGTCCATCGTGGGCACGGCAATTGGCTACGCAATGTGTGGCGGCCGCGTAATTCCCGAAATTATGTACTGCGATTTTCTGGGCCGTTGCGGCGATGAAGTATTCAACCAACTTCCCAAATGGCAGGCAATGAGCGGAAACGTGCTGAAAATGCCGGTTGTATTACGAGTTTCGGTTGGCTCGAAATACGGTGCACAGCACTCACAAGACTGGACTTCGCTCGTGGCACATATTCCTGGCATTAAAGTTTGTTTCCCGGTTACGCCTTACGATGCCAAAGGCTTGATGAACGCGGCGCTTCAAGGAACCGATCCGGTTATTTTCTTTGAAAGTCAACGAATTTACGATATCGGTGAGCAGTTCCACCAAGGCGGCGTTCCAACCGAATATTACGAAATTCCAATCGGCGAACCCGACGTGAAAAAAGAAGGAAAAGACATCACGTTCCTGACCATCGGACACACGCTCTATCCCGTATTGCAAGCTGCCAAAGAGCTGGAAGAAAAATACGGAATGAGTGTCGAAGTGATTGATGCCCGCTCGCTGGTGCCGTTCAATTACGAAAAAGTGATTGCATCGGTAAAGAAAACCGGAAAAATCATTGTTGCCAGTGATGCTACGGCTCGCGGTTCGTTCCTCAACGACCTGGCAGCCAATATCGGTTCGCTTTGTTTTGATTATCTGGATGCACCCGTGGCTGTTCTCGGCTCACGCAACTGGATTACACCGGCTTTCGAACTCGAAAGTTCGTTCTTCCCGCAAGTAAGCTGGTTTATCGATATGATCCACGAACGCATTCAGCCACTAAAAGGCTATATCGCAGGCGAAAATTTCAGCGATGCCGAAATGGTACGAAGAGCGAAGAAAGGGGTGTAAAATTTTATGAAAAACTTAAAAAAAGAAAATTTTAATAAAGTAAACGAGATAAAAAATAAAATACTTAATTTTTATCCATTTGTAGAAAATAATAATAATACCTTAACTTGTAAATTAACTACTTCAAGTG
>CAZCIU010000035.1:10282-28119 GCA_964498765.1 uncultured Paludibacter sp. | reverse complement strand
CTTTATTGGCACTTACAAAAAATCCGGTTTTATCACTCAATGCGCCTGTAAATGCACCTTTCACGTGTCCGAACAAATCGCTGGCAGCCAAATCTTTTGCCAAAACACCACAATCCACCGCCACAAACGGACCGGATGCTACCTCGCTTTTGTCGTGAATTAGTCGCGCGATATGCTCCTTTCCTACTCCACTTTCACCTTTGATAAGGACAGCCAATTTGGTTGGTGAAACGAGATTGACGTATTCGTACAATTTTTCGTATTCATTGGAAGTTCCTTCTACAAAATTACTTTTCAGCGCCGTTTTTTTATTCTGACTTGAACCGATGGCTTCTTCTTCGAGTTCATCCTCAATTTCGAAAGCCTCGTTTATTTTCTGGAAAAGCTGGTCGGGATTGAAAGGCTTGGATACGTAATCATAAGCACCTAATTTAATGGCACTTACGGCAGACTGGACATCGGCATATCCGGTCATCATTATTACTACTACTTTGGGATAGTTGGTCTTAATCCAGGCAAGCACAGAGAGCCCATCCTCTTGCGGAAGCCTTAAATCGCAGACCACAACGTCGGGAATTTCTTCGTTAATTCTTTTTCGTGCCTCCGATGCTTTTCCGGCTGTAATTACCTTAAATTCTTTCTTCGAAAACCAAGCTTGAAGCATGCGGCTGAAAGTTATATCATCCTCAATAATCAAAATAGTTTTACTCATAAAAAACTATACTAAAAAATTTCTCGTCAATAAAATTGGTTCAATTGGGACGATTTATTAAAAATTCGTCCGATTTTATTCTTCCTAAATACAAATGTAGCCATTTTTTGTAAAAATGGCCATACTCGTTCAAACAAATATCAAATTATTTTTAAATTTATCTTTGAAAAGGAACATACTGAGGTGCTTTTGGCTCGTATTCATCGTTGTCCCAAAGCGGACTGGTAATCATCAAATCCGCACTATAACGGTTGCAGGCAATTGGCACATTGTGAATTCTGCACTGACGAAGCAACATCTGAATATCTGCTTCGTGCGGATTTGCACTCAGGTCATCAATCAAAAAAACGCAAAAATCGATTTGCTTATTTACAACCAATGCTGCTATTTCAGCATCGCCGCCCATTGGTCCGGAATTCATTCGTTTCACTTCCACCTCAATTCCTTCTTCCTCAAACGCTTGCTGAATAAGTCCACCCGTGGTTCCCGTGCAGATTAATTTGTGCTGCGAAAGCATTTCAGAATTAAAAACCGCCCACTCTACCATATCTGCTTTGCGTGCATCATGCGCTACCAAAGCTATTTTTAGTTGTTTCTTCATAATTTCATTGTTTTGTACAAAGTTAATAAATTTGTTTTGAATAAAACTTTGTTTCGAAAAATTGTCATTGAAATATAAAAAACCGAACTTTTCTGTAGAAAAGTTCGGTTTTTTAAAATTCTCAAACGGTTAGGAAACCCTGTCTGCAGCCGGCAGGCGTTTGTCCCTTTATTCTTCCAGCAAAATTTCCATAATGGCAATTGCTGCTTTCGTTACGGAAGTTCCAGGACCGAAAATAGCTGCTACACCGGCTTTGTACAGATAATCGTAATCTTGAGCAGGAATTACTCCTCCAGCAATTACGATAATATCTTCACGACCAAGCTTTTTCAGTTCGTCCATAACTTGCGGAACAAGCGTTTTGTGACCTGCTGCCAAAGAAGAAACTCCAAGAATATGCACGTCGTTTTCTACGGCTTGCTTAGCTGCTTCGGCCGGGGTTTGGAACAATGGTCCCATATCCACGTCAAATCCGCAATCGGCATAACCCGTAGCTACTACTTTTGCTCCGCGGTCGTGTCCGTCCTGACCCATTTTGGCCACCATAATACGTGGGCGACGACCTTCTTTTTTCGCGAATTCTTCGGTAAGTGCTGATGCACGTTCGAAATCGCTGTCGTTTTTAGTTTCTGATGAATACACGCCTGAAATTGTTCTAATTGTTGCTTTATAACGTCCCACGATTTTTTCGCAGGCATCTGAAATTTCTCCAAGTGATGCACGCAGACGAGCTGCTTCTACAGCCAGTTCCAGTAAGTTTCCTTCTCCGGTGTTAGCACATTCTGTGATTGCGTCAAGTGCTTTTTGTACTGCCGCATTATCGCGGTTGGCACGTAGTTCATTCAATCGAGCAATTTGTTGCTCACGAACAGCAGTATTGTCCACTTCCAGAATATCAATCGGGTCTTCTTTTTCCAATCGATATTCGTTTACGCCAATAATTTTCTGAGCACCACTGTCAATACGAGCTTGTGTGCGAGCTGCCGCTTCTTCGATACGCATTTTTGGAATTCCGGTTTCGATAGCCGCAGCCATTCCGCCTAATTTTTCCACTTCTTCGATCAATGCCCACGCTTTTTCAGCAATTTCATTGGTCAGACTTTCCACATAATAAGAACCTGCCCAAGGATCCACTTCGCGTGTGATGTCGGTTTCTTGCTGAATGTAAATCTGCGTATTACGAGCTATACGAGCCGATTTGTCTGTTGGCAAAGCAATCGCTTCGTCTAGTGCATTGGTGTGCAGTGACTGTGTATGACCAAGTGCTGCACCCATTGCTTCGATGCAGGTACGGCCAACGTTGTTGAACGGATCTTGTTCGGTAAGCGACCAACCGGAAGTTTGTGAGTGAGTACGCAATGCGAGTGATTTCGGATTTTTAGGATTGAATTGTTTTACAATTTTCGCCCAAAGCAAACGTGCTGCACGCATTTTGGCTATTTCCATAAAGTGGTTCATGCCAATTGCCCAGAAGAATGACAAACGCGGTGCGAATGCATCAATATCCATTCCTGCATTTACTCCTGCACGTAAGTATTCCAAACCATCAGCAAGCGTGTAAGCCAACTCAATATCTGCAGTAGCTCCGGCTTCCTGCATGTGGTAACCTGAAATGGAGATTGAGTTGAATTTCGGCATATTTTTGGACGTATATTCAAAAATATCAGCGATGATTTTCATCGAGAATTTCGGTGGATAAATGTAAGTATTACGCACCATAAATTCTTTTAGAATATCGTTTTGGATGGTTCCGGCCATTTCTTCCAATTTAGCACCTTGTTCCAATCCGGCATTGATATAAAATGCCAAAATAGGCAACACTGCACCGTTCATAGTCATGGATACGGACATTTGGTTCAGTGGAATTCCATCAAACAATACTTTCATATCTTCTACTGAGCAGATGGAAACTCCGGCTTTACCCACGTCACCTACCACACGTTCGTGGTCGGCATCATAGCCGCGGTGAGTGGCTAAGTCAAATGCCACGGAAAGTCCTTTTTGTCCGGCTGCTAAGTTTCTGCGATAGAAAGCGTTACTTTCTTCGGCAGTAGAAAATCCAGCGTATTGGCGGATAGTCCAGGGGCGCATCACGTACATGGTGCTGTATGGTCCGCGCAAGAAAGGCGCGATACCGGCAGCATAGTTCAGATGCTCCATTCCTTGCAGGTCTTCTTTTGTATAACTTGGTTTTACGTCGATTTGCTCGGGCGTCAACCAATTTCCTTCGGCTTCGGGTGCTACCGCGCTTGCTACGAAGTTTTGAATATCTATTTCTTTAAAATTTGGTTTCATATTTAGACTTTTGGAACATTGAATTTGAATAAAATTCGTTTTTTCAATGTTCGGTTAGTATAATTTTTTATTATTCTAATTGATTTTGAAAACCGCTATCTTATTTTATAGAATTGATAGCTTACTTTATTCGCTAAATTCCAAGTTTATTATTAAACCCTTTCAAGGTTTCCAACACATTGGATTTTACATGGATAAAGTTTTCAATTCCTTGAGCTTTCAGTTCGTCCATATTGGCTGGCGCACCGGCTACTACAAGCAATGCTTTGTCTTTCAAAAGTTCAAAAGCTTGCGGTGCGAATTCGGTGTATTCATAATCGCTTGAACAGAGCACTACAATTTCTGCATTCGCATCCAAAGCAGCTTTTACACCTTCCGCAACGGTATTGAAACCTAGATTATCAATGATTTTGTAACCTGCACAGGCGAAGAAATTACTTGAGAACTGAGCACGAGCTAATCTCATAGCCAAACTTCCGATGGTAAGCATAAATGCTTTCGGTACTTTGCCAGAATTTTCGGTAGCAAAACGAAGTTCTTCAAATTCTTTCGCTCCACGAACCGGTTGCAGAGTTTCTACTCCTACTGACGAGCAGCCACAACCGCCAGCAGCTGAAGCTCCAGCTCCGTTATTCTCAAGTTTGTGATTTGCTGTTTCGATAAAGTTAGGGAATTGATTGGTTCCAAGAAGCACTTCTTTGCGGCTTGAAACGTCTTTCAGACGATTAGCTGCGGTAGTTTTAATCGCTTCCTGAACTACTCCGGATTTTACATTTGCAAAGAAACCGCCTTCGTCTTCAATTTTCAAGAAAATATTCCAAGCTTGCTCAGCAAGTTCTTTTGTCAATGTTTCGATGTAATACGATCCGGCACTTGGGTCAATCACTTTATCAAAATGACTTTCTTCTTTCAGCAACAATTGCTGATTACGAGCGATGCGCTCTGAGAATTCATCCGGTGTTTTATACGATATATCGTAAGGAAGTACGGTCAAGCTATCCACGCCTGCGATTGTTGCACTCATAGCTTCAGTTTGGGTACGAAGCATATTTACATAATCGTCAAAAACAGTCATGTTAAATTGAGTAGTTTCGGCATGAATACGCATTTTGGCTGCACAGCGGCAAAGTCCGTCCGGTTTGTTGTTTGGACATTCTTCGCGTTGGCATTTTGGCTGATAAGCCATTACTATTTGCGCCCAAAGCAGACGAGCTGCACGGAATTTTGCAATTTCCATAAAATAGTTGCTGCCTACACCAAAGTTAAATTTGATTTTTTTAGCAGCCAAGGATTTGTCCATGCCATCTTCTACCAGGCTGGAAAGATATTCATTTCCCCAAGCCAGCGCGTAACCCAACTCTTGTGCACAGAAAGCTCCGGCATTGCTGAGTGTAGTGGCATTTACGCCCACCACTTTGTAGAATGGAAGTCCTGCTGCGCCCATAATCGCTGATTTTAAACGCTCAAGCACAAACTCTTTGCTCAAGTCTTTGCCTTTCAACAACATGCGATTGATTGGGTCAATGTTGATAGAACCTACTAATTTGGTAGGATCGGTGTAGAAGCCGTTTGCTTTGAAATAGTCGGTGAGGATGGTTGCCAGTTCTGCACCTTTGCTAACGCAAATTTGGAAGTTAAGCTCTACTGCCGTAGGGACAATGCCTTTGAGCAAAGTAGCGATGTATTCCGGACTCAAATCTGCTTTTTTCAGCTGGAAGCCGAGAGAAGTTGCACCACGACCAAGCACGTTCAGTGCTTTTTTGTTGGCTTCTTCCGCGTTATCTACTTTGATGTCCTGACGCACAAACCACTCGTTGGTTGGCTTGGTACTTCTTACGTAAGGATACGCAGCCGGTTTCACATCAGCTGTTTTCAGCCCTTCGATGTTTTCTGCACGATAGAAAGGCTGTACTTTAAATCCTTCGTTAGTACGCCATACGAGTTTTCTTTCAAAATCGGCTCCTTTCAGGTCTTTAGTTACTACGTCCATCCATTGTTCGGTTGAAATCGCAGGAAAGTCAGCCAATAAATTCAATTTCTTGTCTGCCATAATTTATTTAGTTATAAAAATATATGTTTTGCCTTAAATGAGGTGCAAAGTTACCAAATTTAAGTTTACTAAGAGAAGAATTTGACGAAATATTACAGCTAAAAAAGTCTAAAAACACATTATTATTAATCATTTATTCAAATTTTCACTAACTTTACGCTCGACAGAGAAAAACCAGCTCAAGAATCTTGATATAACACAGAAATTCTCTGTAAAACTAAATATAAACTGTTACTTTTTCAGGAGAAATACGATGGAAAATACGACTACAAGCCATTCTTCAGAATTGAAAAACGAAGATCAAGCACTTAAACCCGGTCAAAGTTTAATAATAAATCCGGATGGAAAGCAAAAATTAATTGCAACGGCAAAATGGGCTAATTTTATTGCCATAGTTGGAATTATAATGGTCATTTTTATGGTTTTTGTATCAATATCAATGATATTACTATCATCCGTAACCGATGATTATCAGGACTTTCAGTCACTCCAATACCTTCCGTTTCCCATTTCGATTTTTGGAATATTTTATCTGATTATGTCAGTCATTTATTTCTTTCCTTGCTACTATTTATTTCAGTTTGCTAAGAAGATACGGTTGGGAATGATGTTCGAAAATCAAGAAAGATTGAACGAAGGTTTGAGTTATTTAAAAAAACTAGCTAAATTTGTAGGCATTTTGACCATTGTGCTTTTATCGCTGATGCTTTTGCTTATTCCAATTACCATTATTTCAGCCGGAATGATGCAAGCTTTATCAGGTTCGCCGATAGCATAATGTAAAAAGTCCAAAAATCGCACTCAACAATTGCATAAAAAAACACTTAATTTTCAATAAAAACGAGTGATTTCTGCAGTGAGTGTACGTAAACATAAAAATTTTAACCTAATAAAAACGCTCGCAAAATTGACAATTTGTAAACAATAAAGGATAGCAATATATAAAAAGATAGTAAAATGGTAGAATATTAAAGTAAGATTTCAGATTTATGTCAAAAATCTTACTCTAAATATTTTTAACTAAAATATAATTTTATTATAAAACTTTTTAAAAGTCAAATCTATCTAATTAATTGCATTATATTTGCGAGCTCTTTCAAGAGAAAATGAAGATTAACTCCAAAATAAGGTATGGCCTAAGAACAATGATCGAAATCGCTTGTTGTCATGAGCCATCGGGAATTTTACAGAAAGACATTGCTAAGAATCAGAATATTTCTGTCAAATATTTGGATTATATTATCAGCGCACTTAAGCTTAAAGGATTAATTTCTAACTCAAAAGGACGTGGAAGCGGATATGTGCTTACTCGTTCTCCGGAAGAAATCACCATGCTGGACATTTACACGGCATTCGAGCAAATCGTAGTAATAGAATGCGTAAATAATAAAAGTTTTTGCGAAAGAGCAACGCACAGTTGTACGGCAAACAATTACTGGAAACAATTCAGCAGACAACTAGTTGAGATATTGTCGGCTAAAACATTGGACCAGATAATTAGTGAAACTAAGTACCAGTGTATAGAAGAGTGTATGTAATATTTTTTTCGACTAGAATGCTAGTTATCTAATAGGATCGCAAGGATAAATAAAATCTACAGATTTTTATTTTTTTTGAGCAAACATCCTACTTGTTCTATAGGATTACTAATATCGAAAAAAGGATAAAAAAAATTATTACTGCAATCTTAATTTTGATGGGTCATTTTTTTTAAAATATAATCCTAGCTATCCTATAGGATGGGTAGGATACAATCAAAGCACATATATTTCTAATTACAATTTTTTACAAAACAAAAACATGAAAAGTAACTTTTTTTCAAAACTCTCAGTGATGTTAGTTGTATTTGAATTCATCTCTGCAGGTACACTCGTAAATGCACAAACCTTAAAAATGAAGTCTTCGACTTTTACTATTTCAGGAACAACAAATGTGCATCCTTATAAAAGTAAATCCACTCAAGCTAGCGGACAAATGACTGTTAGTGGCACTTCAGTTACTGCTTTGACAGTAGAAGTACCGGTAAAATCAATTGTAAGCGGCGAAAAATTGATGGATAAAAAAACTTACGAAACTTTCAACGAACCAAAAAATCCAACTATTACTTTCAAAATGACAGACGTAAAATCTGTGACAGTAAACGGTGACAATATCAACGCCACAGTTGCCGGAACACTTTCAATGGGAGGAGCTACAAAATCTGTAACACTAAAAGTTAAAGGGAAAGAAGTAAAACCCGGAACTTACACATTTGAAGGAAGTTTGCCTGTAAAAATGAGCGATTACAAAATGAAAGCTCCTACAGCAATGCTTGGTGCAATGAAAGTAGGTGATGGTGTTACAGTTGACTTCAAAGCCACATTCGAAGGTCCTGCTGTAAAATTCAACTAGACTATTTCTAATTTACTAATTAAATATTAATCAAAAGAAAATTAACGAAAATGAAACAGAGAAGTCTACTGTTCGTAGCTATGGTAATGGCTACAAGTGTAATGTTCGCACAATTGCGTCCTACTGACAAAGACGGTATTAACGTTTTTGAAACTCCTAAAACTGAAACCGAATTTACAGGTTTGAATGTAAAACTTGGTGGAGCACTTGCTCTACCATTCTCAATGCTTGATCACAGTAATACCGTAACGAGAACTCCAGGTTATGCATATAACTATGACAGCCCGGCGGCTAACTCATTGGTTCCATTGACAGCAGGTTTTGGCTTGCCACAAGCTAACCTTTACGTAAAATCAAACTTGTCTGACGGAGTTTATTTGAATTTCGAACTTTATCTGGCTTCAAGACACCACAACGAAACTTGGGTAAAAGGCGGTTTCCTTCAATTTGACAAAATGCCTTTCCTTCCTTTCGAATTTGTTGACAACATCATGAAGCACACAACATTGAAAGTTGGACAATTTGACGTAAACTACGGTGATGCACACTTCCGTCGTTCTGATGGTGGTATGACAATGTACAACCCTTTCATGGAAAATCACATTTTGGATGAGTTTTCTACTGAAATTGGAGTTGAAGCTGACGTTCATTTGGGAGATTTCATTGTTGTAGGTTCTGTAACAAACGGTAAACTTAACAACGATCTTACCAAAATCGATAATACCCGCAACGCTACAAAATATTCAAACGGCAAACATAATCCGGCTTGGATTGGTAAATTGGCTTATGACAAACAATTTAGCGATCAATTCAGAGCTCGTGCAAGCGTTTCCGGATATTACACTGCAGGTTCTGTAAGAAATACTTTGTTATCAGGTGACCGTACAGGTTCTAACTACTACGGAGTAATGTACAATGTAGGTCCTGGAACAAGCACATATACAAACGGTCGTTTCAGTCCAGGTATGTCACACCAAGTGAGCGCTTTGATGGGTAACTTGTTTTTGAAATATTCTCCAGTAGAAATGGTTTCTATAGAATCATTCACTACTATCGAAAATATCAGCGGACGTGCAATCAACGCTGAAAACCCTCGTAAAGCTAACCAATTCGTAACTGACTTAGTAGTTCGTTTCGGTGCAGACGAAGATTTCTGCGTTGGAGGTCGCTACAATACAATGAGTGCTGAAATGGGTGCCGGTGATAATGCTTATACAGCTGACATCAACCGCGTAGCTATCAGTGCTGGTTGGTTTATGACCAAAAACATCATGGCAAAACTTGAATATGTAAAACAAAACTACAACGGTTTCCCAACTGGAACTATCCAGGACGGAGCTGAATTCAATGGTTTGACACTACAAGGATCTATTGCATTCTAAAAATCTTTTTTAACCAAATCGGCCTTTGTGCCGGTTTGGTTATTTTTTCTAACTGAAAAAAATTATAGACAATGAAAACTTTATTCACATTTTTACTCGCGTTCATATTCTCTCTGGGAACTGTTGTAGCACAAACATCTTCAGTAGCTATGGCTGTAGATGTAAAAAAGAACAGCACATTGTCAATCAATGGAACTACAAACGTAGTAAATTTCAAACTTACTCAAAGCAGTGAAAATTTCATCAAGAAGAATATGATAATCACTGCCTCACAGACCAAAAACAAACTTTTCTTAAGTGAAAATCAGTTGGTTGTACCTGTAAAAAGTTTCAATTCAAGTAATAAGATGGCGTTGAGAGACTTTCACAAGCTGGTAAAATCCGATGAATTCCCTACGATGAACATCCAGCTGAACTACATTGATTTACCCACTACCAAAACTCCAACTTCGGGAATGGCAGTGGTTGACGTAACAATTACAGGTGTTACAAAAAAATACAGTTCCCCGTTAAAGCTGTAAAAAACGGGAAAAATTACACTTTCTCTGTGAAAAAGGCGATTAATATTCGTGATTTTGGATTGGAACCGCCAGTTCAAATGGCCGGATTACTCAAAGTGGATGAGATGATAAATATTAATATGAATATGAACTGCGAAATTCAGCCGGTAGAAAGTGCTCAATTAGTTAAAAGAAAATGATTCGATTTTTTGATAGAAGTTAGGTTTTATTTTTAGTAGAAAAATCCCTTTCACTATTTGTGAAAGGGATTTTTTTGAAGTCTATTTTATTCGGATTTATCTTTTCCTCCAAATGCTCAGTTCTGATAATTTGTGAACAGAAGTTCGACTGGATATTTTTTGATATAAATTCAAATTCATCAGATCGTTTACCATCTCGAAGTTTTCGCTTAGAATTTCCGTTATTCCATCCAACGAAGTGACTGGTTCGCCGTCTTTTTTAAAGCCTCCTAGCCAATCTTCGCGGTTTGTTTTATTTTCGTTCCACTCGTAAGTTGAAGCGATGAAAAGTAGTCCGTTTTCATTTAATCTTTCATGAATTTGAGCCAGGAATTGCTTTGGATAAATCAATTCTTCTAACAAATTTGGCACTACAATCACATCGTAGCCGGAATAAATCGGTTTCAAATTGAGTGCGTCAGCCTGCATAAATAAGATATTATCTTTTCCGGTCTCTAAGCCAAAATCGGCAAGCACTACATCGCGGAAAAACTGCAATTCGCCTTCGTCTTTCATCACATAACGCATAAATCCTTGTTCTTCAAGCATTATCGGCATTCGTATCATTCGCGCCGTAAAGTCGAGTGCGGTTACATCTTTGTATGTTGTTGCCAATTCAAAAGCCAATCGACCGGTATCAGCATTCAAATCCAATATTCTCAGTTTCGGATTTTCCCCTGCAACTTCTTTTACAATTTTCGCCAGTACCTTTGAGAAATTCGGGTTCAAAGTAAAATTGTCTCCCCAGTTTGCTTCGCAGGAAAGCGTCACTTCCGCGTCCGTTTCATATTCTGCCTGGCGGATTTGTAGCGGATTTTCCGATTGCACCAATCGAAATCCGGCGTGCTGATAGAAATGCCTGCGAAAAGCGTAGCGAGAATGATAAGTTGCCTCATTTCCGGTAGAAATCCATGAACCGCCTTTAATCATATTATGTTTTCCATCAAAAGTTGGTGTGGAAAAATCATCGTACATCGGATGCACTTTGAAGCCGGAGAAACCCGTGATTGGCGTTTCTGTCCACTGCCAAACATTGCCCTGCACATCATAAAAATCCCCTTGTGCAAATTTATCCACCGGGCAAGGCGATGCGAAATATTCTAAATTTATATTGCCGGGAGCACGCTCCCACTCCATCACATCTTTCAGTCCTGCCACTTCATACAGCCTGTACCATTCGGCTTCCGTTGGCAAACGATGCGTTTTTCCGGTGATTTCCGATTGCCAGTTTGCAAAGGCTTTAGCCTCCAAATAATTCACTTCTGCCGGCCAGTTCCAAGGCATCGGAATTTCTTCCGCCACCAATCTTAAGCGGTATTCATCGCCGTTTTTTCTCCAGAAAAGCGGCATTTCGGCTTGCTTAAATTCTCGCCAATTCCAGCCTTCTTCCGTCCAATATTTTTCTTGATGATAGCCGCCAACCTCTACAAACTCGAGAAATTCTCCGTTTGAAACAAGGTACTTGTTGGTTTTGAAATCAGCTACTGTTTCTTCGTAATTTCCATATTCATTGTCCCAACCGTAGAAACGATGATTTTCGGCTTTGCCCAATTTCATTGTCGCTCCTTTCACATCCAGCATTTCGTTGCTTGGGGCAACGCCGCTTTCGGTACAAATTTCCCCAAATCGCCCACTAACAACCTCATCCATTGGAAGCTGGCGAATAAGTACCGACGAAGTTTCCAGGTGAATTCGTTCATGTTCAATTCCCATCATCACAATCCAAAATGGATTTTGCCAATCAATCGGCATCTGAAGCGGCGTTTCGTCTATAACTTTCAAAATCACCTTTTTTGCCTGATCGCGGTAAGCTCGCACTTCCGGAACCGAAGGCCAATTGTAGTGTCTATTATCCAAATCATCCCAACTCATTTCATCCACGCCGATAGCAAAAATCGATTCAAAAGCCGGATTTATCCGTTTGTCAATCAGTTTTGCCAACATTAATTTATTGATGAAAAACACGGCCGTATGTCCCAGATAAAACAAAATCACGTGTCGCAATGGATCTCCGCGATGATAAAAGATCTCATCGGATTTCAATTGTGAATATAATTTTTCGTGAACTTCCCAGGTTTTCAGGAAGTATTCACGTATTTCAGTTCTTTTTTCTTCAGCATTTCCATGCTGTAAATCAACTGTTTTAGCAATCAAATTCTTCATTCTTATATTAATTTTTTATACAAATATATTTTTCTCATTTCAAAATTCTCAGTCTGCGATTTACGTTTGTTTTGCGTAATTTCTGCAAAATCCTGAAAGCCTAATTTCTGATACAAAGATAAAGCCGGCAAATTTTTATCCCATACGCGTATCATAGCTGCTTTGTAATTAGTGTTCTTTTCTAAAAAATCACGTATCAAACTTTTTGCGATGCCTTTTCCTCGCTGGCTTTCATGCAAAAGAACTTCCACGATATAAAGCGTCTGCTCGGTAGTAATTTCAGATTTTTTCTCAATTGGAAATTCTGTATCAAAACTCATCGGCGTACCGATTATCAATCCCACGATTTTGTTTCCAAACAGAACCATTTCTGCATTTTCGAATTGCATTAACGCATCCAAACTACTCTCAGCCTCATTTCTGGAAATAAATTGCGCCAATTCTCCTGTCGTAAATGCATGCAAATATAGATCAACTATTTCATCTTTTCTGTCAAGATAATCCTGCTGATCTATGGATTTAAATGTTAAGATTGAATTTTCCAACTTGGACATTGTCTTAATTAAACAATCCAAAACAAAGCTTGTTTACATAAATTGAATTTTTATATTTTTATCTTTCGTTTCAGACGCTTAAATACAATTAAATTAGCTAATTTTGTTCCTAATTTTTAAAAACGACTAAAAACTTATAAATGAAAAGAAAATTCCTTTTTTCCCTGTCAATTCTGCTGAGTTTTGCAATGATTTCCTGTGGAGGAAACAGCAAGACTGAAAACGCTCAAAATAAAGAAAATGGCATCGAGCTAGTTGATGAAAAACATCCTCAGTATGTAGATTCTACCGATTATAATAACAGATTAATGGCACTGGCAAACGGCGATACCACCGGACTTTGGCCTGTGAAAAATCAGCCGCTGCCGCTTTACGGTGCACTTTTACCAAAAAATAGAATTATAGCTTACTACGGTAATCTTTATTCTAAAAAAATGGGTGCTTTAGGTGAATATGCTCCAAAAGAAATGTGGAAAAAACTGAATGCTGAAGTGAAAGCATGGGAAGCTGCAGACCCGACTACGCCTGTAATTCCTGCATTGCATTACATCGCGGTAGTTGCACAAGGTGATGGTGGAAAAGATGGCAAATTCCGCTCGCGCATGCCCGAAAAACAGATTGATTCGGTTCTGACAATTGCTAAAATGGGACCGAAAAATACAATTGTATTTCTGGATATTCAGGTTGCATTAAGTACTATTCAGGCAGAATTACCGCTTTTGGAGAAATACCTGAAAATGTCAAACGTTCATTTGGGAATTGATCCGGAATTTTCGATGAAGGACGGCTCTAAGCCGGGTAAAAAAATAGGTAAATACGATGCTGCTGAAATCAATTACTGCTCGGATTATTTAGCAAAATTGGTCAAAGAGTACAATCTACCGCCGAAAGTATTTGTTGTTCACCGCTTTACACAAGGGATGGTTACCAATTACAAAAACATCAAACTTCACCCGGAAGTGCAAATAGTGATGCACATGGATGGCTGGGGACCACCCGAACTGAAAAAAGGTACTCACCGCCACTACATTCACAAAGAGCCGGTGCAGTTTACCGGATTTAAGATTTTCTACAAAAACGACATCAAAAAAGCACCAAACCGCCTTTTGTCGCCCGAAGAACTTCTTCAACTCCGCCCACAACCGAGCTATATTCAGTATCAGTAAATAGAATATTTTTGTTATATTTATTTTATTATTTATACATTTCAAAAATAAATAATAAATGACATTTCAATTCATTAAAGCAGAATGTATTGAAAAATAAAAGAACAGCGGAGCAATATCATCAGTATTGGATGTAATTAGAAAGAATTTATCTTAATCAGAATGCTTATTGGGCGAGTATAGTTATGATACAAAAAAAGAGCTACTCCAACCGAGCAGCCCTTTTCATTAAGAATTAAAAAGCTAAATCTTTTCTATTTGTTCTTGAAGGTCAATTTCCTCACCTTTTTTATCATAAAACTTGTACTGAAGGAAACCCAGTCGTTGCGAAGGAATTACTTTACATCCCATTCCGTACTTCATTTTCCATTTCATCTTAATGGAAGGCAAGCCTCTGGAAATATAAGCATCTACATAAGGATGTATGTGCAAGTGGAAGTCTTTGACTTTTAGTTTACTTACCAAGTAATCAACCTTGCCTTCCAGCTGATCTGTAAATAGAATAGACGGTTTCGTACGTCCTTTTCCATAGCAGGTCGGGCAAGTCTCTTCAATGTCGATGTCGATAACGGGACGCACGCGCTGACGTGTCATTTGCATAAGTCCAAACTTACTGAGCGGCAATATATTATGCTTTGCTCGGTCGTTGGTCATATTTTCCCGCATCCGGTCAAACAGTTTTTGCCTGTTTTCACCTTCGTGCATGTCTATGAAGTCCACTACAATAATTCCGCCCATATCGCGCAGTCGCAACTGCCGGGCAATTTCATCGGCTGCCGCCAGATTTACTTCCAATGCATTTGTTTCCTGACCGTTTCCGGCTTTGGAGCGATTGCCGCTATTTACGTCAATCACGTGCATGGCTTCAGTGTGTTCAATGATGAGATAGGCTCCGCTTCTGAAAGATACTGTTTTGCCGAGTGCCGACTGAATCTGCTTAGTAATTCCAAAACTATCGAAAATCGGAGCAGGGTCTTTGTACAGCTTTACAATATCTTTTCTGTCAGGTGCTATCAGTTCAACATAATCTTGCACTTCATTGTAAACATCCTTGTCGTTTACATAGACGTGCTTAAAGTTTGAGTTGAACAAGTCCCTGATAATGCCTACCGTGCGACCTAATTCTTCTGATATAAGCGTTACTCCTTTTGACTTTTGAATTTTGGGGATGGTTTCCTCCCATCTTTTCACCAAAATTTTCAACTCATTATCGAGTTCCGCTACTTTCTTTTCTTCTGCAACTGTTCGTACAATTACTCCAAAGCCCTTTGGCTTAATGCTTTGTATCAGTTGCTTTAGTCTGATGCGCTCTTCTTCCGTTTTGATTTTCTGAGACACAGAAACTTTGTCGGCAAAGGGTATCAGAACCAAGAATCTTCCTGCAATGGACAATTCGGCTGTCAAACGAGGACCTTTCGTAGAAATCGGTTCTTTGGAGATTTGAACCACTATTTCTTGTCCGGTCTGAAGAATGTCGTTTATAGAGCCGTTTTTCTCTATTTCCGGAAGTTGTTTGACTTTGCTCAAGGCAGGTACTCTCTTTCGGTCGCTTTGCACCTGTTTGATAAAGCCATTGAGTGTGTTGAAATTGTTACCTAAATCAAGGTAATGTAGAAAAGCGTCTTTTTCGTATCCAACATCTACGAACGCTGCATTTAAGCCGGGCATTATTTTTTTTACCCTTCCGAGGTAGATATTCCCCACGGCGAAGTTCTCTTCACGTCCCTCCTCACTGAGTTCTACCAGTCGTTTGTCTTCGAGCAGCGCAATTGAAATTTGAGATGGTCTTACATCTACAATTAATTCGCTATTCACGTTTTTCAAATTTAGAAATCAGAAGGTAGAAATCAGAAAAACACGTTTCATGTTCATTTGAGAATGCATGTTTATGTGAATAAAATTGTCAATCTCTATAAAATAACCAAACACTTCACGCTTCCTGCTTCAATCCTCCAACTTTGTAATATAAAAAAACAAACTTAAATCCAAAGCAAGGTTTTAAGTTTGTTTCTTTGGACCTAAAAACTGTCCAACAGACTATTTCTTTTTATGTCTATTTTTTCTCAGTCTTTTCTTTCTTTTGTGAGTAGACATTTTATGTCTTTTTCTTTTTTTACCGCTTGGCATCTTTGTATTATTTTTAAATCGTTAGAAAATTATTTTACAGCACTTACAAATGTTTTAGCCGGTTTGAATGATGGAATGCTATGTGCCGGAATAATGATTGTAGTGTTTTTAGAGATATTTCTTGCTGTTTTTTGAGCTCTTTCTTTAATGATAAAGCTTCCAAAGCCTCTTAAATAAACATTTTCTTTTTTAATTAAAGAGCTTTTTACTACATCCATAAAAGCCTCAACAGTATGCAATACAGTTACTTTGTCAATTCCTGTATTTTTTGCAATTTCGTTTACAACGTCTGCTTTAGTCATTTTCAATTTTTTTATTAGTTATTAATATTATTAGTGTAATTTTTTGTTTTTCAAAACGGACTGCAAATATACTGCTTTTATTCTGACAAAAAAAGAATTACTTCTGTTTTTTAATTTTTTTCTTCAAAAAAATAAATTCGTAACTTATTGATTAAGTAAATTTTGTATCTCGTCAAGCTCCATATTTCTGCCAACGATTGTACCGTTCTTATCTATCAGTACAGTAGCCGGAATTGAATTAACGGCATACAGCTTCGCTCCTTCGCTATCCCAATATTTAATGTCTGAAATATGAGGCCAAGTCAAGTTGTATTTTTTGATAGCATCCGTCCAGGCTTGTTTTTCTCTGTCCAGTGAAACTCCTAAAATCTGGAATTTAGAACCTTTGTTTTTGGTGTAAAAAGCAGTCAGTTCCGGGAATGTACGAATACATGGCCCGCACCAGGAAGCCCAGAAATCAATCAACAGATAATCCGTTTTTCCTACGAAATCAGAAACTTTTGCTGTGCCTCCATCCGGAGTAGCCATCGCGAAATCAACAAACGGCTGTCCTTTTGTGGTTTTCTTCTCAATTTCGTTGGCTGCAATCAAATCAGAAATTCTTGCGATTGATTTAGTTTGATCGTTCATTTTTGCGAAAAGCGCATCTTTCTGCTCGGGAGTAAATGCGTAGAAAGTACTCATAAACACATGATTACCAACCACAGAATTCACATTATTCATAGCATACTCCACATTTTTCGCGTTCATAGCATCTTCTAATTCAGTGATTTGAGCCATCACAGTTTTTTGCTGCTCTTTTGTCTGTGCCTCTTCCGGCAATGCAGTGAATGCTGTGTAAATCGAATCCATTTTGCTTCCGAAAGTCTTGATTTCCTTTTTATAGGTCGTGAAAAGTTCGTTTTGCTTAGTTCCACTTACGGTGCTGCCGATAGAATCAACTTTTACCTTAATATTTCCATTTTCAAGAACCAGCAATTCGCTAAAGTCTTTTTCCGGATTTTGATGTTTGAAATGCAAATAAACCACACGAACGCTGTCAACGTCGCCGCTCATTTCAAATTTTCCATTGGCAATGTATGTGCTGTCGATATTTTGCCACACGCGATTAATACGCTCAGACAAAAGTACTTGTACGCTATCTTGCTCACTTCCGGCAACTTCGCCACTGATTTTATACCCTTTTGTTTGACATCCCACAAGCACCAAAAGTGCCAGAGGAATGAATAATAATTTCTTTTTCATCTTGTTTTTGTTATTTAAAATTTTAGATTTTTCTTTCTGTAAATAAAAAATTCTCAATGCTTCCTCCGGGGATGCTCCGAGGATGTTCTACCTTTTCTCTACCTTTTCTC
>CAZCIU010000035.1:0-10182 GCA_964498765.1 uncultured Paludibacter sp. | reverse complement strand
TCTACCTTTTCTCTACCTTTTCTCCGAGCTACTTCTAGGCTACTTCCGAGAATTCTCTGTGATTCCTATATGATTTCTCTGTGATTCTCTGTGAATCCTATGAGATTGCTCTGTGATTCCTCAGTAGATACTCCGTAGATGCTCCGTTAAAGCATAACTTAAAAAAACAGCAAAGACTATCACTATTCTACTAATATCAGCCTTGCTTTTCTGACAAATCAAAATATTTGACTTAATTTTGCATGCAAAGTTCTGCATTTTTTTGCAAATACACAATGTTTTTATGCAGAAAAATTAGATATTAACTTACTAATATCCAAAGATATACTTTCACTAAAATGACAACGATACAAATCCAAAAAATCCGCGAAATACTTCAGAACTGGTACGAAGTCAATAAAAGGACTTTGCCCTGGCGTGAAACTACCGATGCTTACAAAATTTGGATTTCAGAAATTGTCTTACAGCAAACTCGTGTAAATCAAGGATTTGAATACTATCTAAGACTTATAAAACGCTTTCCCGATGTAAAAAGTTTAGCCGAAGCCGACGAACAGGAAGTTTTGAAATACTGGCAGGGACTTGGTTATTACTCGCGTGCCCTCAACCTGCACAAAGCAGCGAAAAAAATTGTCAGTGAGTTCAAGGGTGAATTTCCTAAAACGTACAAAGATATTATTTCGCTTTCGGGCATTGGTGAATATACCGCTGCAGCCATTTCAAGTTTTGCGTTTAATCTGCCCTATGCTGCTGTGGATGGAAATATTTTTCGCGTCATTTCCAGGCTTACGGCTAATGAAACGCCCATTGACACTACGATTGGAAAGAAAGTTTTCACCGAGATTGCTCAAAATTTATTGGACAAAAACAAACCCGGACTTCACAATCAGGCCATTATGGAGTTTGGTGCGATGCACTGCGTGCCATCCAATCCCGATTGTGGAAACTGTCCGCTAAAGGAATATTGCGAAGCTAAAAAGCTAAACTTAGTCGTACAACTTCCTGTAAAACAGGGTAAAACAAAAGTAACGAACCGCTACTTCAATTATTTTCAAATAAAGTCCGGAGAATTCACCTTTCTGCAAAAGAGAACAAAGAAAGACATTTGGCAAAACTTGTATGAATTTCCATTAATTGAAACTGATAGTCCATTTGATTTCAGCGAATTATCACAACTTTCAGAGTTTCAGAGCCTTTTTGAAAACACGGAATTTCAAGTAGAGAAAATCTCGAAACCAATAAAGCACATTCTCAGTCACCGTATTATCTATGCCAATTTTTACAATATTAATATTGTCGGAGAAAATGACGCTTTGGGAAAACTTGAGAAAATCCGGCGTTCTAATATGCATCAATATCCGATTTCGAGATTGACAGAGCTGTTTTTGGAAACAAGCCAATAAAGTCAAATATTCTGGAAATGCCTTTTCTAATAACACGTTAAAAAAACACTCTAAAAAACCTTATTTCAAAAAAGGAATCTTAGTAGAAATATACATTTTATTAATTCAGAAACCTTATTTCCTTATTTTTCAACAAAATAAAAAATCAAATCTGTAAAGATTAGAATATATTTTAACCCCAATTATTGAATTGTGAATGTTATGTTATTTTGAATTTCCTAAAAAACTCAAAAGCAATTGCTAAACCATTCAAATTATTGTACTTTTGTTGCTTTAAAATATTCCCAAGAAATATGGAAGAAGAAATATTGGAAACGGTCATTTCCGAAGAAAATCTGACTGAAACGATAGCAGAAAATACAGCTGAAATGCTAGCGGAAGAGCAACCGATGAAGTTGCGCACCGAGCATTTGTATAAAAAATACGGCAAAAGAACGGTCGTAAATGACGTTTCTATCTACGTACAGCAGGGCGAAATCGTTGGTTTACTTGGCCCGAATGGTGCCGGAAAAACTACTACATTCTACATGACCACGGGTTTGGTTACGCCGAATTCCGGAAAAATATTTCTGAACGACGAGGAAATTACCAAATATCCTGTTTTCCGTCGTGCACAGCGTGGCATCGGCTACCTTGCACAAGAAGCGTCTGTTTTCAGAAAAATGACCGTGGAAGATAATATCAGTTCCATTCTGGAAATGACCAATTTCAGCAAAGAATACCAAAAAGAGAAGCTGGAAACTCTGATTTCGGAGTTCAACTTGGGACATGTTCGGAAAAACATTGGCGACCGACTTTCCGGAGGTGAAAGACGCCGTACGGAAATTGCGCGCTGTCTGGCCATAGAACCGAAATTTATCATGCTCGATGAGCCTTTTGCGGGTGTGGACCCGATTGCGGTTCAGGATATTCAGGACATTGTTTGGCGACTGAAAGATAAAAATATCGGTATTCTGATTACCGACCACAATGTGGATGAGACATTGAGTATTACAGACAGAGCATATATGCTTTTTGAAGGTAAAATCATGTTTCAAGGCTCTTCAGAAGAACTTGCAGCTAATCCGGTTGTTCGTGAAAAGTACCTCGGACGAGACTTTGAATTGAAAAGAAAAACGAGAAATGTTTAATTTATCGTTTATAAGTTCATTTAACTAATTAACCAATCAATGCCGACGATAAATGTCGGCATCCCGACAAGCGAAGCTTCGTCGGGACTAATAACCAATAACCAATTCCTTCCTCATTTGAGTGCAAAACTACATATCATCGGCTGCGGATCAGCTTTACCTACGAAGGATCATTTCCCCACATCGCAAATGTTGGAACTGCGTGACAAGCAGTATATGATTGACTGCGGCGAAGGAACGCAAATTCGCATGCAGCAAATGCACTTAAAAACCACTCGGCTCGGTCATATTTTCATTTCACATCTTCACGGCGATCATTGTTTTGGTTTGATTGGGATGATTTCTACTTTCGGTATGCTCAAACGAACAGCCGACTTGCACATTCACGCGCATCCAGATTTAGAACGATTGCTTTCGCCGCTGTTAAAATATTTCTGCACCGATATTTCATTCCAAATTGAATTACACCCGATAAATCCAGCTGTTCACGAATTGATTTTTGAAGATAGAAGCGTGGAAGTTTATACTATTCCACTGAAGCATCGGGTCCCAAGTTGCGGATTTTTATTCAAAGAAAAAGCCGGACTTCCGCATATTAAGCGTGAAATGATTGAATTCTACAATGTTCCAACGTCCAAAATCGGCAGAATAAAACTGGGCGAAGATTTCACTACCGAAGATGGCGAACTTATTCCAAATTCTGTTTTCACCTCCGATCCTACTCCGGCGTCAAGTTACGCATATTGCTCCGACACGGCTTTCAGAGAAGACATTATCCCTATCATTGAGAGTGTAGATATACTGTATCACGAAGCTACTTTTGCAGAAGACGAGGCAGTAAGAGCCCGCCAAACCATGCACTCTACAGCTCGCCAGGCTGCCGAAATTGCAAAAAGAGCAAATGTAAAAAAACTTATCATCGGGCATTTTTCCGCTCGCTATCCCAATAAAAACATCCTCTTAAACGAAGCCAAAGAAGTATTTGAAAACACAGAATTAGCGGCTGACATGAAGTCTTTTGAGTTTTAAAAACTTTTATCAGTCTCTTTTCAATCTTTTCTGATTTCTCGGAAATGTTCTCATTTTACAAAGCAATTTCAACAAGATTTATTTGGACACATCATCAAGATTTTTGTACATTTGTATGAAATTTTGAAAAACGTAACTGAAAGACAACTCAGTGCTAATTCACATAAGTAAAATTGCAATTTTTCTCCTTCCTTTTTTCAGAATTTTCATTTTACTTTAGGGAAATATAATCTTGGGAACCAAATTTCAATTAACTTAATTCTGATAATTTATTTCTTTTATGAAACTGAGAAAAATCTTTTCATTTCTCATACTTCTACTTTTCATTTCCTGCAATCAAGACATTAAACCGCCATTGATTATTACCGGAGAAGTAACTGACATCAGTACAGATGGCGCAAAACTACATGCTTATGTTACGAGTTTGGGAGATGCTCCTATTCAGGACTATGGATTTGTTTGGGATTATTCCAGAGTGCCAACCATCGAAAAAAGTGAAAAAATCATCCTGACCTCGGGCATTGAAAAAGGCAGTTTCAATACGGATATTTCATTCGGTTTGATGCCTAATCAAAAATACACTGTCCGCGCATTTATCCGAAACGAAGAATTCACCACTTATGGCGAAGCTGTGCATTTTTACAGTTTGGGCAGTAAAGAAAAAGGAAAAATTTCGTCATTTTCGCCAAAAGTTGGAAATTTATTGGGTGAAATCGTGATTTATGTTGAGCGTTTTAGTTTGAATAATATCAATGTTTTCATTAATAACCTCAGTGCAACTATTTTACAGCATACCACTGATTCTATCCGCGTGAGAGTTCCTGAAGGTTTGAACAAAGAGTTTTCTCATATTTCTGTCAAAAATCTTGGGTTTACAATTACTGCTAAAGATTCATTTGCACTTTACAAACCCGTAATTCATAAAATTATTCCTGAAACTATCAATTTTGGAGAAGAAGTGATAATCCAGGGTGCAAATTTCAAGCAATCGCCTAAAACACTAGTTGTGTACGCAAATGATGTACAGCTTCCTGCTCAAATAATCGACGACAACAATATAAAAGTCAAAATTCCAATCGAGCTTAATACTGATGTTTTCCTCAGTGTAAAAATGAATAATCTTCTAACAATTCATCCTGAAAAGCTGCAAATTTCACCTATTGAAATCACTAATTTTGAACCAAAAACAATTCTTACCGGCAATTCGCTAAAAATTTACGGTCACAATTTTCATCCCATAGCAGAAAATAACGTTGTGTACATTGGTGGCGTAAAAACGAAAGCTACCTCCCTCAATGGCAATGTCCTTTCAGTCGAAGTTCCTGTACAAGACACAGTTATTTATCCTTCCAGAAATGTAAAAGTGGAAGTTGAGACGCTGGGCGTAAGAAAAGCATTTAGCGAAACGCTTTTGATTGACGATAAATGGTTTAGAAATGCGGACTTACCGGAAAACATGGAGAATTATTACAGTTTTGTAATCAATGGCATAGCCTACCTAGGACTGAATAACACTAAAAATCTTTGGGCTTTCAATCCACAAAACAAACAATGGGTAAAAAAAGCTACATTTCCGGGCGTTGCAAGACCTGATGGCGTTGGTTTTAAACTAAACAACAAGATTTATTTCGGAACCGGATTTGATAATTATGATAAAGGCGTAACATACAACCATTTTGACTGGTGAGAATATGATCCGGTTTTGAACAGTTGGAAAAGACTTAAAAATTTCATTCCGACAGCAAATAGAAAAGCTTTTACTACAAATGAAGGCGCATTTATAGCTGATGGTTACACTACTTCGTACAATCAAGCAACGGATGACTTCACCTATTCACTTCGAGTGAGAAAATACGATCCGACAAATGATAGCTGGAAGACTGAAATAATCGGCGCAACAAACATATCGAATGGAAGCGGATTTAGTTTTGATAAATGGATACCGGTAAAAGCAATTGAAAATAGCTCGAAAGTGTATATTCAAACCGATTTTTCTATGGCCATGAACCTCAAAAACATGTACATACTAGATACAAGTACAAAAACGCTGACCCGAATTAAACAATTTCCACAAGACAGTGAAGCTTTTCTGGCTTTAAGCCTGAACGACAAATTGTATCTGAAGCGAATAGACACTGGTACGTACAGCACTACCGGATTTTACTACTATGAAGCAAGCAACAATAGCTGGAACTTCGAAATGTTTCCGCTAATCCAGGTTCTTAACGGCGGTTTTTATTCGTTTGCATTTGATATAAATAATATTGGATACGTTGGTTCTTCAAGTCGAAGCTCCAATAACAAAAAGTTCTTTGAATTTGATGTGAACAGATGAATACCAAAAACCTAATTCTGAAACCCTAAAAAATGAGTAAACTACTATATACCGCTTTGCTGATTCTTTTGCCCGGATTTGTTTTTGGACAATTGTATGAGGATAAATCCAATCTGTACTTATCGGCAAATAAGTCATTTCTTGTTGGTGAAAAAACGTACAACGACAATTCCATGGTAGCAGCACTGTTTTATCCAAATTTTTCGAACGTAATTGGTGCTTCTGCAAAATACATTAATGTTATTAAACCCAATTTTTCTGCTGGAATTTCCATTGGCTACAATCTTGCAAACTACTGGGAACATAAGGATTACATTAGCTACAATGCTTCCAATGTAAATATGATTTTAATTTCGCTTTTGGCGCAAATTCACACTTCGTTTGCAGAAAATTCCTGGAAAAACCGAATAAAACTTTATGCCGAAGCGGCTCCTGTAATTGGATTTTCAATGATTTCGTTGAACAATCCGGCGGTATTTACAATTGTTGGCGGCACCAATTCTTTGAAATCAAACGACCTTTCATTTGGTGTAAAAGCTGGTGCAGGCATTGAATTCAGCCTTAGCAACTATTTCGGAATATTTGCAGAAGCATCAGCTCAAAAAAGTTTTGTTAATTCTCCTATTCATATTGAAAATCAATTTAATATGCTTAATTTGAGCGTCGGATTGAAATTTAACATCTCGAAAACCAAACGATTTAATTACTAGAAAAATGAAACAAATTAAACTATATTTGCTTCTTGTTTTTTGCTTTATTTCTCAATTTGCTTTTTCGGCAAATCAAGGGAAAATTGTAAAATTTCAGACCGATGAGAAATTCATTCACGACTTCTGTTTATCTGCTGATAATGAATTAATTTACAGTACAGATGGAAATGATATAAAGATTTTTTCTTCTACAACTTTCGAAAAATTAGGTGAACTAAAAAACGGTCATTCTCAGAAAATATTGACCTTAGCACTTTCAAAAGATGGAAGCATGCTGGCAAGTGGCGGAAGAGACAGCATAGTCAATATTTGGGACTTGAAGACCGGCTCCATCATTCAAAAAATCGACTATTCCACCGGAATTATTACCGATATAGAATTTTCACCGAACGGTAAAAAAGTTCTTTATGGTTGCTCCAATTCAAGAACTTATCTCTTTGAGATTAGTTCAAAAAAACTGTTGAAAGAATTTACTGAATTTGGAAACGATGTACTTAAAGTGGATTTTGAGCCAAATAGAAACCTGATAGCAATTGCAGCAGCCGATAAAAAAAATCGAATTTACAATGCTGAAAGTTATTTGCTGATGGAAGAATTGCTGGCTTCCACAAATTGGATACGCGACTTTAGTTTTTATGATTACGGTGAGCAAATGCTTTCGGTAGGCGATGATAGAAATGTGCTGTTTTGGAACTTGAGAGTACTTCAAAACGCCAAATATGCTAAGATCGGCGGAGGAGCTCAGAGAATTCTTTGCATCGAAACCGGAAAGATAGATGAAAACGGAAATGCTCCTTTTATTTATGGAAATTCTAAAGGCTTGGTGAAATTGGAGTCACGTTACGACGTGAGTTCTATCAAACTGAAATCATCTATCAGCCGAGCTCGCTTTTACTACGACAAAGATACAGGTTACATCAAAGTTATTGCTTCCACATTGGGAAGCGGCCTGCAATCAATCGATATATTTGTCATGAAACAAGTTTCAAAATAAGAAATCTATGAAGTCAAAACTCTATAATTTCGGAATAATCCTGTTGCTGGCAATTAGCTTTTCAGCATGTATTTTTGATAAGGATATCAAAACTTCCATCGTTAGCGGTAAAGTTACCGATTCAGGTGGAAAACCCATTGAGAATGTGAACATCGCTTACCAAACAATTGATGGCACACAAACTATGCTGACAAAATCCGATGGCACTTACTCCATTTCATTTACTCAAAGCGGAATTTTCATAATAAATTTTTCAAAAGAAGGATATTTGTCGAAATCTGTCGAATCAATGATCAAAAAAGGTGAGAAAATTCAAAAAGACATTCAGCTTCAGTCATATTCTGAAGCGGCATTTATAGAACTGGAAACTTCAGAGCATATTTTCCAAAACTTTGGCGGCACATTTCATTTGGAAGTAAAAACGAATAATGAAATTGACGTTAAATACGTAAACGAAAGTTGGTTGCATATTAGTAAAAACAACAATTACTTAACTTTCAAATGTGATACAAACGAAATTGCAGATGCAAGAACGGCAGAAATTATCATTTCCGGTCCGTACAATCTTAGTAAAACATTCAAAATCATACAGCTGGCAGGACCTGTTTTAAGAATTGTGGATTATTGGAAAAAGGATGGAGCCACAACGCAGTATGACACGAATCCTTACGTTAGTTTTTCTCGTGAAGTTTCTGTTGAATCTGCCATTCTAAACTCAAATTCTGTCAGTTATACCATTTCACCGGATAAAAAATCGGTTATTTTTGACAATTTAAAGCTTGATCTTTTCTCAACTAGCGAACTTACGCTTAAAGTAGTAGATTCAGATGGCAATAAAATCACTTTTAATGAGAATGTTTCTTTATTTCTTGGGAAACATTTATATACAGTTCCTTTTATAAATGACATAGTATTTACAAAAGACGAAAAATACTTCTGGGTACTGAATTCTGAATATAGAAATTCGTTTTTGGAACAATTCAGCACATCCGATTTCAAGAAACTCCGCTCAATCCCAATTGATCAGTACGTCTAGTACATGATCTATAATTCATATAATAATTCAATCTATTTGTCTTACATCAATTACAAAGGCTCAAGTCAAAATGCAGCTATCGACATTTTTGATGCTGAGAGCGGAACACTAAAATCTAAAATAGCTCTGGATAGTAAAATGAGCGGTTGTTTAGCTTTTGATGACAATGGATTTGGAATAATATTAGCCGATAATATTTACTCAATCAATTCTGCAGACAATCATCAAATAGAAGTGCTTAGCATTAAAAATTTATTTTATACAGCACATCCGGATATGATTATTCCAAGAGGAAAAATTCGGTTAGCTAATAATTATCAAAAATTTGTCTTTATGGGCTCCAATTCTTCAGGAGCTATTATTAGTTACCTTTTCGATGTCGGAACAAAAACAGCAAGTAGAAATCTTTATACTAATTTGGAACATTTTTATTCAGCAAATTTTTAAAAATACCAAATGCTTTACTCTAGCATAAGCCCAAAAATTCAGCTTTTTGATATTACAAATTTTAAATCCGTTCTTTTTGAGGGCAGTAAAATAACTAGCTCTGCAGCCTTGATAAAAAACGAACCGAATTATCCATTAGCACTCACGTATGATTTAAGATTGATTTCTTTTGACAATCAGACAGAAACGAAATTTTCGGGAGGAAATGCTTCTGAGATTTTTTCATCACAAAGTGGAAATTATACGCTGATTGCAATAAATAATCAGCTTTTTATGTATCCATCAACTTTATTTTCAAAGCAAAGTCAACTAATTAAATAGCTGAAATACTAAATCATTCATTCTATCAAAGAAATAATCTGCGACTGGAACACAAAACAAAAAGATTACTTCTTTTACAGAACACTAAGAGTTTGAATTCGAATGCTAAATTTTCTGAACTTGATACCGCTCAAAAAACGCTAACTACAAAAACCAAAGAAATGAGACAATTATTTATATTACTCTGTTTAATAATAGCAGCAGGAGTATATTCTCAAGACAACTTCGTAAAAGGCTATGTCATCACAAATGACAACGATACCCTTAACGGATATATTGACTTTCGTACCAATAGTTACAATTCTACGCTTTGCAGGTACAAGGAATTTCTCAACTCCAATATTACAGAAATGAAACCCGGTGATATCAAAGCTTACCGTTTTTTAGATATCGGGAAATATTATGTTTCAAAGAATGTGGAAATAAATGGAATTGCAGAAAATTATTTTCTGGAATATTTGGTGCAAGGAATGCTCAACTTGTATTACTTACCAATTGAAAATGAAGAATATTATTTTTTCGAAGATACTTCCGGCAAATTAATTCCGGTAAGCAAAAAGCCGGACAAAGTACTGGAAAACAGGAAACTAGCAGTTGACAATCGCTATAAAGGCGTTTTATCTTATATTTTCAAAGATTATCCTTTGCTTTCTGAGAAAACAAAAGATGCAAATTTCAGCAGAAGTTCCATGATTGAATTCACTACTGAATATCACAATATGACCTGCACCACGGGCGAAGAATGTATTATTTTTACAAATGATTACAAAAACAAAT
>CAZCIU010000034.1:26903-29189 GCA_964498765.1 uncultured Paludibacter sp. | reverse complement strand
TTCAAACTTATCAAACTTCTTAAAACAATTAAACAACCAAACATCCAAACGCTTAAACAACAAAAAAATATGGAAGAATTAAAAGTAAAAATTGCAAAGGGTGGTCCCATGGTAATCTCGGGTGATTTCAAATTGATTTTGCCGGGAAGTGAAGAACAACAAATGTGTGGCAATACGTTTTTCTGCCGTTGCGGATTAAGTAAAAACAAACCATTCTGCGACGCTTCGCACAGAGGAACAAATTTTGACGAGAAGTAGAATTTTATAAACTAACGTGAGTATTAAATTTTATACTTGAGTGAAAGCTCTTTAATTTTCCGTTGGAAATTATTATCAATTGAAATGTATTGAATAAGAATTCCCTAAAAGGGATATATTCTTTACGGGAAAATATAGCCGACAATCTCAATCATACGTTAACTATTTAAAATGAAAATTGCCTAAGTGTAAACTTAGGCAATTTTTTATGCATAAATTATTATTTGAAATTATTCTTTCTCCAAGACATACAGGCTGCAAACTCCCATAAAATACGTTTTGTATTTCAAGGTTTTAAAGCCGTTTCGTTTCAAAATTGCCATTAGTTCCTTACCCTGAGGGAATGCTTCCATCGAGTGCATCAGGTATTTGTAGGCTTTCGGGTCGTTGGAAAATGTCTTTACGGCAAATGGAATCAATGTATTGATGTAGAGCAGATAGCCTTGTTTGATAATTGGCGTTTTCGGTTCGCTCATTTCCAAAATTACAAATACTCCGCCTTTTTTAAGTACACGGTGAATTTCCTGCATACTTGCTTCCAGTTTGTCGAAATTTCGGATGCCAAAGGAAGTAATCGCCGAATCGAAGGTGTTATCCGCAAAACTCATTTTGCTCACATCTTCAACCAACAAAGTTACTTTGTCGCTAAGTCCGGCTTCAGCCACTTTAGCTTTACCAATCTCAAGCATTTTGTCCGAAACATCAATTCCTGTAATGTGCTTAGGATGAATGTATTCGAACGCTTTGATGCCAATATCCGCTGTTCCTGCGGCAATGTCAAGAATTGTGTCGTGATTGTAGGGTTTCAGAGCTTTAATGGCTCTTTTTCTCCATTTTCTGGCCAATCCCAAACTCATAATGTCGTTAAATCGATCGTATTTTGCCGAAATTGTATTAAACATTCGGCTCAACTGTGAGGTTTTGTCCTCGTCCTGATTGTAGGGTTTTACTTCTTCTATATTCATTTTTTTGAACGAAACTTAACTATTTTATTATAAGAACCTTGACTTTTCATCAAAGTCAAGGTCACTATAACACTAAAAAATCTAATATGTTTTAATTAATTATTGTTTTCTTTGTTTTTTCATTTTTGGCTGACGCATTTTTTCGGTTTGCTCCGGCACAACTATCTCGGGCTGAATATGTTTCTTGCTATAGAAAAATATCAGATACAAGCCCCAGATGATAAATGGAATACTCAGAATTTGTCCCATATTGAGCCACATTCCACCTTCGAATGCTTCCTGATCCAGTTTGATAAATTCCAGTAAGAATCGTGTTCCGAAAATTCCAATTAAGAATACGCCGAAAATCAATCCAACACGTCTGTATGCTTGTTTTTTCCAGTACATCCACCAGGTCACGGCAAATGTCACCAGACAATAAAGCATTTCGTAAATTTGAGTAGGGTGGTGCGGAAGTCCGTCGCCTTGCGGGTCGCGAACAAAGATAAAGCCCCAGGGCATATCGGTTACGCTTCCGTAGATTTCAGAATTCATCAGATTTCCCAAACGAATGCAAGCGCCTGTAATAGCTGCACCGATTACCAAACGGTCAAATCCCCAGATAAAGCCTTTGTGGGTAACTTTTTTGTCGTAAAAATACATGGCAAGAATGATACCCAATGCGCCACCGTGGCTTGCCAATCCGCCTTGCCACACATAAAGCATTTCCCATGGTTTTGCCAAAAATGGATTACCATATTTAAATGTCATTCCCAAAATCTGAACCGGTTCGGGAAGTAAATACCATTCGTAAAATAAACAATGCCCTAATCTGGCACCAACAATTGTTCCGATTACAACGTAAAAGAATTGCTTATCCATCCAGCTTTCGGGATGTTTTTCGTGCTTGTAAAGTTTATTTACAATCATTAATGCCAAAAATATTCCTAAAGCCCAAAGTGCACCGTACCAACGTACCGTCAGCGGACCAATCGAAAATAATTCAGGATTTACATCCCAGGTAATAAAATTTAGTAGCATAATTTAGATTTTTAGAACCAAGACTTAAAAGAACCAAGACTTA
>CAZCIU010000034.1:0-26803 GCA_964498765.1 uncultured Paludibacter sp. | reverse complement strand
CCAAGACTTATAGAGCCAAGACTTAATAGATCCAAGATATTTAGAACTAATTAATAAACTCAATCAACGAATCATTGTCGATGATAAATATCGGCATCCCGACAAGCAAAGCTTCGAAGGAACCAATCAACTAATCAACTAATCAACTTATTAACCAATCAACAATCTACATTGCTCCGTGGCAGTTTTTGAATTTCTTTCCACTTCCGCAAGGGCAAGGATCGTTTCTTCCTACTTTTTTCTCTACACGAATTGGTTCCGGTTTTTGTATTTCGCGTGTATCTTGTCTGGTTGGGTCGTTGCCATTATCGCCGGTTCTGGATGCAATTTCATCTTTCTGCGTGCGATATTTGCTGTAATCCGAGCGGCGTTGTTGCTCACCCTGGCGAACTTCTTTCGGATCGCGTGTTGGGATTTGACCGCGCATCAGGATAGAAAGCACTTTGCGGTTGACGCTGTTCACCATTTCTTTGAAAAGTCCGAATGATTCTAATTTGTAAATCAAAAGCGGATCTTTTTGCTCGTAGCTCGCATTTTGTACAGACTGACGCAGGTCATCCAGCTGACGCAAATGCTCTTTCCACTCATCATCAATTACGAATAGCAAAGTTTGTTTTTCAAAATCCTTGATTACTTCACGTCCTTCGTTGTTGTAAGCCGCTTTCAGATTGGTAGTGATGTTGAAAACACGTTTACCGTCTGTAATAGGAATTAGAATGCTCTCGAACTGATCGCCTTTATTTTCATAAATATCTTTGATAACCGGATTGGCAATGGATGCCATTTTTTCGGTTTTGCGTTTGTAGGTTTTGTGAGCTTCTTCGGCTACAATCTCAGATAAAGCTTTGCTTCGTGTACTTCTGAATTCATCCTCATTGACAGGTGAATCCATCGCGTAGATTTTCATCAAATCCATTTCAAATTCTTCGAAATCCTCGTTGCCCTTGGCACTTTCCACAAGCGTTTCAGCTCCATCGTAAATCATATTGGAAATGTTCATCCCGATACGTTCGCCCATCAGTGCATGACGACGTTTTCCGTAAATAACTTCCCGTTGCGCGTTCATCACGTCATCGTATTCAAGCAGACGCTTACGAATACCGAAGTTGTTTTCTTCTACTTTTTTCTGAGCGCGTTCGATTGAGTTTGAAATCATTTTATGCTCAATTACTTCACCATCTTTGAAGCCCATTTTGTCCATCATTCCCGAAATTCTTTCGGAACCGAAGAGACGCATCAAATCATCTTCCAGTGATACATAAAACACAGAAGAACCCGGGTCTCCCTGACGTCCGGCACGACCGCGAAGCTGACGGTCCACACGGCGGCTTTCGTGACGCTCTGTACCTACAATGGCCAAACCTCCGGCGGCTTTCACTTCCGGCGACAGCTTAATGTCAGTACCACGACCGGCCATATTCGTAGCAATGGTTACCGTTCCTCTTCGTCCGGCTTCAGCTACGATGTCTGCCTCACGCTGGTGCAATTTGGCATTCAATACATTGTGTTTGATATTTCTGCCGTTTAGCATTCGGCTCAAAAGTTCAGAAATCTCCACCGATGTAGTACCGACCAGAACCGGTCTTCCGGCATTAACTAGTCTCTCAACTTCCTCGATAACCGCTTGGTATTTTTCGCGTTTTGTGCGATAAACACGGTCTTCCATATCATTTCTGGCAATCGGGCGGTTGGTAGGAATCACCACCACATCCAATTTGTAGATATTCCAAAGCTCGCCTGCTTCCGTTTCCGCCGTTCCGGTCATACCCGAAAGTTTGTGATACATACGGAAGTAGTTTTGCAGCGTGATAGTAGCGAAAGTTTGCGTAGCAGCTTCCACTTTTACGCCTTCTTTAGCCTCAATGGCTTGGTGCAATCCATCGGAATAGCGGCGACCATCCATAATACGTCCGGTCTGCTCATCCACAATTTTTACCTGATTGTCCATTACCACGTATTCCACATCGCGCTCAAAAAGCGTGTAGGCTTTCAAAAGCTGATTGATGGTGTGAACACGTTCGGATTTTACGGAATAATTCTGTAGAATTTCGTCTTTCTTAGCCTGTTTTTCTTCTTTAGAAAGGGTAGTATTTTTTTCCAGTTCTGCTATTTCATCTCCCACATTTGGAAGTACGAAAAGCAGCGGATCATCCGAATTTCCTGTAATCAGGTCAATCCCTTTGTCCGTCATTTCGATGGAATTATTTTTCTCGTCGATAACAAAATAAAGCGGGTCGGTAGCTTCCGGCATCCGACGGTTATTTTGCTCCATATAAATCTCTTCCGTCTTCATCATCGCCGTTTTTACGCCCTGTTCACTCAAATATTTGATAAGCGGTTTGTTTTTCGGCATCCCTTTGTACGAGCGGAAAAGTGCCAATGTACCTTCTTCGCGAACTTTTTCATCTTCCGATTTCATTTGAGCACGAGCATCGGCAAGGTATTTTGTAACCAATTGGCGCTGAGCGCTCACCAGTTTTTCTACTTTCGGACGAAGTTCGTCAAAAAGCTGATCTTCGCCTTTCGGAATTGGACCGGAAATAATCAAAGGCGTACGAGCATCATCAATCAAAACCGAGTCGACCTCATCGACAATAGCGTAATTGTGCGAACGCTGAACCAAATCAAGCGGGCTAGTTGCCATATTATCACGCAGGTAGTCGAAACCAAATTCGTTGTTTGTTCCGAATGTGATGTCTGACAAATAGGCCTGGCGACGTTCTTCGGAATTTGGGCGGTGCTTATCGATACAATCTACAGAAAGTCCGTGGAACATATAAAGTGGACCCATCCATTCCGAGTCACGTTTGGACAGGTAATCGTTCACCGTTACTACGTGAACCCCTCTGTGTGTCAGTGCATTTAAGAAAACGGGTAGGGTAGCCACCAAGGTTTTTCCTTCACCGGTTGCCATTTCGGCGATTTTGCCTCTGTGAAGTACCACACCACCAAAAAGCTGCACATCGTAGTGGATCATTTCCCATTTGATAAGGTTTCCACCGGCTGTCCATTCGTTTTTGTAAATGGCTTTGTCGTTTTCGATGCGCACAAAATCGAACTTTGCAGCCAAATCACGGTCGAAATCTGTTGCCGTAACAACCGTTTCAGCATTTTCGGTAAATCTTCTGGCAGTATCTTTCACAATCGCGAATGCTTCCGGAAGAATATCCTCCAAGATTTTCTCGATTTTCTCTGTAATTTCTTTTTCTATCTTATCAACTTCGTTGTAGATTTTTTCACGAAGGTGCAGTTCTGTTTCTTCAATTTTTGATTTTAAATCATCAATTTGTGCTTGATCCGGAGCGATAGCTTCCTGAATTTTCGCTTTCAAAACCTCTGTGTGGGCACGCAACTCATCGTTGCTAAGCGTTTTAATTTTTTCATACGCCGCTCTGATTCTCTCCACTTCCGGCGATATTTCTTTCATATCGCGCTGGGCTTTGTTGCCCATAATTTTTTTTATAAAATCACCAATTCCCATCTTTTTGTGTTCTGTTTCTGTTTTGAAACATTATTTTTTTAATATTAATACTCTAATTGATTTGAAATACGTTTGATAAATGTCAGATTATCACTGCTTTAATAAGCTTAGTTTCAAACGTAAAAATTCATGCAAAGATAGTTAAAATTTTGCGGTTTTTTGTAAGTCGCAGTGCTAAATTATGTTTAGAGACGATAGATAATTCTAAGTATCAAAAAATAATGGGAACTAAAAGTTCCCATCTATGAATATTTTATTATTGTCACAAGCAAAATTCCTTATAAGTCTTTTATCAAAATCTCATCTCTGATAGCATCCGATTTTATTTGGATGGCAAGCATTTTTTGCCAGAAAGCATCCATTTCTTCGTTTTTATATTCAAGAAATAATTCAGCGCCGTTCATATCCAGTTTGTGATCCAGCGTTTTCAGTGAAAGCTGATTGATATCCAAAGCCGGAAGATATGCTTTTACGCCTTTTGTGGTTTCTGTGGTGGCAAGAATATTTGAGTTTGTCAAATCCGTAAGAATTTGATTGAGCAGCCTGATGGGAAGTTTGTATTGGCTTACAATTTGATCTTCAGTCATTGGCGGCTCGTTTGCCTGGAAGCGTTTTACAATTACATAAGTAACAAAAAGTGTCAAATTTCGTTTGTAGCGTCTGCTGATATTGTCCGTATCCACCTCATAATCAAAGTGTCGGAGATTTTGCGAAGCATAGGAAATTTCGGCTCCGATTAAGAAAATCAAACATGAAATATTCAGCCAAAGCAATAGCAACGGAATGGCTGCGAAACCTCCATAAATAGCGTTGTAGCGAGTAAGATTAATCTGTCCGCTCACATAAAGTCCCTGGAAAAGCTGGAAAATAATCCCCGTAATCATTCCCGCTATCAGCGCATTCACAAATCTGACTTTCGTGTTAGGCACAATTTGATAAATCAATGTAAACAACAAACCGCTGGTAATATACGGAACTAATGAAACGAAGAATTTCATAAACGGCGTAAAAACCTGGAATAAAAATGTGGATTTCAGGATGTTATTGATATAAATGGAAAGACCGCTGCTCACTGCCAAAAGAATTGGAAATATCAATAAACCCGAAAAATAAAGTGTAAATTGCTTCAGAATGGAGCGAGATTTTTGCACTTGCCAGATACTGTTAAGCGCGGTTTCGATTTGTGCAAAAAGATTATAAACCGAGTACACCAAAATGGCAAATCCAATTCCCAAAAATACGCCGCCACTCATTGAATCAAGGTATTTTCGTACAAACTCCATGATGGATGGAACGATGCTTGCCTGTGCTTCAAAAGTGTCTTGTAGCGCAGTTTCAATAGTATTTTCGATACCAAATCCTTTTGCAACCGCAGAAACTAAAGCAATAAGCGGAACAATAGCAAACGAAATGGAGTAGGTGAGCGCAGCGGCACGAATTCCCAAGCGATTTTTGGCAAAGCCGCGAATAGAAAGATAAACAGTCTTTATAATATTATAAAAAATGCGACGCGTTCTGGAAAGCTCGTTGCCGGTAATTCTCCAGATATCATAGCGCACAAAATTGAACGCAAACTTAATCCAATCGGTCAGTTTCTTCATATTTTCTGTAAATAATATAAAAAATTAGCAAATCTATAAGCCGGGTTCTGTATCCATCCTGAGACGGATGTTTGTCATTTATCTGGTTTCGCCATTGCTGACGAAATCTGAGCAATCTACCCTCCGACATCGGCCGAGCAAGCCTGATAGCGTCGGTTTACATGATCTTGCAACCCATAAGGCGTACGGCAATCTGTGTCGCCACAAACTCCGGTAAGCTCTTACCTCACCTTTTCACCCTTACCCGTCGGCTGACGGACGGTTATTTTCTGTTACGCTACTCTGCCATCGCTGACAGCTTCCCGTTAGGAAATATGGCGCTCTGCGTTGCCCGGACTTTCCTCCCCAAAGTGAATTGGAGCGACAAACCGATTTGCTGAATGTTGCAAAGATAATTATTTTTCTCTGTAACTTAAAAATATCACTCATTTCTTTTTCACAGAATGCTTGAGTGCGTGAAGATTGAGTGAAATCTATTTTTATATAAACTAAAATTGTGCCGAGAATAAAAAAGCATTTTCATTAATAAATCAAAAAATCGAAGAATTTATAAGAAATAATATCTATCTTTGAAATCAGAAAATAAAAATACTAATTCATTAAAAATCATCATTATGAAAACTGAAGAAGACGATTTATTGATTTACGATGACGACGAGGCCGTAAAATTTATCTTGAAACTGATACCGGATGAACTTAAAGAACGTGTCAACGAGGACGTTGTAAACTATATTTTGGATGTTCTGTATGACTATTATGATGAAAAAGGCTTGATTAGTGAGGATTCTACAGAAGAAGCCAGCATTGACGAAGAGGATATGCTGAAATATGCTGTTAAAGCTGCCAAAAAAGATGGAATTAATCTGAACGAAGACGAAATACAACTTATTCTGGATGGAGAATATGAGTACGGAAAATCGTTGGGGATTTATTCCGAAGATGAAGAATAAAACTAATTTAATTTTTTGTGAAACACCTTAGCATCTAATGTTGGGGTGTTTTTACATATAAATAGAAGATGTATTATATTGCTTTCGCGTTTGTAAAACTAGTTTCTTTGCTGCCCTTTCCTGTAATTTATTTACTCTCGGATTTTACGTATCTAATTGTTTATAAAGTGGCTAAATACAGAAAAAAAGTAGTCAGAGATAATTTGTTTTATTCATTTCCCGAAAAATCAGAGACCGAACTTCGCAAAATTGAGCGAGATTTTTATCATCATTTTTGCGATTTGATTTTTGAAAGTTTTAAGCTTTTGGGGATGAATGAAAAGCAAATCAACAAGCGGATGGTATACCGAAATTATCAGGATGCTGTAAATCATTACAATGAAAACCGAAGCATTATTCTACAAAATTCGCATTTTGGAAACTGGGAATGGACTTCGTCTTTTTCTTTAAATCTTCCGAAAGATAAACCTGTATATCAGGTTTATAAACAACAGACCAGTGAAGTCTCTGATAAAATTATTTTCAAAATTAGAAGTCATTTCGGTGCAAGAAATATAGAAATGAAAAGTTTGTTGCGCGAAATGGTCAATATGAAAAAAGAAGGAAGATTGGGTATGTTCGGGATGGTTTCCGATCAATCACCACGCAGAGACAGCATCCATTATTATACGCAATTTCTCAATCAGCATACAGCCGTGATAACCGGAGCGGAACAACTGGCGAAAAAATTTGATTTTCCGGTTTATTATGTCAAAGTTGCAAAACCCAGACGTGGACATTACGAATGCGAACTGGTGCTGATTTCAGACAATCCAAAGGCGGAGGCTCCATTTGAAATAAGTGAAAAATATATGCGAATGCTCGAAGAGGATATTAGAAAAAATCCTGCTATCTGGCTCTGGTCGCATAAAAGATGGAAATACACTCGAAATACTTAATAATAGCTTAGTATTTGAATTTAAATGACTGTATCGGTAGTTATACTTAATTGGAACGGAAAAAAATACCTGGAGGATTTTCTTCCTTATTTACTTGATAGCATTAAAGATATGCCTCAGGCTGAGATAGTTGTGGCTGATAATGCTTCCACGGATGATTCGTTGGAATTCTTGAAAAATAACTATTCAAATTCGGTAAAAACGATTGTTTTAGATAAAAATTATGGTTTTGCTGGAGGATACAATCGTGCGCTGGAAAAGCTCAACAGCGATTATTACGTGCTGATAAATTCGGATGTGGAAGTGACAAAAGATTGGTTAAAAGTGCTTTACAGCTATATGGAAGCTAATCCCAGTGTAGCTGCTTGCCAACCGAAAATTCTTTCTTATCACAATCGGAATTATTTTGAATACGCTGGTGCTGCCGGAGGATTTATCGATAAATTTGGTTATCCCTTTTGCCGCGGTAGAATTTTCCATGTTTTGGAAGAGGATAAAGGTCAGTATGATGATATAAAAGATGTATTCTGGGCTTCAGGAGCGTGTTTTATCATCCGAAAAGACGATTTTTGGAACGCCGGAGCTTTTGATGAAGATTTCTTTGCGCACATGGAAGAAATTGATCTTTGCTGGCGGATAAATAGTCGTGGCAGACGCGTGGTATGCAATCCGGAAAGTGTGGTTTACCATATCGGCGGCGGCACTTTGAATGCTGATAATCCACGAAAAACCTATCTGAATTTCAGAAATAATCTGCTGATGCTGTATAAAAATTTACCGCATAAAAGCTTGAAAAAGACCTTTGACGTGCGTTTTTATCTGGATAATTTGGCTGCGTTTGTGATGCTGCTTCAGCGTAAACCGGAACATCTGAAAGCAATTACTGATGCTCGCACGGATTTCAGAAATATGCAGGAAAGCTATGCTGCCAAGCGAAGTGAAAATATTCTGAAATCGGTTCGCTCGTCATTCAAAACCATTTCGCAAAGTTCTATTATTTATGAATTTTACATCAAACGCCATCAAAAATACAGCGAAATTCCAAGAAACGAAGTAATTGTGGAATTTGACGCGCCTGAAGAAGAGAAAAAAGAAGATTAATTTTTCGTTTATCTGCCGTTGTGATAGCCTTGACTATGTAATTCGGTCGCCACAAATACATTGTATTTTTCCATATTCAGCGGATAATCCCAGCTTCCCATGCTGTGAAAAATATTTCCGCCAAATCCGGTTTTGAAGCGATATAATCCATACATCGGGTGATTTTTGTCCGGTCCCGGCGATACTCCAAACATATCGTATTCTGTGCAGCCTTTTTCTTTCGAGGTTTTTATGGCTTCCCATTGCAAAGCGTAAGTTGCCATCAGATTTCTGTGAGCTGTGGAAGATGCGCCGTAAAGGTACGTTCCGCGCTTTCCGGTGATAATCAAAAACATGGCTGCCAGCGGTTTACCTTCGTATTCAGCCACCAAAAGTTTTACATCGGCAGGTGATTTAGTATCGTTGATTTTGGTGGTAAGTACTGCTTGAAAATATTTAATGTCGTTCAGGAAAATATTATTTCTCTCGGCAGTTTGCCTGTAAAGATCATACCAAATATCGATGTTTTCCACGCCCATTTTTTTCACCACAACTCCTTTTTTGAGTGAATATTTAATGTTGTAGCGTGTTTTAGGCTTCATGGAAGCGATGATGTCCTCCGTTTTTCTATTCAAATTCAAATAAATGGTGTTGGAAGGCAAAATATTAAAACTGGCTTTGCGGAAATTCCAGTTAACAGTATTAAAGTTAAATCGCAGTTCTTGCGTTGCAATTTGCGGTTCACCCAGCCAATGACCGTTCTCATCGAAGTTATCAGCTTCCTTCGCCCAATACGATTCCCAAAGCAAATCATAGCGGATCATGATGCAGTTTTTAGGAAGGTAGGAGCGAATACTTTCTGATAATTCTTCCAAAAACATTCCCTGAAACTCCTCCGCAGGCTCCAATTCCGGTCCATAAGGCACATAAGCGATGCTGTGATCTCTGTCAATTTTCTGCAAAATCACCAGCAAATCCGACACAATAATATCATCATGCTCCGAAGGCGTATGATAGATAAATGATTCTTTGGATTTAAAATTGATAGCAATGGTAGAAGCACCGAGTTTTTTCTTAACTACCGACCAGAAGGAGGTTTGCTGAACGATAGGAGTTGACTGTAACTCATTAATATCTTTTGTTAATACTTCACTGAGCATGAGAATTCGATTTTTTTATAAAACGGCTGCAAAGTTAGGGACAAACGCTGACTTAAAAAAAATAAAAAGCTGATTTAACTTTCTAATAGCTAACTGATAAACTATTCATTTCGCAGAAATCTGATAATGAAGTTATACAGAATGCATTTTTTTCATCAGATATGTAGCAGAAAGATTATTTTCTAAAATAAAATACGTAAGTTTGTAATACGTTTTTATTTTACTATGGCGCGGCTCTTAAAATTCTACATACTATTCCTGATTTTTTCATTTTCGTTCCAACTGAAAGCGTCTGATTCGCTTTTGCTGGATAGTATTATGAAAAATGTGATGCTTGCCGCCGAAACCTACAGTGGTGTTACAAAGTCTTATGATGCAGATGTTTACATGCGCACATTTGTGGATACGAAAAAGAAAAATTTTCTGTACCGTTACACCCGTATGATCCCAAACTTCGTTATTCACGACCCAAATAACGACAAAGCTTTTATCGAATCGGTGAGTAAATTGAAATTTACTGCTCCAAATAACTACTCGCAGGATATAAACTATGTGACCGGAACGTTGACTAAGCGCAGTGACATTGGTTTGCTTCCATTCCGTTTTATAAGTATGGATGTGTACGATGAAAGTGCTCACGGTGAAATTTTTTATTTGCCACTCCGAAAAAAATCCTCGGTTTATTATAATTATTCCATTGCTTTTGTCGAAGATTTGGGCAATCGAAAGATTTACTCCATCAATTTTACACCAATTTATAAAAATCCGCAGCTCATTAGCGGATATTTTATGGTAGAAGACAATACCTGGCGAGTACTTGGTTTTTATGGCGAAGGAAACGATTTGTTTGTTGATTTTTCATTTGATATTAAAATGGGAGATAAGATTAACAACCAATTTCTTCCGGTGAATTTTAATATCGTGCAGATTTACAGCTATTTAGGAAATAAAGTTTATAATTCCTATCAAACTGATATAGAATACAAGAACGTAGAATTTAAGACAAAAGAATCGGCTGAAAAAAACTTTAACCTGGGAAATAGCTTTAGAATGAGGCTCGATTCGGTGCCTTTAAATAACGACGCCGTTCTCTGGGATACGCTCAGAACTACTCCGCTCAATGATGATGAAGCTGAAATGCTAAAAAATCACATCGAAAAAGAGCGATTAGCAAGAATTGAGCGAGCCAAAAGAGATTCGATGCATTCGCAAACGGATGCTACGTTACGACTTATGAAAAACGTAGTTTTGAATACGAATTATCGTTTCAAATCGGGTGACATTCGTTTTAGTGGCTTGCTTAATCCATCCATGATTGGATATTCTACGCAGGATGGTTTGTCGTACCGACAGAAATTTGCGCTTGGTTTCAATCTGCCACGCGAGCAGCGCATCAACATTAATCTTTCCGGAGGTTATATTTTTGGAATAAAACAGCTTACTTACGGAATTAGCAGCGTTTGGAACTACGAACCAACTAAATTGGGTTATCTATCACTTTCGGCCGGACGAGGAAATCCAACCTATAGTTCGCGCTTTCTGCAACTTTTGAAAGATAATTTAATTGATGTAAAAGACCTCAATCTAAGCACTTACAAGGACTATTGTTTCAAACTTTTCAATAGCATTGAAATTGCCAACGGTCTGCAGCTGGGACTTGGAATTGAATATCATATCCGTGAGCCAAATCACAAAAATGCAACTGAACTTCAAACCGAAATATCATCCATTTATCTGCCTGTGCAATATACTTTTGTGCCGATGGTAAGCGTAAGTTGGACGCCGGAGCAATACTACGTCATCGACCGAAATCAAAAAGTGTATATTCGTTCAGAATATCCAACTTTCAAAATTGAGTTTGCACAAAGTGTTTTAGATGTTCTGGGCGGAACTTCTTCCTATAGCCGCATGGAATTCGATATTAACCAGCGAATTCGTTTTGGACTGCTGAAAAGTTTGAGTTATCACGCCGGATTTGGATTTTTTAGCCGTGTAAAAAACGAGTATTTTAATGATTTTACTTACTTCACGAAATACTACTTCCCGGAAACCTGGGGCGATGGAATAGGAGGCAGTTTTAGTATTTTGCGGCGACATCATTTCAACTCATCCGATCGATATATTCAGGCGCATTTGATGTATGAAACTCCAAAATTTCTTTTCACTCGTTTGCCGGGATTTTCTGTGGGAGTTGCTCGTGAAAGACTTTATTTCAGTCAGTTATACACACCGAGTATGAAATCTTATACTGAAATTGGCTATGGAATTGGAAATCGTTACTTGAACGCCGCCATTTTTGTTGGTTTTCATAAACTGAAATACGAAAGCATTACCGCCAAAGCTGCATTCTTGCTATAAAAAAAGCACAAATAATAATCAACAAATCAATTATTATTTGTGCTAAAATTAAATTTTTTGAAAACGAAAAACTAATCTGGCAACATATATCGTTTGCCATTTTTCCAGAAACAAGCTCTGTATTCCACAGCGTATCTGCCAACTGCTCCGGCTACATACACGTCTTTTCCTTCAATAAAAATGCTGTAAGCAATCGCATTGTCTTCCAGTTCAACCAACTCATTATTAATCCAGTAACAAGCTGTGTGTCCGGTGCTGTTTGAGTTTTTCTTATTGTAAAAACCAACTACATACACATCACTGCCTTGCGTTTTTATCTGATTTACTTCGCCGTATTTGTCAGAAAGTCTGACCATTTGCGTGTTTTTCCAATACATCGGGAAATCCATATTTCCTCCTACATAAACATCTTCACCAGACTTGTGAATGCAACTTACGCCTTGAAAATAAAAATAATTAGCAGGCATTGGCAGCAAAACCAAGTTATCTTTTCCATCCCAATAGAATGGTTTGTATGGCACAAATGTGTTGCTATTTTCGAAATATTCTCTTCTTCCAAAAAATCCGGCAAAAACCTCCTCATTCGTAGCATCAACTGACTGAATAGAACCTAATGCTGTTGTATCCATGCCTTCACGATTTCCATCTTTGAAATAAAGCAGTTGATCAGCCGGATCCAGCGAATAATGTCGCAGAAATTTATATTCAGCCAACGAACCGTCTGCTTTTTTGTAAACCGTTGTTGCTAAATTATAATTGTCAATGGAAGTTCTGTATGAATTACCTTCAGGCAGGAGTTTTTTCAGTTCGGCAGCCGAGCTTTTCGTGCTGTCAATCCAATATTCTGTTGTAACAATATTGTTTTCATTTACCAAAGACGTAATTCCAACTTTCCCATCTTTCACAAAAATAGAAAGTGCTGTGCTAAGTTTGAAATTATCAAGGTAAACGTCGTCATTGTTCATGCAACTTGTAAGGACAATTGCAGGTAAGAGTAGAAAAATACTGATTATTTTTTTCATAAATATAAATAAATTGATTTGAAATTATTGTTTATATATATGATGGAAAAAGGCACTCAAACGCTGCATTAGAGTTGTTAAATAGATTTAAAATCAGAGTAATTTAACTTTTACTTTTCCAAATCTAAACGATACATATTAGTAATATATTGCTCAAATCCAAGTTGTTGGTACATTCTATTCGCGGCAATTCTTGTCGGATTAGAAGTCAGGTTTATTTTTGAAATTCCCCTTGACTTGGCAAATTCAATGGCGTGCAGCATCACATTTTTCATTTTCGTTCCAACTGAAAGCGTCTGATTCGCTTTTGCTGGATAGTATTATGAAAAATGTGATGCTTGCCGCCGAAACCTACAGTGGTGTTACAAAGTCTTATGATGCAGATGTTTACATGCGCACATTTGTGGATACGAAAAAGAAAAATTTTCTGTACCGTTACACCCGTATGATCCCAAACTTCGTTATTCACGACCCAAATAACGACAAAGCTTTTATCGAATCGGTGAGTAAATTGAAATTTACTGCTCCAAATAACTACTCGCAGGATATAAACTATGTGACCGGAACGTTGACTAAGCGCAGTGACATTGGTTTGCTTCCATTCCGTTTTATAAGTATGGATGTGTACGATGAAAGTGCTCACGGTGAAATTTTTTATTTGCCACTCCGAAAAAAATCCTCGGTTTATTATAATTATTCCATTGCTTTTGTCGAAGATTTGGGCAATCGAAAGATTTACTCCATCAATTTTACACCAATTTATAAAAATCCGCAGCTCATTAGCGGATATTTTATGGTAGAAGACAATACCTGGCGAGTACTTGGTTTTTATGGCGAAGGAAACGATTTGTTTGTTGATTTTTCATTTGATATTAAAATGGGAGATAAGATTAACAACCAATTTCTTCCGGTGAATTTTAATATCGTGCAGATTTACAGCTATTTAGGAAATAAAGTTTATAATTCCTATCAAACTGATATAGAATACAAGAACGTAGAATTTAAGACAAAAGAATCGGCTGAAAAAAACTTTAACCTGGGAAATAGCTTTAGAATGAGGCTCGATTCGGTGCCTTTAAATAACGACGCCGTTCTCTGGGATACGCTCAGAACTACTCCGCTCAATGATGATGAAGCTGAAATGCTAAAAAATCACATCGAAAAAGAGCGATTAGCAAGAATTGAGCGAGCCAAAAGAGATTCGATGCATTCGCAAACGGATGCTACGTTACGACTTATGAAAAACGTAGTTTTGAATACGAATTATCGTTTCAAATCGGGTGACATTCGTTTTAGTGGCTTGCTTAATCCATCCATGATTGGATATTCTACGCAGGATGGTTTGTCGTACCGACAGAAATTTGCGCTTGGTTTCAATCTGCCACGCGAGCAGCGCATCAACATTAATCTTTCCGGAGGTTATATTTTTGGAATAAAACAGCTTACTTACGGAATTAGCAGCGTTTGGAACTACGAACCAACTAAATTGGGTTATCTATCACTTTCGGCCGGACGAGGAAATCCAACCTATAGTTCGCGCTTTCTGCAACTTTTGAAAGATAATTTAATTGATGTAAAAGACCTCAATCTAAGCACTTACAAGGACTATTGTTTCAAACTTTTCAATAGCATTGAAATTGCCAACGGTCTGCAGCTGGGACTTGGAATTGAATATCATATCCGTGAGCCAAATCACAAAAATGCAACTGAACTTCAAACCGAAATATCATCCATTTATCTGCCTGTGCAATATACTTTTGTGCCGATGGTAAGCGTAAGTTGGACGCCGGAGCAATACTACGTCATCGACCGAAATCAAAAAGTGTATATTCGTTCAGAATATCCAACTTTCAAAATTGAGTTTGCACAAAGTGTTTTAGATGTTCTGGGCGGAACTTCTTCCTATAGCCGCATGGAATTCGATATTAACCAGCGAATTCGTTTTGGACTGCTGAAAAGTTTGAGTTATCACGCCGGATTTGGATTTTTTAGCCGTGTAAAAAACGAGTATTTTAATGATTTTACTTACTTCACGAAATACTACTTCCCGGAAACCTGGGGCGATGGAATAGGAGGCAGTTTTAGTATTTTGCGGCGACATCATTTCAACTCATCCGATCGATATATTCAGGCGCATTTGATGTATGAAACTCCAAAATTTCTTTTCACTCGTTTGCCGGGATTTTCTGTGGGAGTTGCTCGTGAAAGACTTTATTTCAGTCAGTTATACACACCGAGTATGAAATCTTATACTGAAATTGGCTATGGAATTGGAAATCGTTACTTGAACGCCGCCATTTTTGTTGGTTTTCATAAACTGAAATACGAAAGCATTACCGCCAAAGCTGCATTCTTGCTATAAAAAAAGCACAAATAATAATCAACAAATCAATTATTATTTGTGCTAAAATTAAATTTTTTGAAAACGAAAAACTAATCTGGCAACATATATCGTTTGCCATTTTTCCAGAAACAAGCTCTGTATTCCACAGCGTATCTGCCAACTGCTCCGGCTACATACACGTCTTTTCCTTCAATAAAAATGCTGTAAGCAATCGCATTGTCTTCCAGTTCAACCAACTCATTATTAATCCAGTAACAAGCTGTGTGTCCGGTGCTGTTTGAGTTTTTCTTATTGTAAAAACCAACTACATACACATCACTGCCTTGCGTTTTTATCTGATTTACTTCGCCGTATTTGTCAGAAAGTCTGACCATTTGCGTGTTTTTCCAATACATCGGGAAATCCATATTTCCTCCTACATAAACATCTTCACCAGACTTGTGAATGCAACTTACGCCTTGAAAATAAAAATAATTAGCAGGCATTGGCAGCAAAACCAAGTTATCTTTTCCATCCCAATAGAATGGTTTGTATGGCACAAATGTGTTGCTATTTTCGAAATATTCTCTTCTTCCAAAAAATCCGGCAAAAACCTCCTCATTCGTAGCATCAACTGACTGAATAGAACCTAATGCTGTTGTATCCATGCCTTCACGATTTCCATCTTTGAAATAAAGCAGTTGATCAGCCGGATCCAGCGAATAATGTCGCAGAAATTTATATTCAGCCAACGAACCGTCTGCTTTTTTGTAAACCGTTGTTGCTAAATTATAATTGTCAATGGAAGTTCTGTATGAATTACCTTCAGGCAGGAGTTTTTTCAGTTCGGCAGCCGAGCTTTTCGTGCTGTCAATCCAATATTCTGTTGTAACAATATTGTTTTCATTTACCAAAGACGTAATTCCAACTTTCCCATCTTTCACAAAAATAGAAAGTGCTGTGCTAAGTTTGAAATTATCAAGGTAAACGTCGTCATTGTTCATGCAACTTGTAAGGACAATTGCAGGTAAGAGTAGAAAAATACTGATTATTTTTTTCATAAATATAAATAAATTGATTTGAAATTATTGTTTATATATATGATGGAAAAAGGCACTCAAACGCTGCATTAGAGTTGTTAAATAGATTTAAAATCAGAGTAATTTAACTTTTACTTTTCCAAATCTAAACGATACATATTAGTAATATATTGCTCAAATCCAAGTTGTTGGTACATTCTATTCGCGGCAATTCTTGTCGGATTAGAAGTCAGGTTTATTTTTGAAATTCCCCTTGACTTGGCAAATTCAATGGCGTGCAGCATCAGCTTTCTGCCGTAACCTTTTCCTCGCGCGGTTTCATCTACTATCACATCTTCAATCCAGGCTTTGTTTCCGGTCGGAATTTTATAAACTACAAGCGAAATGGTTCCAACAATTTCATCATTTTCGGTTCCGATAAAAAGAAAAGTATCTTTATTGTCGATAACTTCCTGCAAATCAGCTTGATTAGGCACACGTGATGCTGGATTTAGCTGTGGGATTAATCGCTGAAAAGCATTGGCGAGTTGCGGTGTGGCTTTGGTAGCTTGTGAAATAATCATAAGAAATGGATTTTCAAAAAATAATCTACAAATATAATCATTTCTGCCCATAAAAATAGCCGAACAGTGATGTCCGGCTATCAATTTTAATTTGTAAAAACTACTTTTTAGGTTTTTCAACTTTTGGTTCTTCTGCTTCTTCCACAACAACTTCGGCTTTTTCTTCAACAACCGCTGCAGGAACTGCTGTTTCAGTAACATCTTGTCCTTTTAAGTAGGAAGGCAAATTCATTCCTGCGGATTTGAAGAGGTCGTCGAGTGGGGGAATGGTTTTCAACAAGCCCGACATAAAATTGGCAGTTGAAGTTTTGCCGTCGTTTCCATTGCCGCTGTCCCAAACGGTAACTTTATCAATTTTAAGATTTTTAACTGCATCCACCTGAGTTTTAACCAGTTCTGGCAATTTTTCGATCATCAGTAATTGATATGCTTTGTCCGGATCGCCACCGGCTGCTTTCACTACGTCGCCGTAACCTTGTGCCTGTTTTGTCAGGATAGAGTACAAACCGCGTGCTTCGGCGTCCATTTTTGCAAAAATAGCATCGGCTTCACCTTTGGCTTGCACACGAATGCGTTCAGCTTCGGCTTCCGCTTCGATAACCACTTTTTGCTTCGCAATTTCAGCCGGAACCACGATATTCGCATTTTCAGTTGAGCGTTCACGTTCGGCACGAGCATTTTCTGCCAATTGTTGTGCACGATAAGCTTCTTCCATGGCTTTGGCTTCCTGAACTTTTTCGGCAGCAGTTGCCAGGCGTTGTGCTTCGGCTTCTTTCTCACGACGAGCAGCATCGGACTGAGCAATGGTAATTTTTGCCGTATTTTCACCTTCTACGGCTACCGCGTTGGCTTCGGAAGTTTTGATACGAGTGAGTTTGTCGGCTTCGGCTTTACCAATCAGCTCATCTTTCATCGCCGTTGCAATGTTAATTTCACGGTCTTTATCTGCAACAGCTTTACCGGTTTCTCCGATTTTTTCTTGCTCAGCCACAGAAATTTTAGCTTCGTTAATGGCTTTGGCAGCAGCTTCTTTTCCAAGTGCTTCGATGTATCCGCTTTCGTCTTTAATATCGGTTACGTTTACGTTTATCAGCTTCAAACCCACTTTACGTAGCTCATTATCAACTACTTTTGAAATGGCTTCCAGAAATTTATCACGGTCGGAATTGATTTCTTCAATCGTCATGGTGGCAATCACAAGGCGTAATTGACCGAAAAGAATATCGGATGCTAATTCCTTAATTTTATCAGGAGTTAGCCCAAGCAATCTCTCAGCTGCCGTATTCATCGTTTCCGGTTCAGTAGAAATAGCAATGGTAAAGCGAGAAGGGACGTCCACACGGATATTCTGACGGCTCAGTGCGTTGGTCAGATTGGCTTCAATGGAAAGCGGTTTCAAATCCAGATACGCAAAATCCTGCACTACCGGCCAGATAAATGCGCCACCGCCGTGAATACACTTTGCGGAAGAGCCGCCCGTGCGACCATAAACGACCAGAATTTTGTCCGAAGGACAGCGCTTAAAGCGTGATACAAGCGCTAAAATTGTTACAAAAACAACGATAGCTAAAACTACAATTAACAATAAGGGTGATGACATAATTTTAAGGTATTATTTTAGAATTTTTGTTTACAAATTAAATTTTCTCAACAATAAGCACATTGCCATTTTCAATTTTATTTACCCGTACAATGGCGTGTGATGCAATGGCTTCCCCACTTTCGGTCATAGCGTCAAGTTCTCTGACTGAGCCTTTTACACTAAGAATAACTTTGCCTTTTCCGTTTTTATTTGCCGGAATAGTCAAGTAAACTTCGGCGGTTTTTCCGAGCGTTTCATCCATTTTGAAAGAATTTTCTTCGGCCAATTTCATCAGCTGTTTTATTATTAAAAAGAAAATGCCCACGAAGCCAATTCCGACAAGAATGGCAACGATAAAAAGCAATGCTTTATTAGTTATTAGGCCATAAAATGCAATTCCCGACCAGCTAAATCCAAGCAGGAAATTAATTAAATTGCGTAGCGAAAAAAGCTGAAATGGTGCTTCCGCATCACTAAAATCACCGTCAAAATCAGCGTCCAGCCCATCCATAGCATCACCACCAATAAAAGTCATGATGGTTTGGATGATAAAAATAATGCTGACCGGAATAGCGATAAACCAAAAAGCACGATGCAAAGGTTCTAAGGTTTGTAAGATTTCCATGCTAAAAAGATTAAATAATTTATACTTCGTAAAAATGTTAAATTTACTTCCAAAGTTAATTAAAAAATATCAATATTTTCATACGCTAACAGATAATATTTCGTGAAATTATCATTTTATTTTGTGTTAAATAAATGCCGTTTTTCAATAAACCGCACATTATCACTATCTTTGCATATTAAATATCATACATCCAACATCTGACAACATTATGTATCAACTGACCGATTTTCTGCCAACAACATCCAAAGAACTCAAACTTCGCGGATGGGACGAAGTGGACGTGGTGCTTTTCAGCGGAGATGCCTACGTGGATCATCCGTCGTTTGGCGCGGCGGTCATCGGGCGTGTGATGGAGGCGGAAGGGCTTCGGGTGGCGATTGTACCACAACCCAACTGGCAGGACGATTTGCGTGATTTTAAGAAATTTGGTGTGCCACGCTTGTTTTTTGCCGTTACGGCCGGAAATATGGACAGTATGGTAAATCATTACACTGCCAACAAGCGACTTCGTTCGGATGATGCTTATACAGCCGGCGGTGAAGCGCACAAACGTCCTGATTATGCGACGATTACCTACTGTAATATCCTGAAAAAACTCTATCCCGATGTACCGATTGTGATTGGTGGAATTGAAGCGTCGTTGCGTCGGGTTACGCACTATGATTACTGGTCGGACAAGCTGATACCGAGCATTTTAGTGGATAGCAAAGCCGATTTGTTGGTGTATGGAATGGGCGAAAAACCGCTGAAAGCCGTTCTCGCTGAATTAAAAAAAGGACGGAAGTTAAGCGAACTCACCGAAATTCCGCAAACGGCATTTATTTCCAAGGAAATTCCTGAAAGTGAGACGAAAACCGTGGAACTTGTTTCGCACGAAGAATGCCTGCAAGACAAAAAAAAATACGCGTCAAATTTCCGATACATTGAAGAAGAAAGCAACCGAATTAAAGGTGCACGATTAGTTCAAAGGGTGGGGGATAAGTTCGTTATAATTAATCCTTTATATCCGCCTTGGAAACCCGAAGAATTGGATGAAACTTATCGTTTACCATTTACCCGACAGCCACATCCAAAATACAAAAACCGTCCGGTTCCAGCCTTTGAAATGATTAAGTTTTCAGTGAATTTGCACCGCGGATGTTTCGGTGGATGTTCGTTTTGTACCATTTCTGCCCATCAGGGAAAATTCATTGTTTCACGCAGTAAACAATCCATTTTGGACGAAGTGAAGCAAATCAGCCGAGCCGAAGATTTCAAAGGAAATTTGAGCGATCTGGGTGGCCCGTCCGCCAATATGTACAATATGCAAGGCAAGGATTTGAGCATTTGTGAGAAGTGCAAACGCCCGTCGTGCATTCATCCCGCGGTGTGCAAAAATCTGAATATCGACCACAGTGCATTGACCGATATTTATCGTTCGGTGGATAAATTGCCGGGCATAAAACGCTCATACATAGGCAGTGGCGTTCGTTACGATATGCTTTTGGCCGAAACAAAAGATGAGCAAACCGCCAAAAGTCAGCGGGAATATATGCGTGAACTGATTAGCAGGCACGTTTCCGGACGACTGAAAATTGCACCGGAACACACTTCCGACCAGGTGCTTTATATGATGCGAAAGCCGTCGTTTAATTATTTCTATCAATTCAAAAAGATTTTCGAGCAGATAAATAAGGAGGAAGGGCTGAACCAACAGCTGATACCGTACTTTATTTCGAGCCATCCGGCGTGCCACAATCAAGACATGGCGCAACTTGCCGATATTACCAAAAAACTGAATTTCCGCCTGGAACAAGTGCAGGATTTCACGCCTACGCCAATGACCGTGGCAACGGAAATTTACTATTCCGGCTATCATCCGTACACGCTTGAACCGGTTTTCACAGCCAGAACAAAGGAAGAAAAGTTGGCTCAACGGCAGTATTTTTTCTGGTATAAAGAAGCGGGAAGCCCGAAGCACGGAGCTCGAAGAAAACCGGAAAATACGCCTCACAAGGGAGGATTTAAGGAGAATGCGAAAAGAAGAAAATAAGGTGGTCGGACATTCTTGTCCGATAATGTTTTTAATCATCTGTTGTTGAATGAATAAGGAAATAAGGTCATATTCATTCATCAATTTATTTCTACTAAGGTCAACTTTATTTTGAAATAAGGTATTTAAGACCTTATTTTGCAGAAGCAACCTTAGTAGAAGATTTAATCCGCATGTAACGACCTTATTACCTTATTTTATCAGAATTTACATCAATTATAAACGCTCATAAAATGAAACCAATCACTCGTTTTTACCTCAATCCGTACAAAATTATTCTGCGAAATAAAATTGTAAAAGGATTTGCTGATTTCAGCAATGGAAATTATCATTCTTTGCTAAAACTTTACGCGGACAATGTGCATCAGCAGTTTGAAGGCAATCACGCGCTGGCGGGTGAGCGTTTTGAAAAGGCGAAGGTGGAGCTTTGGTTTCAGCGATTTGTTCGTTTACTACCTTCCAAATTTCAGATTTTGGATATGATTATCCAGGGCGGACCGTGGAATACCGTTGTTGTGATGGAATTTCAGGACACGGTAACGCCCCAAGGATTAGCGCCTTACGTGAATAACGGTGTGATGAAAGCCGTTGTTAAATGGGGAAAAGCTGTGGATGTACATATTTACGTGGATACCGCAAAAGTAGAAAATGCCTTGAAACAATTAGCCCAAAATGGGGTAGAGGAAGCAAGTGCGGAACCGATTAGATAATTGTCCGAATATTTTATTTAAACAAGTTGTCTATTCGATATATTTTGTTTAACTTTGAATGCAAACAACTAATACCCAAAAAACTTATGAAAAAAAGCAAATTTATTTTTATTGATTTTTTGCTCACTGGTAATTTATACGTCTTGTGAAGATAAGGCAAATTTGAGAACTAATGATTTGTTTGGCACTTGGATAAATAAATCAGATGCAAATGATACAATTATTTTCTCAAATAATATGTCACAACCAACTTTTGAAGTAAAGCGTGGAAAAGAATTACGAGAAGATATTTATGTTCCAAAAATAGGTAGCGGTTTTTATTGGTATGAAATAAAGAAAGATACTATTTACGTTAGATATATGCTATCAAGTATTGCTGGTAAATTGCCTTATCATATCAGTGTTAATCAAGAGAAAAATGAATTTAGCGTGAACGGAAATTTCACATATTATCCAAGCGGAAAAATGGAATTTACTTATAAAAAGATAAAATAAATATTTTCATTCCAGTTCAGACTATCTCCCCATCCACCACTTCAAAAATTTGCGAACTTTGATTGATTTTGGGTAAAATTTCTTCCCAATGTTTGCTGTTGGTATCCGAAATAAAAATCTGCCCAAACTCATCACCGGCAACGAGTTCTACGATTTTCGTTACGCGCTTTTCATCCAATTTATCAAAAATATCATCCAATAAAAGAATTGGATTTACGCCATGGGTTTGTTTTAGAAAATTGAATTGTGCCAGTTTCAGCGAAATCAAATAGGTCTTATTTTGCCCCTGCGAACCCACACGCTTCATCGGATGGTCGGCAAGCGACATTTCAAGCTCATCTTTGTGTATTCCGTTCATACTGAAACCGATAAGTCGGTCACGCTCACGGTTTTTGGAAAGTTTTTCGGCAAGATCAGCTTCATCCAACTGCGATTTGTACACCAATCCCACTTGCTCTTTATCCTCGGAAATAAAACTGTAAATCTGCTGAAACATCGGGATAAAACGCTCTACAAACTGTTTTCGCTCGCTGAAAATATAATTTCCGTGAAGTACCATCTGTTCTTCCCAAATCTCAAAAAGCGTCAAATCCGTCATCGTTTCATCTTTTAGCAATGCATTTCGCTGTTTCAAAGCGTGATTATAATGCATCAACGCATTGAGATACTGATTGTTATACTGCGAAATTACGCCGTCCATAAACTTGCGTCGCTCATCGCTTCCATCCGCAATCAGCCCATCGTCATTCGGCGAAATAAGCACCAGCGGAAGCAAACCGATGTGGTCTGCAAGTCGCTGATATTCCTTTTTATTCCGCTTAAATTGCTTTTTCTGCCGGCGTTTTATTCCGCAATAAATATCTTCCTCATTCTCGCGAAGTTCATATTTTCCCTGTATCATCAGAAAATCAGCATCGTGCTTAATATTCTGGCTGTCAATGGAATTAGAATGACTTTTACAAAACGAAAGGTAATAAATCGCGTCCAGCAAATTGGTTTTTCCCATCCCGTTATTTCCCACAAAACAGTTGATTTTGGCAGGAAAAGCAAGGTCGGCCTGAGCGATGTTTTTATAATTGAGTATGGAAATGGAGTTTAGTCGCATTTAGAGTTTCTTAGGTTTCTGAACCACAAAAATAAGAAAAAAAACACTAATTTTGTCATTCAAACATTTCAAAACCATCTAATATGAAACAGCCATTTAAGTCAAGTCTCAAACCAATGAAAATGATTAATGGCGTGTTCCATACGACTTTAACAAAAAAATAATATATAATCGTATGAAAGCTAAGTATTTATTTCTTGTCGTGTTTTTTGCCGTTTTTTTCGTTTCTTGCAATAAAAAGCAGAGCCAACCGCTCAATTTTGACTACGGAAAAGTAGAAAATAACGTTTATAATAACTCGTTTTTCAAATTTTCCATTCAAATTCCGCCCACTTGGGAAACTTTGACGCAGGAGCAAAATCAGAACCTGATGAATGCCGAAAGTGCCGATAAAAAAGCCAATGTAGAGCAAACAAGCGTGAATTTGCTTACCGTTCTTCAAAATGAAAATGAAAATCCGGGAGCCGATTTTTATGCCAATCTGAGTGTAATTGCTGAAAATCTGAAAGGAAGCGACCGAGTGAAAAACGGCACTGATTACCTGATGCTCACACGTAAAGCCTTGGATGATACGGGAATAAAACGTGAATATCCCGACAAAGGAACGGTGATAGAAAACATCAACGGCACCGAATTTTCCACGATGCGTGTTAATACCGTTGACCCAAGTCTGAAATTTTCGCAAAAATTCTACACCACTATTATCAATGGTTACGCATTGACTTTTATAGAAAGTTATGGTGATGAAAATCAGCAGATTGAACTAAATAAAATCATCCAAACGTTGAAAATTACCGAATAAAATTTCTTGCACTTCTAATTTCTAACTTCTGATTTCTAATTTTCTATGCTAGAAGAACAACATATCACGCTTTTGGTGAATTCCAACCAGATTTCGCCTCGTCAAATTCGTAACACATTGACGCTCATAGCCGAAGGCGCCACTATTCCTTTTCTTAGTCGTTACCGCAAAGAAGCTACCGGCGGATTGGATGAAGTGCAAATTGCCGATCTGAAAGAGCAACACGAAAAATTGGTGGAGCTTTCCAAACGCAAAGAAACCATTCTCAAATCCATTGAGGAGCAGGAAAAACTGACCGACGAACTTCGCAAAAGGATAGAAGAATGTTGGGACAGCACCGAATTAGAAGACATTTACTTGCCTTACAAACCCAAAAAACGTACGCGAGCCGAAATTGCTCGTGAAAAAGGATTGGAACCCTTGGCGAAAATTTTGATGTCTCAAAAATCCGATAATGTTTTGCAATCTGCCAAATCGTTTATTAATGAAAACGTTGAAAATGAAGAAGATGCACTGAAAGGTGCACGAGATATTATTGCCGAATGGGTCAATGAAAGTGAAACGGCTCGAAATGCCATTCGCACCATTTTTTCACGTGAAGCCCAGATTTTTTCCAAAATCATCAAAGGAAAAGAAGACGAAGCGCAAAATTTCAGGGATTATTTTGATACGTCGGAGAAATTGGCGAGAATTAGTTCGCACCGCCTGCTGGCTATGCGACGTGGCGAGGCGGAAGGTTTTTTGCGGGTGAGCATTTCGCCCGAAGATGAACATTGCACCGAGCGGTTGCAACGCATTTTCCAAAAATCAGATAACGAAAGCGGAGTGCAAGTGGCTGATGCTGTGCAAGATGCCTACAAGAGACTGCTGAAACCATCCATTGAAAATGAATTTGCGTCGGCAAGCAAAGAAAAAGCGGATGCGGAAGCCATTCGGGTTTTTGCCGAAAATCTACGACAATTATTACTTGCGCCACCGCTTGGTCAGAAGCGCGTGATGGGTATTGATCCGGGATTTCGGACGGGTTGTAAAGTGGTTTGTATGGACGCCCAGGGTAACCTGCTACACAATGAGAATGTCTATCCTCATCCACCTGTGAACGAGCATTCGCAGGCAATGCGCAAGGTGCAAAAAATGGTAGAAGCCTATGATATTCAGGCTATTGCTATTGGGAATGGAACGGCAAGTCGTGAAACCGAGCGATTTATCCAAAATATCCGCTATGACCGAAAAGTGCAGGTCTTTGTGGTAAGCGAAAATGGTGCGTCTATTTATTCAGCATCAAAAATTGCACGCGAAGAATTTCCGGAATACGACGTTACGGTACGAGGAGCAGTTTCGATTGGTCGGCGACTGATGGATCCGCTCGCCGAATTGGTGAAAATTGACCCGAAGTCCATTGGAGTAGGGCAGTATCAGCACGATGTGGATCAGACTAAACTGAAAAATTCGCTTGATCAAACCGTGGAAAATGCGGTTAATCGGGTAGGAGTGAATTTAAATACTGCGAGCAAACATTTGCTTACATACGTGTCGGGCGTTGGACCGCAGATAGCACAAAACATTGTGGATTACCGCGCTGATAATGGGGCATTTAGTAATCGAAAAGAGCTGATGAAAGTTCCAAAATTGGGAGCAAAAACCTTTGAACAATGTGCAGGATTTTTACGAATTTCGGGTGGCGATAATCCGCTTGATAATTCGGCGGTACACCCGGAAAGTTACGCCATTGTTCAGAAAATAGCCAAAGATGTTGGCAAAAACATCGACGAACTGATTGGTAACAAGGAAGTTAGAAAAGTGGTTGATTTGAGTAAATACATTACCGATAAAGTGGGACTGCCCACGCTCAACGACATTCTGGACGAACTGGAAAAGCCGGGACGCGATCCACGTTCGGCGATAAAAGTATTTGAATTTGACCCGAATGTAAGGGACATCAACGACTTGCGTGAAGGAATGGAGTTACCGGGAATTATCACGAATGTTACTAATTTCGGTGCATTCTGCGACATTGGCATCAAAGAAAACGGACTTATCCACATTTCCAACTTGGCCGACCGCTTTGTCAGCAATCCTGCCGAAATCGTTTCTCTGCATCAGCACGTGCGTGTACGTGTGCTTGAAGTGGATTTGGGAAGAAAAAGGATACAATTGAAGTTGATTAGCTCACCAACATCTTGAAATTGAAAAATAAAAGTCACAAGTGATTTATTTGCACGAAATTTGCTAATAAAATCACATTACTCAAATGAAAATCGTATGAAAAAACTATTTTTATCCCTTGTTATTGTGCTTACATCGCTGTCAGTTTCTGCACAGGATGACCTTGGCAAACAGCTTTGGCGAAATTTTAATCTCGGTTGGGATGTGTACCGCACGCAGGATTATCGCTGGCGAAATATCTTTGTAGGAAGTGGTTATTATCACCATTTTGAAGCCGTTCCGAAAGCTTACATTTACGGCGGATTAAATATTAATTGGAGTAAATATACGCTCTATTCAAACGGTGATTTTGGAATGGGAGCTAGTAATGCAACTTTGAAAACTACTTCATTTTCAGTGCCTTTGTATGCCGGATACCAGGTTTTCAAAACCAGAGGATTTGGGCTGAATTTATATACCGGACCGTCATTTGAAATGATTTTAGCATCCAAATTAGATGGCTATTCATTTGATAAAATCAACCGTTTCCAAACCGGCTGGACAATGGGTAGCACTTTGCAATTCCTCTATCTTTTCCGTGCACGAGTGGCTTATAGCTACTATCCAACCTCGCTACTTTCTGACCATAATATGCCCAGAAGCGCGTTTACTTTGTCGCTGGGATTTTAAGCATAGAAAAAATAAACAAAACATCCGATTTGCTAATTTGTCAAGTCGGATGTTTTTGTTTTTATTCAGTTTGGAAATGTTAAGAGATTAACTAAATT
>CAZCIU010000033.1:27361-29886 GCA_964498765.1 uncultured Paludibacter sp. | reverse complement strand
GAATCATTAAAAAAATGCCCGACTGTCAGATGAAGTCTTAGCTAATACATTTTATTATTCAAATCTAATATTGTTAAAAAATAATGCTTTCTATTTTGAGAAACAATCTATTCAGAAACATAAAACTGTAAAGAATAAAAATAACTTCCAGGTTTAATTAAGTATTTTTTCATTACAGGATGTCCCCAACTATTATCCCCACCTACCCCCATCTGAATTAAATCAATATTCAAGAGATTATTTGTACTTTCAATTAATTCGAAATCATGTTTTGTGCTTTCTAACACAATTTTCGAATACTTAGAAATATTGGCGGAAAATAAATTTTCAATAGAATTAAATAAAAGCCCTTCACCAGCATTGTTTTTTAAAGAAATCCAACGAACTTCAGTTCTGTTTCCATTTTCTTGAGGACGTACATATTTAGTTCTCCAATTATCAACCGTAGTCTTAAATAATCCAACATACACTCCTGATTTACGATCAATATAATTTTCTTGTGGACCTAAACCGTACCACGAAATATTGGTTAATTCTTTATCTATTTCAAACTGTAAACCTATTCTAGGTAAATTTGGTGCATTTTCAGGTATATTTATTTCATAATTTATTTCAATTTTTCCATCTGCAGAAACTGCGTAAGTTAACTTTGCAAGAGAATTTGTTCCTAAAAATATAAAATCATTCTGTATTATTATTTGTTTTTCATTTTTTGTAATTTTTGTGGATGTCAACCTGTAATTAGAAGCTTCATCTTTCCAAACTTTCATTATTTGAGGAACATTCCAGCCTATATCATTGTCGGTCATTGCTCGCCAAAAGTCAAATTTCATCTCCCCTTTCAAATATTCTTTTCCATTCATTATGTAAGATGAAATCATTCCATTTTTTCGATTAATTGAACATGAAAATTTTCCAGAATTAATAATAAATTGTAATTTATTTTCTGTAAAGTTAACACTTGTATTATTTTTATCAATATTTTTAGTTAGCTTATAATCAGATAATTGAAACTGTTCCCAGGCTACAATTTCACCCGCTTTTTGCCATTTTGTCGCTTGTTTACGAGTAAAAATGTATTTGATATAACACTCTTTATCATTATCAAATTGTATAGCATTAGGCAGTGAAAACTCAATATCTGTTTTTGGTTTTAATTCAAATTCTTCCAACTTTCCTTTCTTAGTTAAAACTCCATTCTCGATAACTTCAAATGAAAAATCGAACTCATTAAGATTTATAGATTGGAAGCGATTGGATATTATAACTCGCAATAGATTATTTCCAATTTTCTCAAATCCAACATTTTGATATACTTTTTGAAGTTCGTAAAAATGCGGATATGGCATAAAGTTAGGATTAATCAAACCATTTCCGCTGAAATTTCCATTATTTGGATAATCCCCAAAATCACCTCCATATAAAAACCCAGCTTCTGGATTTGCCTTATCTTTCCAGAAAAACTGATCTTTCCAGTCCCACACAAATCCACCTGCTAGTATATCATTTTCATAAATCAACTTCCAGTAATCGGCAAAATTTCCTAAACTATTTCCGATCGCATGGGCATATTCATTTAACACAAAAGGCCTTCCCGAAGGATATTTACCATGTTGGGCTTCGTTTGTCGCTTCTCCTCTCTCTCCTTTTCGCATCGCTTTACCTTGTAAATGCTCATTGAGCCAAGCAATTGTTGGATAAGTTTGGCTGTCAAAGTCAGCCACCTTATTCATATCTGCATATTGAATTAATCGTCCTTCGGGATCATTTTCTAAGGTTACTTCACGCATAAATTCAAATGCTTTTCCATAGCCAGCTTCATTTCCAAGCGACCACATAAGCACACTTGGATGTTGACGACTACGTATAACCATTCTGCGCATCCTTTCCGTACATTGTAATCCCCAAAAAACATCGTCTCCTGGCAGCACTTTTTTATGATAACTCAGACCGTGCGATTCCACATTTGCTTCATCCATTACCATTAGTCCGTATTCATCACATAACGTATACCACCTTGAATCTGTGGGATAATGAGCATTTCGCACAAAATTAATATTTGCTTTTTTCATCAACTGAATATCCCGAATCATATCCTCCTTGGTGACTGTCCAGCCTTGATCGGGAGAAAATTCGTGTCGATTGACGCCTTTGATTTTGAATTTTTTACCGTTTAGAAATAAAGCATTTCCATTCACCTCTATTTTTCTGAATGCTACGGGCAAATCATAGGTCTCCATGATTTTTTTATTCTTATACAGAACTATTTGAACGCGGTATGTGAGTGGTTTTTCGTCGTACCAAAGTTGTTTGTTTTCAATATTTATTTCTGGCAATACAATTTCATTTCCAAAACCTTTTTGAAAATCTTCCAGTTCGAATGTCTTTTTATTGATAATTTTAATGCCATTTGGATTAAGGATATTTATTTCCAATTTAAGATTATTTGCCTTTTTACTTGAAAAATAAAAGGGAGTGTAAAATATTGTAACAGAACCTGTATTATTCTCACAATTCACTTTGGG
>CAZCIU010000033.1:0-27261 GCA_964498765.1 uncultured Paludibacter sp. | reverse complement strand
ACTTTGGGAACAGCTCTTATCAACACATCTCTAAATAAACCTGACAAGCGCCAATAATCCTGATCTTCAAGGTACGACCCAGAACTGTATTTATAAGTTTCTACAGCAATACTTTCTTTATTTCCATTCAAAAAATCAGTAATATCAAATTCAGCCGGTAGTCTAGAATCTTCCGAATAGCCAACTTTTTTCCATTAATCCATACAAATGTTCCTGAACTGGCACCTGCTAAATGCAAAATTATTCTTTTATTACGCCAATTTTTAGGAACAGTAAAGTTTCTGAAATAAGAACTTACTGGATTTCGCTCTTTGAATGTGGTAAATTTTGAATTGGGCGTGTCCATTACAAAAGGTGGACGAACTTGAAATGGATATGTAAAATTTGTATAAATAGGTGTACCAAAGCCTTGACGTTCAGGAGTGGAAGGTACCGGAATTTTCTTCCAATTATTTTTAGGAAAATCAAATCTGTAAAACTCTACAGGTCGAACAGATGGCTCAGGCGACCAAAAATAAAGCCACTCTCCATTTAATGATTTAATCCATGATGAATTATCAATATCTGAATTCCTAGCCTCTTCTAAATTTGGAGATGGGAAAAAAGCAGTTCTTGGAGGTAATTTATTGATCCCAAAAATTTTATTGTCCTGAATTTCGATTGGAATATTTGAATAAGCAAGCAAAAAATGAAAGCATAGAAAAATGATTAATTCAATTTTAATAATATCATTTTTTAGACCAATAAACATAATTCTATTGTTGGAATAAACCGAGCGAATACTAAATAATTTCATACTAGTATTAATTGGAGTCATAATGTCTTTTAGACAAATTTAGAAATAAGCACAACTATAAGATTATAGAAGATGTAAATACTCATCATTTAAATGTTAATATAAACAGTAAAGTGTATTCTTGTAGCGATTTGAAATTATAGACTTTTTTTGGTCAAATTTGATAATAAATTGATTTATCAATTGCTTTCAAACTCTTCATTAGATTTTGTATTATTTGTCAAAGATATAAAATAATTTTCTGCAATCAATTGTTAAGATGTATTATATCAATCATTTGCTAGTCATAGTTTTTTAAAATCGAATGAATAACCTAATATTTTGCGTTTAGGCTAAAACTTTTTCATTAGGCTTTAACAATAGAAACCATTCTCCAAGATTAAATCTTAATGAAAAAAGGGATGATTTATCTCTTCATACTCGTTACAAAGGATTAACTGAAAAAATGCTTTTACAGCTATGTCATGATCCAGGCTCTGCAGTTCAAAGAGATAATAATGGGAAAATAAAAACGATTTGGCTGAACAATGATGCAACTAACCCAATGAACCAATCTTCCAAAAACAATCGATTTTGGAAGATTTATTGGAAAAAACTCGAAATATTATCGAAATTGCAAAAAGATAGAAAATACTATGAAGTTTGGTAATTTAGACTTTAAAACTTATGACTAAAAATAAAAAGTCCTTATTTGTAATGATAAAGACTTTTTTGTTATTAATATAATCACAATCTGCTCATATAGAAAAACTTTTTCCGATAATTAACATCCAATTTTGTAATTACAAGTAGAATTTTCTATAGATCACATTTTGTATCGATTCTTTGGTTCTAAATTTTAAGCGGGATGATTTATTATCCCATTTTTCAGGGGATGCAAACAACCCAGAACTTCCAAGATTAACCATCTTTCCATTTAATGAGATACGTACCATAACAGGACATTTTCCTTCTTTGTTTTTGTAGTTACTTCGCAAGTAATACGAAATTTTAAATATTGCTTTCATAATAAAAATTTTTTGTGTAGCTAAATACGCTACAAAGTTCAACATTAACTTTTGATTATGAATGATATACACGTAGTCAAATGGTAGTCATCCGGTTTCTCTGCTACATATTTTTTATACAAATTTCACTGTAGCAGAAATTGTAGCAGAAACATGAAACAAATATGAATACTAAAAGCTACAATCTAGTATTCATTTGGTGCTTTAAAACACAAAAAAACACCATAAACAATTGATATTTATGGTGTTTAATCTATTTTAGCTTTGATTTTACAAATCAAAAGAAAACTATTAAAATCAAAAAAGTGATCCGGGCGGGATTCGAACCCACGACCCACAGCTTAGAAGGCTGTTGCTCTATCCAGCTGAGCTACCGGACCATTTTCAAAAAAGTTTTGCAAAAGTAAGCTAATTTTTGAAATTAAGCAACACTTTATGCAAAAAAGCTAGCATTTACTGCTTAATTGCGAAAAATTGAGTAATTTTGACACTTTAATAATAAAACTGAAACTTAAGGATGAAAGTAATAAAGTTTGGAGGCTCGTCGGTCGGTACGGTAGAAGGAATTCTTGAGGTAAAAAAAATCATTGAATCGCAAAAAGAACCAGTTATTGTGGTCGTTTCTGCGCTTTCGGGCATCACAGATTTTCTGTATGCAACCTCTAAAATGGCTTCTGAAGGCAATGCAAACTACCTGAAAGAATATGAAGGAATGCTTGCACGCCACTATGATTTGGTAGAAAAAGTCATTCCTGCGTCCAGAAAAGAGGAATGTCTGGCTTTACTTCGTGAGCAATTCAACGACTTAACCAATATTTTCAGAGGAATTTTTCTTATAAAAGACATTTCAACTCGAATAACAGACACAATTGTAAGCTACGGAGAAGTACTTTCATCCATTATTGTCAGCAAATTAGTTGATAATGCTATTCATTACGATGCACGAAATTTCATCAAATCCATCAGTCAGTTTGATAAGCATATAGTCGATTTCCCTACCACGAACAAACTGATAATCAAAGCTTTTAAGAATATTTCTCAAACCGTGGTTTGCGGTGGGTTTATTTCAACAGACGTTAGTACAGGATACGTAACTAACTTAGGCAGAGGCGGTTCAGATTATACAGCATCAATAATTGCTTCGGCATTAAATGCCAGCAAACTTGAAATTTGGACGGATGTAGATGGATTTATGACTGCCGATCCGAAGATTATCAGCAATGCATACATCATCGAAAGATTAAGTTTCAGCGAAGCAATGGAGCTTTCCAACTTCGGTGCAAAAGTGATTTATCCACCAACAATTTTCCCGGTTTATCATAAAAACATTCCGGTAGAAATAAAAAACACTTTCAATCCGAGTGCCACCGGAACTTTGATTTCCAGCGAAGTTAAGCCAAATAAAAATGGCGAACTGAAAGCTATTAAAGGGATTTCTTCTATCAATGACACATCGCTGATTACAGTTCAAGGTCTTGGAATGGTGGGCGTAATTGGTGTGAATTATCGAATCTTCCGCGCTCTTGCAAAGAACGGAATTAGCGTATTTATGGTTTCACAGGCATCATCTGAGAATACTACGTCTATAGGCGTGCGAAATGCCGATTGCAAACTTGCTGTGAAGGTCCTTCGCGACGAATTTAAGACTGAAATTCAGCAAGGCGAAATTAACGATATTATTTCCGAAGATGATTTGGTGACTGTGGCAATTGTGGGCGATAATATGAAACGGACGCCGGGAATTGCAGGGAAACTTTTTGGGACACTTGGTCGAAACGGTATCAATGTGATTGCCTGTGCGCAAGGAGCTTCGGAAACTAACATTTCTTTTGTAACAGACCGTTCGGTTCTTCGAAAAGCACTAAACGTTATCCACGATTCGTTTTTCCTATCAGAATACAAAGTATTGAACTTATTTGTGGTTGGAGTTGGCACAGTGGGAAGTAATTTGCTGAACCAAATCAAAATTCAACGTCAAAAACTGATGGATCAAAACGGATTGAAAATCAATGTTGTTGGAATTGCGTCCAGCAAAAAAATGATTTTCCATCGTCCTGGAGTAAATTTGGATAATTGCATTGACAGACTTAAAAACGATGGCGAACCTGCATCAGCCAAAGCCATTAAAGACGAAATTCTGAAAATGAATATTTATAATCCCGTATTTGTGGATTGTACCGCTAGTCAGGATATTTCAGACTTATATCAGAGTTTGCTTGAGAATAACATTTCGGTGGTTACTGCTAACAAAATCGCCGCTTCATCCGAGTACGAAAAGTATGAAAAACTCATCAGAACTTCTCGTCAGCGCGGAGTGAAATTCTTATTTGAAACTAATGTTGGAGCCGGTTTGCCAATCATCAATACGATGAATAATCTGACCAATAGCGGCGACCACATTCTGAAAATGGAAGCTGTACTTTCGGGAACTTTAAATTTCATTTTCAATACTTTAAGCGAAGAATTTCCACTAAGCAAAGCCATCAAAATGGCAAAAGAAGCCGGATTTTCAGAACCAGATCCACGCATTGATTTGAGCGGAAAAGATGTTATCCGCAAATTGGTGATTTTGGCACGTGAAGCTGGCTATGAAGTAGAACAAGAAAATGTGGATAAAAATCTTTTTATCCCGGACAGATTTTTCAAAGGTACACTAGACGAATTCTGGAAAAACATCAAAGAATTGGATACCGAATTTGAAGAAAAACGTAAAAATCTGGACGAAAAAGGCATGCGTTGGCGCTTTGTGGCAAAAATGGATCAGGGAAAATGCAATGTCGGTTTACAGGCTGTGGATAGCTTACACCCATTTTATGACTTGCAAGGCAGCAACAATATCGTATTAATTACAACCGAAAGATACAATGAATATCCGCTGCTTATTAAAGGCTATGGTGCCGGAGCAAGCGTAACGGCAGCAGGAGTTTTCGCGGACATTATCAGCATCGCAAACATCAGATAAATATGTCATATCATCACAAAATATCAAATATACTCAAAACAAGATTTTTCATTTTGATGGGATTAATTATGCTTGGATTTTTATCTTTTTCATGCAAAAAACAAAATCCGCAATTACCTTCCAATAAAGTGCATATTACCGATTCTTCTGAAGCTAAACTTCGTGAATTCAACAAGGAAATTACTTTGAATGAAGACAGTGCAATTGTTGAGTTTTTAGCTTCACAAAACATGGAATTTTCTAAAACAGAATCGGGAATTTGGTATCATTTTGAGAAGCAAAGCAATCTTAAACAATTAATTGAAGAAAAAACTATAAACTTCAGTTATCAAGCATTTTCTATCGATGGTAATTTACTATTACTGGAAGAAAACAAAACAATTTTGCTGGGCAAAAAACAAGTTCCAACCGGGCTGGAAGAAGCTCTGAAATTGATGAAAAAAGGCGAAGCTGCACGATTTATTGTTCCATCATATCTGGCTTACGGCGTGCAAGGAAACGAACAAATTGATCCTTATACAACGATTATTTATTTTGTAGAAACGAACTAAAAAGCAGCCATTTTCAGAAGAAAATACTCAGTAAATCTCAAATAAAGCCGTTCATTACTAAAAATTAACTTTTATAATTCACGATAAAATCGGATATTTGCATTTTATTTCACGATTAATCTCATTCAACAAAAATGAAAACGAAACTAACGATTATACTTTCACTTTTTATACTCATTTTCACTACTGCATGTGACAACCGTAAAAGCTATTCTGAACTTCAAGATGAAGAGCAAGCTGTAATTCAGGATTACATCCAAAAGAATAATTATCAGGTAGTTAACAACGAGCCAAAAGCGAATGAATACGGCACAAATGTATTTTACAAAACACCATCTGGTATTTATTTTCACTTAATTAACGAAGGTGAAATGACCGATTCTGTTCGCAATAATATTACGGTAGGTTATCGTTTTATAGAGTATAATTTGGATGCACAAAACACCGTTCGGCTGAAAAATTGGGAAGTTCGGGATTTTAATGATCCGGTCAGCTTTATATATGGTACCAGCAACGCCACAACTTCCTTAGGACTTGGCTTGCACGAAGCAATCGGCTTGATGAAATACAAGAATTCAGAAGCCAAAGTAATTGTTCCGGCATTTCTGAATACAAGCTCTTACAGTGAAAATATTGACAAATTAACACCAGTTATTTATCACTTAAAAATCACTGTCATCAAATAAATCTTCACCCCTATTTTTTAGGGGTTTTTTCATGTAAAAAACTTAACTTAAAACTAAAACTTTATGGCTCTCATTAAATCAATTTCAGGTATCAGAGGTACAATTGGAGGACGTGCAGGTGAAGGATTAAGTCCACTGGATGTCGTGAAATTTACGTCGGCTTATGCGGCTTTTATTCAATCGTCAAAAAAGACAAATTCGAACACGATTGTGGTTGGTCGTGACGCGCGCATTTCTGGCGAAATGGTGAATAAATTAGTTGTTGGGACGTTGTTAGGAATGGGAATGGACGTAACTGACATCGGTTTGGCGACTACGCCTACGACCGAATTGGCAGTAGCCATGGAAAATGCTGCAGGTGGAATTATCCTAACTGCAAGCCACAATCCGAAACAATGGAACGCGTTGAAACTTTTGAATGAAAAAGGAGAGTTTTTGAATGCTAAAGAAGGCGAAACTATTCTAAAACTAGCTGAAGCAGACGACTTTGTATTTGCAGATGTAGATAAGATTGGTAAATTAAAAACCAATGACGAATATACCCAAAAGCACATTGAAAGTGTTCTGGCACTTGATTTAGTGGATGTTGAAGCTATTAAAGCTGCTGATTTTAAAGTAGCGATTGACTGCGTAAATTCAGTTGGTGGAATTGCTATTCCTGAATTGCTCGAAGCACTGGGCGTAAAAACCGTAGAGAAACTTTACTGCGAACCAAACGGACACTTTCCGCACAATCCGGAACCCCTACCCGAGCATTTGACAGAAATTTCTGCCGTGATGAAAACCGGAAAATTTGATGTGGGATTTGTGGTAGATCCAGACGTGGACAGACTGGCAATTATTGGCGAAGATGGAAGTATGTTTGGCGAAGAATATACGCTTGTAGCTGTTGCAGACTATGTTTTGCAGCACACACCGGGAAATACGGTATCAAATATGAGTTCTACGCGCGCACTGCGTGATGTAACTCGCAAATACAATTGCGATTACAATGCTTCTGCAGTTGGTGAAGTGAACGTAGTAACTCAAATGAAAGCGACAAATGCTGTGATTGGCGGCGAAGGAAATGGTGGAATTATCTATCCTGCAAGCCATTACGGACGTGATGCTTTGGTGGGAATTGCTTTGTTCCTGAGCCATTTGGCAAAAGAGAAAAAAACAGTAACCGAACTACGCAAAACCTATCCAAACTATTTTATGAGTAAAAATAAAATAGAACTTACTCCTCAAATCGACGTGGATGGCGTTTTAGCAGTTATTAAAGGCAGCTACAAACAATACGAAATCAATGATATTGACGGTGTAAAAATCGATTTTCCACAAGGTTGGGTACATTTACGCAAATCAAACACAGAGCCAATTATCCGTATTTATTCCGAAGCAGAAACACCGGAACAAGCTGATAATTTCGCAAAAGCGATAATGGAAGAGATTAAGCGAATTGCAAATTTATAATTTGATATAAATTCAATGAAACGCCACTTTTTGTGGCGTTTTTTGTATAAAATAGAACCATTTTCGATTAAATGGTGTTTCAATTTTTGAAATCAATTTCACAAAATAGCAAAGATTGAAGTTTTGTTTTTAACTTTGCATGATTGAATACTAAATTACACAAGAAAACTAATGAATACAATAGGCAAACTTTTTACATTTACATCATTTGGCGAGTCACACGGAAAAGGCGTTGGAGGAATAATTGACGGATGTCCGGCTGGAATAGAACTGAATGAGGAATTTATCCAAAATGAACTGAAACGCCGTCGTCCGGGACAATCCATTATCACCACACCACGTGATGAAGAAGATAAAGTAGAATTTCTTTCCGGCGTTTTTGAAGGAAAATCTACCGGAACGCCCATTGCATTTGTTATTTGGAATAAAAACCAGCAAAGCTACGATTACGACCATCTGAAAGATGTATATCGTCCATCGCATGCAGACTATACTTACCAGCAAAAGTACGGCATTCGTGATCACCGCGGCGGTGGACGCAGTTCAGCACGAACAACTGCAGGCTGGGTCGCAGCCGGAGCTGTAGCAAAATTGATTTTGAAACAACTCGGCGTTGAAATTACAGCTTACACTTCGCAAGTAGGACATATTGCTATCGAAAATTCGTACGAAAATTTAGACTTATCGCTTGTAGAAAGCAATATTGTGCGCTGTCCGGAGCAAGAAACTGCTCGAAAAATGATTGATTACATCGACCAACTTCGCATTGAAGGAAATTCAATTGGTGGAACAGTAAGTTGTGTGATTAAAGGCGTTCCGGTTGGTTGGGGCGAGCCGGTTTTTGAAAAAGTCCAAGCCCGATTGGCTGCTGCAATGCTCAGCATCAATGCCACGCACGGTTTTGACTACGGAAAAGGATTTGAAGGAATTGCCATGACCGGAAAAGAAATGAATGATCCATTTGTGATGAAAGATGGAAAAGTTTCTACTCTAACAAACAACTCTGGCGGTGTTCAAGGTGGTATTAGCAACGGACAAGACATCTATTTCCGTGTACTTTTCAAAGCCGTTTCTACCATTTCCCAAAAACAAACGACACTCGATAAAGACCTAAAAAGTGTTGAATTAGAAGCGAAAGGTCGTCATGATCCATGCGTTCTTCCCCGCGCAGTGCCGATTGTAGAAGCTATGGCAGCCATTACTTTGGTGGATTTGTATTTAATGCAAAAATAAATCATGTCCGAGGAAATTATCACATCCAATCATTGGCTTGTAATTACTAATCCGTCAGCCGGAAAACGCCAGTTTCAAGTTCAGAGCAAATTTGTTCGTAATGAGCTTGAAAAAGCCGGAATTCCGTACATTTTTAAACTGACGGAATACTCGGGGCACGCCATAGAAATAGCAAAACAATACACAAGACGTGGATGTATGAATTTCCTTGTATTAGGTGGCGACGGCTCAATTAGTGAAGTCGTAAATGGTATCTTCGCAGCTGAACCTGATGATACTTCTAAAATAAAAATTGCGCTTCTTCCAAGAGGAACCGGAAATGACTGGGGACGCTTCTGGAAACTGACTAAAAATGACAAAGCATCCATAAAAATCTTCTTCAAAGGTAAATCCCAACTGATTGATATCGGTAAAATCGACTATCTGAACGAAGATAATCAGGAAGAAGAGCATTTTTTCATCAATTCCATCGGATTTGGCTTGGATGCTGAAGTAGCTGATTTGACGCACCGATTAAAAAAATACATGGGAAGTTTTTCTCTGCTCTACTCCATCGCGCTATTGTTAGCCGTTTTCAAGTATAAATCGGTCAATGCAAGGCTGAAAATCAACGAATTAGAGTTCAATCAGAATTTATTTACCATGAATATAGCCAACGGACCATATACCGGAGGCGGTATTAAGCAAAATCCGTTTGCTTTACCTTATGATGGAGTTTTTGATATGATGGTTGTCGAAAAACCCAATTTGAAGGACATTTTCATTGCTTTGACGCAGCTTATCAATGGAAAATTATCCAATCATCCGGCTATAAAATCATACCAAACAAAGGAAGTTATCATCGATATTGAGAAGAATATTTCCGTAGAAGCCGATGGAATTTTGCTATACAATGCGCATAATTGCAAAGTTTCTATCATTCCTAATGCCATTCAAATGATTGTTCCTTAGTAACTTGACAGTAATTCACAAAATTCCAAAGTGCTTTAACGCTTTGTAAATTCCATCTTCATCCACTGTATCAGTAACAAAATCGGCTGAAGCTTTAACCACATCCGAAGCATTTCCCATTGCAACCCCAATTCCTGCATGCTGCAACATCGGAATATCGTTCGCTCCATCACCGAAAGCCAAGGTTTCTTCCAGATTAAATCCGTAATATTCTATTATTTTGTCAATTCCAACGGCTTTACTGCTTCCACGCGGCACTACATCAGTAAAAGTCGGATACCAACGAGTAGATTCGCAGTTTGGCAGCACTTTCATAATTTCTTCTTCATCGCCTTCATTGAAAAATGAAACCAATTGCAACACATCATTATTAAGAGCTTCTTCCAATGGTCGCATTCCCATTTTGGGAAAATTCAGCATGTTCATAAAATGCTCAACTTCATCATTCTTAAAATTCAGAAAAGTAGCCTCCTGCTCCACTACAATGCACGGGAAAGGTCTTTCTCGCTGAAATTCAACAAAAGATTTTATGTCTGATTTTTCAATTACATGACGATAAATCGGCTTATCATTTTCAACACTGCAAAATCCACCATTTATTGTCAGATAACCATCAAACTGCAAATCACCCAGATTATTAATTGCCGAACGGTGCCTGCCGGTTGCTACAAATACTTTTATTCCGCGCTCACGAAGTTCGTTGAGAGCTTTTAAGGTGGATTTTGGTACTCTGTGCGTTTCAAAACTCACCAAGGTTCCATCAATATCGAAAAAAATCGCTTTTATCATTGAAAATAATATCTAGTTAAATGCTATTAAGAAAACGAGAAAGCTTTCTAAATGTTTTCCAGTTCCAATGAATAAATTATTACATTCACAATTTTTCTTTTACTAAAATCAAAAAACATCATTGCAAAAATTTTATTTCAATACATTTTTAAATAAGGAAAACGCTTTAAAATTACTATCTTTGTAGCTTATTATAAAATAAAATTCTGAAGTTAGTAAACCATCGTTTTATTAGTTATGATACACTTCTTTCAATCTTCCGATCAACGCATTTATGCGGTTCAAAGCACCTCACAGTTCGACAACGAAGTAACAAACAAACTTATCTGGCTCTTTGGCGAAGCAAAAACACTGGACACAAAAGAGCTTAACGGTAATTTTCTCGGTCCCAGAAAAGAAATGATTACACCTTGGAGCACCAATGCCGTAGGAATTACTCAAAATATGGGCATTGAAGGAATTATTCGCATCGAAGAATTTTTTCCAGTTGCAGAAAATGCACCTTTTGACCCGATGCTTCAACGCATTTACAGCGAACTAAATCAAGACATTTTTACTATCAACAAACAAGCTGAAAGCATTCAGTATGTGGATGATATCGCATCATACAATGAAAAAGAAGGTCTGGCACTGAGTGAAGACGAAATAGAATACCTGAATGGAATTTCTGAAAAAATTGGAAGAAAACTTACTGACAGCGAAGTGTTTGGATTTTCACAAGTAAACTCAGAGCACTGCCGTCACAAAATTTTCAACGGACAATTTATCATTGATGGCGAAGAAAAAGAAATGACGCTTTTTCAGCTAATTAAACAAACTTCCAAAGACAATCCCAACGACCTTGTTTCTGCCTACAAAGATAATGTGGCATTTAATCAAGGTCCTGTCATAGAGCAATTTGCACCAAAATCCGAAAATAAACCCGATTTTTTTGAAACAAAAGAGATAGAAACTGTGCTTTCCATCAAAGCCGAAACGCACAACTTCCCTACTACCGTGGAGCCTTTTAATGGCGCTGCTACAGGAACCGGCGGTGAAATTCGTGACCGTCTTGGAGGTGGAAAAGCAAGTTTGCCTTTGGCTGGAACGGCTGTGTACATGACAAGCTATCCAAGAAATAAAAAATCGGATGCAGACAAACCGCTCAAAGCCCGCAAATGGCTCTACCAAACGCCAGAGCAAATTCTTATCAAAGCTTCAAACGGAGCTTCTGATTTTGGAAACAAATTCGGACAACCGCTGATTTGCGGCTCATTACTTACATTTGAACACCAGGAAAACGACAAAACTTACGGCTACGATAAAGTGATAATGCTTGCCGGAGGTGTGGGAATGGCAAATAAACGTGATGCAATCAAAGGAACGCCGGAAGTGGGCGAAAAAGTGGTTGTAATGGGTGGCGATAATTACCGCATCGGAATGGGCGGTGGAGCAGTTTCATCGGTAGAAACGGGTGAATTTGACAATGCCATTGAGCTGAATGCCGTGCAACGTTCCAATCCTGAAATGCAAAAAAGTGTGGCAAACGTAATTCGTGCTTTGGCTGAAAGTGATGAAAATCCAATCGTTTCAATTCACGACCACGGTGCCGGAGGACACTTAAACTGCTTGTCGGAATTGGTGGAAACTACCGGAGGTGTGATTGAATTGGATAAACTACCTGTAGGCGATCCAACACTGAGTGCAAAAGAAATCATTGGAAATGAAAGTCAGGAACGGATGGGACTTTTGGTAAAAGAAAATGACATTGAGCGTCTGCAAAAAATTGCTGAACGCGAACGTGCACCGCTTTACGTTGTAGGCGAAACTACAGGCGATATGCAATTTGTGTTTGAAAGAAAAGATGGCGAAAAACCAATCGATATTTTACTTGAATATATGATTGGGAAACCACCACGCACCATAATGACTGATACCACGAATGATGAACAATATTCAGCCGTGGAAATTGACGAGGAAAAAATGTTGGAATACCTGCAAAACGTGCTGCGCATGGAAGCGGTGGCTTGTAAAGATTGGTTGACCAACAAAGTGGATCGCTCAGTAACCGGAAAAGTTGCTCGTCAGCAGACAATTGGTGAAATCCAGCTACCACTCAGCAACTTAGGTGCTATGACACTGGATTATCGCGGCAAAGCCGGAATTGCAACTTCCATTGGTCACGCACCTCAAATAGCACTTATTGATCCGGCTGCAGGTTCGGTTATGGCAATTGCCGAAGCATTGACAAATATCGTTTGGGCACCGCTGAAAAATGGTTTGGACAGCGTTTCACTTTCTGCCAACTGGATGTGGCCAAGCAAAAATCCGGGCGAAGATTCGCGACTTTATCGTGCAGTTGAAGCTTGTAGCGACTTTGCAAGCAGCATCGGCATCAATATTCCCACGGGAAAAGACAGCCTTTCGATGACACAAAAATACCCTGATGGAAGCAAAGTCTTTGCACCGGGCACAGTGATAATTTCTGCAGGCGGCGAAGTGTCTGATGTAAGAAAAATAGTCAGTCCGCTTATTATCAATGATAAAGAAACCGAACTTTATTACATCGACTTTTCATTTGACAGCCATAAATTAGGCGGCTCAGTACTTGCTCAAACGCTGGACAAATTAGGCACGGAAGCACCAACTGTGAAAGATGCCGAATATTTTAAAGCTGCTTTTGATGCCGTTCAAGAATTAATCAACAAAAATTTAATTATTGCCGGACACGATATTTCTGCCGGAGGTATGATTACTACTTTGCTGGAAATGTGTTTTGCGAATAATGCCGGTGGTCTGAAAATTAACTTGGAAGGCATAGCCGAAACTTCTTTGGTAGAATTATTATTTGCAGAAAATCCAGGAATAATTATTCAAGTAAAAGATAAGATTTCTGTTGAAAAGGTACTTAAATCCAACGGAATAGGTTTTGCAAAAATTGGTAGTCCGATAGAAGAACGCAGACTTGAAATCCATAAGAAAAAATTAGCGTACTCATTCTCAATAAATGAATTAAGAGACGTGTGGTACGAAAGTTCATACCTGCTGGATAAAAAACAAAGCGGCGAAGAAAAAGCTGCCGAGCGTTTTGGAAACTATAAAAATCAAGCATTAGAATTTATATTTCCAAGGAATTTCCAAGGAAATTTGGCTCAATATGGATTAAGCGCAGATCGCAAAGAAAGTGGCGTGAAAGCTGCCATTATTCGTGAAAAAGGCACCAACGGCGAACGCGAAATGGCTTACTCGCTTTATTTGGCAGGTTTTGATGTGAAAGATGTACACATGACTGACCTTGCAAGCGGTCGTGAAACGCTGGATGACATTAATTTAATTGTATTCTGCGGTGGATTTTCTAACTCTGACGTACTTGGTTCAGCCAAAGGTTGGGCAGGCGGATTTTTGTACAACGAAAAAGCAAAATCTGCACTCGACAATTTCTACAAACGCACTGATACACTTAGTCTTGGCATTTGCAACGGCTGTCAGTTGATGGTAGAATTGAACCTGATTAATCCGGAACACACGAAACGCACACGAATGCTTCACAATGAAAGTCATAAGTTTGAAAGTTCATACGTTTCACTGAATATCCCGGAAAACAAATCGGTGATGTTCAATTCACTTTCCGGTAGTAAACTGGGAATTTGGGTAGCACACGGCGAAGGAAAATTCTCACTTCCAATGGCAGAAACCGACTATAATATCGTAGCAAAATACAACTACGATACTTATCCGGGTAATCCAAACGGTTCCGATTATTCGGTTGCCGGAATATGCTCTGCAGACAGTCGCCACTTGGCAATGATGCCGCATTTAGAGCGTGCCATTTTCCCTTGGCAATGCGCACACTACCCTGCTGAACGTCTTTCTGACGAAATCACACCTTGGGTTGAAGCATTTGTCAATGCACGTAAATGGGTGGAAGAAAATAAATAATTCATATAGATGCGGTATTTTTTACCGCATCTTTTTCCTGTAAAATCAATTTTCATTTTTCGGATGAACCTTGAATATTTCATAGCCAAACGCATACATTTTGAGAAAAAAGGCGAGAGAACTGTTTCTCGTCCTGCTGTGCGTATTGCCACTATCGGAATTGCCGTAGGCGTGGCTGTGATGCTGATTGCCATTGCGGTGGTAGTTGGTTTCAAGCAGGAAATTCGGAATAAAACCATCGGTTTCGGATCGCATTTTCAGATTACGAATTTTGACAATAATAATTCCTACGAAATGCAGCCGATTAAAATGAACGACACGCTTCTGAATGAAGTAAAAAGCATCAGCCACGTGAAAAACGTGCAGCGTTTCGTTACCAAACCGGGCATAATCAAGACCGAAGAAGATTTTGAAGGAATGGTTCTAAAAGGCGTTGGTGAAGAATTTGATTGGGAATTTTTCAAAAGCAACTTGATAGAAGGTGAGATTTTAAATCTGAACGACAGCACAGCCAAAAATGAAGTTATCATTTCAAAAATGTTGGCGGATTTGCTCAAACTCAAACTGGGCGATGCATTTTTTACTTATTTTTTCCAGGAACAAGTTCGCGTTCGTAAATTTACGGTCAAAGGGATTTATTCTACCAATTTTGCCGAATACGACAAGCTTTTCATCCTTACCGACATCCGAATTACGCAAAGACTAAATAACTGGCAACCAGAATATTTCAGCGGTTTGGAAGTCTTGATTGATGATTTTTCTCAATTGGATGATGTGCATACGAATGTTTACGGCATTTTTTCCAATCGCTTTGATGAAGCCGGAAATGGCTATTTTGTGCAAGATATTCGCCAACTCAATCCGCAGATTTTCAGTTGGTTGGATTTGCTGGATATGAATGTTTGGGTCATTTTATTTTTGATGTTGGCAGTAGCCGGGTTTAATATGATTTCGGGTTTGCTGATTTTGATTTTAGAAAAAACAAATATGATTGGTATTCTGAAATCGTATGGTGCCAAAAACTGGTCTATCCGAAAAATTTTCCTTTACGAAAGTATCTTTTTAATCGGTAAAGGAATGCTTTGGGGCAATATAATCGGGCTTGCCGTGTGTTTTATTCAGTACCAATTCAAACTTATTCCGCTGGATCCCGTTTCATATTACACGTCCACCGTGCCAATCACATTCAATTGGCTTTACATCATTTTACTGAATGTCGGCACGTTGATTACATCTATTTTGATGCTAATCGGGCCTTCATATTTGATTACAAAAATTTCGCCTGCTGCCATTATGAGATACGAGTAAATTAAAAATTTATTCGTAATTTTGAGAATAATGCATTTTTATCATTTTCAATTATACAACTGTAAATGAGAGATTTATTCAGCAATTTAGAGCAAGAAACGCCACAAAATTCGGGTTTCAAAAACGAAGTAGAAAATCAAATCAATTCACTTCGGCACGAACTCGAACAACATAATTATAACTATTATGTCCTCGCCCGTCCCACAATTTCTGATTTTGAATTTGACAAAAAACTGAAGCAATTGCAGGAATTGGAAGAGGCACATCCCGAGTTTTTTGACCCAAATTCCCCCACTCAACGCGTTGGCAGTGACCTGAATACGAGCTTCGAGCAAGTAAAACATCAATATCCGATGCTTTCGCTTAGCAACACCTATTCAGAAGGCGAAGTTTTGGATTTCTATGAACGCACTCGAAAATCCTTAAACGCTGATTTCGAACTTGTTTGCGAGCTAAAATACGATGGAAGTTCCATTTCACTAATTTATGAAAATGGCAGACTTACACGTGCCGTAACGCGTGGCGACGGCGAAAAAGGCGATGATGTTACAGCTAATATTAAGACCATCAAAAGCATTCCGCTTAGGATTTTTGGAACAGATTATCCGGAAAAATTTGAAATTAGAGGGGAAATTCTGATGCCGTGGCCGGTTTTTGATGAGTTGAACAAAGAGCGTGAGGCACAGGAAGAACCGCTTTTTGCCAATCCGAGAAATGCTGCAGCCGGCACACTGAAAATGCAAAATTCAGCGGAAGTAGCAAAACGAAAACTGGACGGTTTTTTCTATTATGTTTTGGGTGAAAATTTACCTTCCGATACTCATTCCGGTAATCTTGAAGCTGCCCGAAAATGGGGTTTCAAGGTGTCTGATGCAATAAAAGTCTGCAAAACACCCGAAGAAGTTTTTGAGTTTTTGCGCTATTGGGATGTGGAACGAAAAAATCTGCCAGTTGCAACCGATGGCGTGGTTATTAAAGTTAATTCGGCCATTCAGCAGCGAAATCTTGGTTTTACAGCCAAGTCGCCTCGCTGGGCAATTGCATATAAATTTCAGGCTGAGCAAGCCGTAACTCGTTTAATATCTGTAAGCTACCAAGTCGGTAGAACGGGTGCCATAACACCGGTTGCCAATCTGGAAGCTGTTCAACTTTCAGGCACAACGGTTAGACGTGCGAGTTTGCACAACGCAGACATCATCGAAGGGCTGGATTTACACATTGGCGATATGGTATACGTGGAAAAGGGCGGTGAAATTATCCCAAAGATCACCGGTGTGGACACCAATGCACGCAGTTCCGATGGCGAAAAAGTGCATTTCATCACTACCTGCCCCGAATGCGGCACGGAACTTATTCGTTTGGAAGGCGAAGCAGCTCATTACTGCCCAAATGAAAATGCTTGTCCGCCGCAGATTAAAGGAAAGATTGAGCATTTCGTTAGCCGAAAAGCAATGAACATTGATGGATTGGGAAGTGAAACTGTCAATTTGCTCTATCAAAATCAGATTTTGGGAAATATTGCCGATATTTATGATTTGAAGCTGACCGATATTGCCGGACTTGAACGCTTGGGCGAAAAATCTGCACAAAACATTATCGAAGGAATAGAAAAATCCAAAAATGTGCCTTTTGAGCGAGTTCTATTTGCACTTGGCATTCGCTACGTGGGCGAAACTGTAGCTAAAAAACTGGTCAATCATTTCAAAACAATCGAAAATCTTGAAAATGCAAGCATCGAAGAATTGACCACGGTGGATGAAATTGGAATAAGAATAGCCGAAAGCGTGGTGCAGTATTTTGAAAATGAGCAAAATAAAGCTATGCTCGGAAAACTGAAAACTGCCGGACTTCAACTCGCTGTAAGTGAAGATATGATGCAGGCTAAAAGCGATTTACTTAGTGGACAAACGATTGTAATCAGCGGAACATTTAATCAACATTCTCGCAACGAGTACAAAAAAATGATTGAACAGAATGGTGGTAAAAACAGCGGTAGTGTGTCCGGAAAAACGAGTTTTATACTGATGGGTGAAAATATGGGGCCGGAAAAACTTAAAAAAGCTGAAAAATTAGGTGTAAAATTAATAAGTGAAGAAGAATTTTTGAAAATGATAGAGTTTCAATCTTAATTTTCGCTAATTTTGTATTTACTTCAATTTTTTGAAATCTGACTTCAAATGAACAAACTCAATCAATTCGTATTCAAAAGGCGGCTCACGAAGCACTTGCAAGAAAATTCTCGTAATAAAAGATACGTGGATTATAAAAATGCGAGTACTGTTTTGCTGATTTTTGAAAGCGATTACATTGAGAAAAATCGCTTTATCCGAAAAGCCATTGAACAGCTCACATCAGATGGTAAAAAAGTTTTTGCGTGGGGATTTTTAGACAAAAAAATTACAACTACAGCAATCCTTCCAACTTTCAAAATCCTTGACCGTAAGTCACTTGACTGGCTTGGATGTCCGAAAGAAACCTATCTTAAAGAGTTGATGGAAATGGAATATGACATGCTGATTGACTTGAGTTTGAAGGAAATTCTGCCGCTTCAGTATGTAAAAATGTATGCCAATGCCGCATTCAAAGCCGGTATGAGCCAATCGACTGACGAACTGCTGGATTTTGTATTCAAAGTGCCACCTCGTGAGGAACCGGAAGAAGATGCCACAGAAGAAGAGCGCAAAAAAATTGAATTTCAAGATTTGAATGAGAGCCTATTTCACACCGATCAACAATATCTTTTCGAACAACTCATTTTTTACCTTAAAAAAATAGAAACAAAAGATTAATTTGAGTATTTTTGCACTCGAAATAGAAAATTGAGAATAATGCTTGAAAAATTGCATTATTTTGACAATTAAAATAAGAAATCACTGACAAACAAGCTATAAAGGAATGTTGAACACGAAATTGGTTGGAATGGGTGTGGCGCTTGTTACGCCTTTCAAAGAAGATGAAACGATTGATTTTGACGCACTGAAAAAAATTATTGAGCATCAAATCAAAAACGGAACCGATTACTTGGTTGTATGCGGAACCACGGCTGAAACTCCAACCCTCACCGGCGAAGAAAAAGAAGAAATCAAACAATTTGTGGCCGAAATCACTAACGGCAGAATTCCATTGGTGTACGGAATTGGTGGAAATAATACCCGCGAAGTTGTCCACAAACTTCAAACAACCGATTTAACAGCCTACGACGCCATTCTTTCTGTCACTCCTTACTACAATAAACCATCGCAAGAAGGTCTGTATCAGCACTATGCAGCAATTGCTAAAGCTTCCCCACTTCCAGTTATTCTTTACAATGTTCCCGGACGAACAGGAGTAAACATGACCGCAGATACTACTCTTCGCCTGGCAAATGAGTTTTCAAATATCTGTGCCGTTAAAGAAGCATCAGGAAATTTCTCGCAAATAGATCAGATAATCAAAAATAAACCGACCGATTTTTTAGTGATTTCCGGTGACGACGGAATTACATTTCCACTTATCACACTTGGTGCTGTTGGTGTTATTTCCGTGATTGGCAATGCTTTTCCGAAGGAATTCAGCCGCATGGTTCGCTTGGCACTTCAAGGCGATTACGACAAAGCCCGTCAAATTCACTACAGTTTTACAGAACTTATCGAATTATTATTTGTAGAAGGAAATCCTGCCGGCGTAAAAAGCATGCTTGCACTTATGGGCATGATTGAGAACAAGTTACGTTTACCTTTAGTTCCGAATACCATTAAAACTTACGAGAAAATCCGCAAAGTTTTGAATGAATTGTAAGTTTTTTCGACTTGATAGATTTTAGATTTAACTCTGCCAATGCAAAAGCTTGGCAGAGTTTTTTGTTCTAAATTATTCACAAGCAAGATTTTAGGTATTAGATTTTATCTGAGTTCGAACATAACAGGAAGCGTATATTTCACTTTTATAGGATTTCCTCCCTGTTTTCCGGGAAGCCATTTTGGCATACTGCTTACCACTCGCACAGCTTCTCTGTCCAAACTTTCATGAACTTTTCGTGCAATGCTGATATTTTCAATCGAGCCATCTTTGCCTACCACAAACTGAAGAATTACTTTTCCTGAAATGTCATTTTCCTGTGCAATTACCGGATAAACAATATTTTTGCTGAGCCATTCATACATTGCAGCATCGCCGCCCGGGAAACTTGGTGGCTGCTCCACAATATCAAAAACTTTTTCGACTTTCACTTCTTCCTGTACAATTTTCTGATGTTGTTCAAGATCCGCTATATCTACTCCAAGGTCGTCGTCCCTACCCACAACATCCGCAATAGATATCGTAGTATTAGTACTTATCAGCTCGTCTTGCGATTTCATCATCTGCTCAGCCGGAACGTCTTCGTCTTTTTTAATAACAGGTGCCGTAAATTGAATGGTAGTTTTGAGCTCAACAGGAGGTGGTGCTTCAAATTTCTTCACAATATTCTCCTCAGGAATTTCTTCCGGAGCCTTCAGATTTACGTCAATCAGTCGTATTTTTTCTTCATTTGCAATCCTTTCTATTTCTCGCGCTTTATTGTAGTTAGAAATACTCACGGCGGAAACTATAGTAAGGAGCGAAAGTGCCATCACAATCAGAAATGCAAATGTGTGCCGCTTGGAGGATTGCTGACGAAGCACGTACGATCCGAAGCTTTTATTCCTCCCTTCAAAAATGAGATCAATCCATTTTTGGGATGTAAGGTCAATGTTCTTTGCCATTTTGTTTTGATTTTTACTAATTAATACTTCGTTTTTAGAAAACATAAGTTGGTGCACTCAATTATGTTCAATGCAAAACTAAGGCAAAAGAAAAGCGAATGCAATAGTTTTGCATCCGCTCGGGAAAAGTTAACGCCCAATATCAATTATTAATCTGATAAACAGACTTTTATGTAAAATTTATTAACGGCTTGAAACGAAGAAAATAGTTGAATTTTAAGTTTCATCAATCCATTCTTCCGGAATTTTCACATCATTTTCAAGCATTTTCTTCTTCAATTTTGATTTTCTCACCCGAATACTCTCTACAGAAGTATTCAAAAGTGTCGCCATTTGCTGATTATCAGAACCGGTAGCGATGAAAGCCATCATCATTTTTTCACTTTCGTTGAAAAGTACGCTTTCTTTGATGGTAATTCCGGTCAAATCTGCAAATAATTCATCACTTAAAAACTGCGTATCAGTGATTTTCGTCGTTTGAATAAATGATTTATACTCTTTCTCAATTTTCTCCAGAAGCGATTGATTTTTTGAAACAACTGAATTGCTTTGCAAATCGAGCAGGAAGTTTTTAATATCTAGATTTCGCTGTGAAATTTGACGATAAATTGGAATAACAAATTGTTTTTCCACTAATTTCCGCTCAGCTAATTGCTTATCAAGTTGCATTTGTTTCTCTTTTTCAAGCGAAATTTGCTTTTCTTGTTCCAGAATTTTTTTCTCCTGAAATAGCAGTTTTTCCCTTTCTCGCTGAATTTTCACCCGATTTCTGTAAAGCAAATAAGCTAACACCAATACGATTGCTACAACCAAAAGCATTAATTGAAGGAATAAATTGCTGTTTTTAAGGCGAATAGCTCTATTTTCGGCTGAAGCTACATCGTATTTTCGCTCCAATTCCAGAATTTGAGTATTTAGTTGCTGATTGATGGCACGATTTTGAAGTCGATACACTTCTTTGTAAGCATTCGTGCTTTTATCCAGATCATTTTTCATAGCAGCAATTTCAGCCACATTCAGAAAATAATGATAATTCAAGTAATAGGTCGTATCTACAATGTTATTCACAGCCAATTCGCCGTAATGAAGCGCGCTATCCAGCTGCCCAAGGTATTTATAGCTATCTGAAATGCGGTAATAATCAGCCAAAAGTGCCACAGAATCATTTCTCAGCAAATCCTGTTTCATCAGTTCATAATCAATTTTCAAAGCATTTCGATAATTTTTTCGGCTGTTATAAAAAGCTGCTTCCGCATTTTTCACATCACGAATTTGCTCGTTGCTCAGCGTATAAAATGCTTGCAAATCTTCCAGCAAAGTACGCGCGGTGCTGAAATCCAGCGCTTTCATTCGGTTCCAGTAAAAATCTCGGTAGGTTTTGAAAAGTACGGAACTATCATTCAGTTGCTCCGCCAAAATAAGCGCTTCCTTAAAATACGTATGTGAAGTGCTTATATTATTGTTCTGATTGTGAATTTGTCCCAAATAAAAGTTAGCAATTTGCTTGGTTCGCACATCCAGAATTTTCTTTTCCGCATCCAAATCTAATGCCTGCTTGATAGGCAAATACGCCCGACCATCATTTGCACCGTTGTGATTTCTCACAATTCCCTGATAAATAAGTGAACGAAGATAGTTTTGGGGCAGAAAATCCGGCTCTGAAGCAAATTCATTAACCGCAAAATTGATGGAACTATCAGACGACAAAGTCTCGCCAAAATTATGTGCCGAAATATTGATAAGAAGGTTAATGTAAGCGCGTTTGTAAGGCGATGTATATTCCAAGCGCATCTGGTTGGCACGATTATTTACGTATCTGGGATAGTTGTAAACCATACTGTCCAGTTCTTCCAAGGATTTGTACGCGATATTCGTATTACTTTTATTGCAGCTCAAAAACTGAAATAATAGCAATAAAACAACCAACAAACTCAGAAAATTCCTTTTTAGCATAATTCGTAAGCAATAATTCTATACGAAAGTAAAGGAAAGTTTTGAAAAATGAAAGGAATGCGCTGCTTTTCTTAAGCAACGTTTGTAGTTTTTACCAAAACCAAGCACTGTATCCAACGATGACAGCGCATGTTAACACAAATACGGTTAGCGGTACTCGATAAAGTGTAGAGGAAGATTGACGTTTATGAATTAAATTTGGCTTTAGCTTTTTGGTGAGAAAATACAATACATACGCCACAAATACTCCAACAATGGCTCCTCCAATTACATCACCCGGATAATGCACGCCAAGATAAATACGTGAATATGAATTAATTATAGCCCAAGTAAAAATAGTAAGCGTATAAATTCTATTTTTGAAAAAAAGTGATGTCAAGACCGCCAATGCAAATGAATTAGCAGCATGCGAAGAAACAAAACTATACAATCCACTTTTGTATCCTCGAACCAGCACAACTTTATCAATCATTTCCGGATCGTGACTCGGACGCAAACGAGCAACTGCATCTTTCAAAATACCAGATGCAATCTGATCTGCCAAAACTACGCTCAAAATCAATCCAAAAATCAACCAAAACGCATCTTTTCCCCATTGCTTAATAACCACATAAATCATTGATAAATAAAGCGGCACCCAAGGCAATTTTTCACTGTACGTGTACATTATCCCATCCCAAAAATTGGAATAATCGTTGTTCAAAGCTAGAAGCCATTGCTTGTCGATATTATCAAGAAATTCAATCATTTGAGTGAAAATTGGTTATTGGTTATTGGTTATTGGTTAATGCATGTCAACTCGTTTACTAAAATTTTAAATTCTTGCAATTGTACTTTCTTCTACCCATCCAAAGGCACCATTTTCAAGTGCAATTTCAGACCAACCGGAAAGTGTGGATTTTACGCTTACTTTTGTTCCTTCGTGAAGTTGAAATAAATCGGTTCCGGCTTTGTCGGGCGAACTTTTTACCATTACTGCGGCATTGAGGATAATTGCTTCATTGTGTTTAACAAATTGCTCTTTACGAATTCCTGAGAAAACAAACGAGAAAATAAAAATCACAACCGAAATAATCATTGAATAAAATGCGATTTTTCTTCTTTTGCGAATTGTTGAAAAAGCGAACAGGAAAAACGACACAATCATCAAAATAAAAAACACAAAACTAATCATCGCCCAGCGATTTGAACTGTTGGAACTTATCAGAGAATTAGTAATTCTCTTTATCCAAAATGAAGGCGTAGTATCCACATTATCAACGACTTTATCTTGTGCAATACCGAGATTGTATCGAGCATTTCGGTAACCGGGATCCAATCTGAGTGCCCGTTCGTAATTCAAAATTGCCAATCCGATTTCGTTGGATTTGAAGTAACTGTTGCCTAAATTATAGTAAAGTTGTGCAGAAACGCCTTTTTTCAAATCTTCCTCATACAGCTTGGCGGCATCGCTATATTGCCCCTGGCTGTAAAGCTGGTTAGCCATTTTCAAATTGCTGTGCGACGATATACTATCCTGTGCCTGAAGCGAATACGACATAATAAGCGTAAAACAAAGTAATATGCATTTAACTCTCATCATCTTATTTCTTTTTATAAAATTCTTCCACATTACTAATCGCATCAATCGTATCCTGGTAAAGATTTCCCATTTCAAGCTGTCCTGAATTCGGTGCATAACTTGCAAATTCACACGTATCCAGTATATGCGTAAACTTGCCAATAAGCTCATCATCAATCCCTTGAAGCATCATTTTGCTTTGGATGTTATCTTTGTTCAGTTCAGCTACCGGAATTGACAATTTATCAGAAAGATAGGTCCAAACCGACTTCATAATTTCCGCGTAGAAATTCTCTTTCTTACCTTCTTCCAGGAATTTCTGTGCCAGTTTCAGACGCTTAAGAGCAACTTTATTCGCTTTTTTCGTTTTTACCAACGCGATATTCGAATTCTCTTTCATCTGTTTTCTGAAATACACAAACAGAATTGCCGCCAAAATTAGCGGGATTAAAAACGTCATCCAAAACGGCAAAGTTCCAAAGAACGGTCTATTTTCCTGCTTAATTTTTATATCTCCTGTGTAAATATGACGAATATCTTTTGATATTTGCTTTACATCTTCCTTTCCGGTAAAGTTTTCCACAACTGTTTCCCCACCCTCGCCTTTTACAACGTTTAGTTTGTAAGCCGGCGTGCGAAGTGTGCGGTAGGTTTTGTTGTTCAAATCGTAGTATGAAAGCTCGGCGGAAGGTATATCGTAGCGTCCCGAACGACGCGGAATAAACAGATACTCAATGGTTTTAGTACCGGAAACACCACCGGAAGCCGTGTTAAATTGGTTGTCCACTTTTGGATCGTACACTTCAATTCCGTCTGGAAATTTTATCTCCGGATTTTTCAGTAGTTTCATATTACCTACACCCGAAATCACGACTTTAATCGTAGCTGCTTCGTCGGTTTTCAGATTGCCGGAACTGAGTGAAGATGTCAAATTAAAATTCCCAACGGCTCCGGAAAATGACGAAGGTTTTCCTTCAATCGGCAATGCATTTACTTTAATACGAACAGCAGGCGCAGTCAGCGTTTTCTCAACATTCGTATAGCTATCAAAAAAATCATCGAAAATACTTCGCACTTGCGCTTTGTTTTGCAAACGAAGCATAGCCGTGAAATCCGCTTTTCCAATTTCCAATTCTCCGGTATGCTGCGGAAATAAAATGGCCTGATATAGCACCACAGTACCATAACTCCTGCCTTTGTAGGTTTCTGCGGCAAGTTGTCTATTCTGATTTTGCTCAATATCTTGCTTCAAAAATCCATTAAAATCCGGCAATTTGAAGTTAGTAAACTGCGCAACATCCAGCAATGTGTATAATTTATAGGTAATTGTGATAGCTTCCTGCTCGTAAGCATTTGTTTTTGAGACAATTGGTCGGATAAAAATGCTTTCGCTCGTAACTTTTTGAGTGGAACCGCCGGAAGTTCGATTGGATGGCTGAGTGGAATTTTGAGCACTATTATCAGCCTCTTCTACTTTGATTGTCAGGTCATTCGAGCGAACTTTTTCACCATTTACCAAAATGGATGCACCCGGAATTTTGAAATTTCCGGTTTTATTGGGCATCAGGGTAAATGTATAAGAAAGATTGACCGAACTGGTACGCTCGCCATTAATTATCTGAGTATAAGAACTTCTGCTTTCGAAGGGTCCTGCAAGGATTTCAAAAAACTGAAAATCAGGTGCTTGCAATTCTTTCGCCGAAGTATTGATGGAATAAATAAGCTGAAATGGTGTGTCCAGATATACCACAGAAGGAGCTGATGCGGTAAACTTCACATCATCCTGTGCTTTAATATTCCAAGTGAAAATTAAACTTAAAACTGATAAAATGAGAATTTTTCGTTTCATTTTTTCATTTATAAAAATACTAATCTTTCCAAACAAGCTTAAAACCAAGTCTTCAAAAGTGATTAAAATCGATTAACTACCAATCTTTTTCGGCTCTTCTAACCGCTTTACGTTGAGCATTTTTTGCTTTTTCTTGTGTATCTTTTTCGTCTTGCTCCAATGCTTCTAAAATCTGCTGTGCATTTTCTTTCGACATTTGTGGCTGCTGAGGCTGTGGTTGCTCGTTTTTGCTATTGTTGTCCGATTTTTTCTGAGGCTCTTGTTGATCGTCTTTATCTTGCTGATTATCTTTATTTTGATTGCCTTGATTGTTTTGATTATCTTCCTGTTTTTTCAGTTGAGCCTGTGCATAAGCCAGATTATAGCGTGTTTCGTTGTCTTTCGGATTATTTTTCAAAGCCATTTTATATGCTTCAATCGCCTCTTCAATTTTACTTCCGGCCATCAGCGTATTTCCCAAATTATGAAACTCGTAGGCCATTTTTTTCTTGTCATTCGTCAGCGGAAGTGCCTTTTTATAGTGCTCAAACGCTTGTTCGTATTTTCCTTGTTTGAAAAAAGCATTTCCTAAATTATAATTGGCTTCAAAAGATTTATCATTTTTCTGCAATGCTTTCCGATATTCAATTTCTGCCTCGGTAAACTTGTTGTTGTTGTAATGTTTATTTCCCACACGAATATCATCGCCTTCTTTTTGAGCAAAAAGGGACATTGGCATAAACATCGCGAGCAAGGATATATATAATATTATCTTCATTCTTTTACGTCGAAAATTCTAATGCGGTTAAACCATTTATTTTTTCTGGCGAAAACTAAAAATTCGAAAAACATAATCAAAAGCGCGATTATGGCGAATGACTGAAACTGCTCATTATACTGCGAGAAAACTTTCTCTTCAGTTTCGGCAGTTGCCAGATTATCAAGCTGTTTGGTGATATTTCTCAATGCAGCATCGGAATTATCGGCTCTGACGTACAATCCGCCACCCGCCTGCGCAATTCCGGCACACATTTGTTCGTTAAGTTTTGACACCACCACATTTCCGTCACGGTCTTTTTTGAAACTCACCGTTCCGCCAATCGGAATTGGACCACCTTCTGCCGAGCCCATTCCCACTACGTGAACTTGAATGCCGTTGCTGGCCGCCAATTTTGCCGCAGCCACCGCGTCATCTTCATGATTTTCACCATCAGTTAGCACAATGATTACACGTCCGGCATTGGTTTTCTTTGTTCCAAATGACTTGATAGCCAAATCAATAGCTGACCCGATCGAAGTTCCCTGATAAGGCACCATTCCGGTATTGATGGAAGAAAGAAATAGTTTTGCACCGCTGTAATCGGCTGTAATCGGCAGTTGCACGTACGCATTTCCTGCAAAAACAATTAAACCCACACGGTCATCTTGCATTCTATCAATGAGTTGCGAAAGAATTTGTTTCGCTTTAAGCAAACGGCTTGGCTGAATGTCTTGTGCCAACATCGAATTGGAAACGTCCAAAGCAATCATCACTTCGATGCC
>CAZCIU010000032.1:0-30566 GCA_964498765.1 uncultured Paludibacter sp. | reverse complement strand
CCATTCCTTTGCGAGTTTTCACATAAGTCACACCGTTTTTTATTTCATATTTCGGAGTTCTATATGGAAATGAAACGACGTCAATTCGAGTGGTATCGCGTGCTATTTTTTTCAAATTCTCATCGCCGTCAAAGTAAATCAAACGGCCTTGAATTTCCATCGTTTCTACAAATTTGCTGAATTGTTCCACATAATTTTCAAAACTTGGAAAAACATTGATATGATCCCAGGCAATGCCGGTAATAATAGCAATATGCGCTTTGTAAAGATGAAATTTTGGTCGTGGATCAAGCGTAGAAGTCAGATACTCATCGCCTTCAAACACCGCCACTCGTGCATCTTCACTCAAACTTACCATATTCTCAAAACCTTCAATCAGCGCACCAACCATATAATCGGCTTTGAAATTCAGCTTTTTCATCACATACAAAATCATCGCTGTTGTAGAAGTTTTACCGTGGCTTCCACCAACAACAATGCGCGTTTTACTTCTCGTTTGCAAAAAAAGATATTCCGGAAAAGAATAAATTTTCAGTCCCAATTCCTTGGCACGAAGCAGTTCCGGATTATCCTCACGAGCGTGCATTCCCAGGATTACCGCATCCAAATGATTGTGAATTTTTTCAGGGAACCAGCCTATTTCTTTCGGCAAAAGTCGATGCTCTTTCAAGCGACTCAGCGATGGTTCAAAAATTTCGTCGTCAGATCCGGTAATTTCATAATCAGGTTTTTTACTCAATGCAATGGCTAAATTATGCATTGCAGCACCTCCTATGGCTATAAAATGAACTCTTTGCATACCGATATTTTTTTGTATTTTTGTGAAATGGTAGATTTTCGGAAAATTACAGAATGATTATTTTTCATTCCCTTTACTAGAACAATAACGTCAAAAACTACGTTTAGTTGTCTGTAATTGTCTATACAATCTGCAAATGTAATAAGAATTAAGCAAATCAACTCAATAAAACGAATGAAATTAGATAAAATTGAAGCCGGCACTTTCCTTGCCGATGGCGGTGCGATGTTTGGCGTGGTGCCGAAACGAGTTTGGCAAAAGCGTTATCCGTGTAACGATGAGAATTTTTGTACGCTTACGATGCGTTGTCTGGTTGTAAAAACAGATGACCGATTGATGATTGTAGATACCGGAACGGGCAATAAACAGCTCGAATACCTGAAGTATTATCAGTTTGAAGGAATTGTAGATTTTGATGAAGAATTGAAAAAACTAGGCTATTCGGCTGCGGAAGTTACGGATGTTATTTTGACGCATTTACACTTTGACCATTGCGGAACCAGCACTATTTTCAATGAAGATAAATCTGATGTTATTCCCACATTTTCCAATGCAAAATATTGGGTGGGAAAAGCACAATGGGAAAATTTTCTGAACCCAAACGTGCGTGAAGGCGACAGTTATTTTCCGGAAAATTTACTGCCGGTAGAGAAATCAGGGCAATTAAATCTGGTTGCTGAAGATATGTTTATTGCTCCCAATGTGGAACTAAAAATCTATAACGGACACACTGTAGGTCAGATTTCACCTTATTTTCACATGGAAGACAAGACGCTGGTTTTCACAGGCGATGTTATCCCATTTTTGGCTGCGCTCCCTATCGCGTGGGTTTCAGCTTACGATACTTATCCGATTACGAGTATGGAAGACAAAGAGCGTATGCTCAGCGAAGCAGTGGAAAAAGAACAAATCCTTTTCTTCGAACACGATGCATACAATGAATGCTGCACCGTACAGAAAATCAATGGAAAATATCGTGTGAAAGAGACCTTCAAACTTGCGGAAATTAGCTGATTTTTGTTTTATTTGAAGAAATAGCTTTAATAAAAGCATGTTTTCATTTGAAATAAATTGATATTCTATTTAAAAATCCTAATTTCGCACTCTAAACATTTATTCCAAATTTTGACAATGAAAAAGATTATTTATTTCTCTCTTGTGCTTACAAGTTTGATGTTTGTGCTTTCTTCCTGTAAGAAAGATCCGGTAAATCCTCCGGTTGAACCCGAAAATCCTAATAAATATGTAAATGACTGGATTTATGAAAATATGGTCACTTACTATCTTTGGAACGATAAAATCCCAAAATCTCCCGATTTAACGTTAGCTCCAACTGAGTTCTTTAATTCATTAATTAATAAATTTGATGCTGCATCAAATCCTGATGGAGACCGCTTTTCATGGATTCAGGAAAGTTACGTGGATTTGCTAAATTCACTTGGTGGAGTGACCTCTGATGATATTGGCTTTGAATATGTCAGAGTTGGTGTGAGCCAGACTTCCGACCAACTTTATCTATTAGTTTTATATCCAAAAATTGGTAGCGATGCTGAAGCCAAAGGCGTGAGTAAAGGCCGTTTTATTACCAAAATCAACGGATCTGATATCACCAGAGCAAATGCCAGTTCGCTTACAGGCGGCACCGGAAGTAAAACTTTGACTATGGCAGATTGGGTGCTGAATACAGATAAGAATGAATACGAGTTAAAATTGTCCGGCAATGTAGAAATCATGATGCACAAGAATTTTGCAGAAATTCCTGTATATTTAGACAGCGTTTATACCACACCTAACAATACAAAAGTAGGATATCTGGTGTATAATTTCTTTGCACGCGACAAAGGCGATAATTCAAGCGATTACGACAAATTACTAATGAACAAATTGGAAAGCATTAAATCCAAAGGTGCAACTGAATTTGTTCTTGACCTACGCTACAACGGTGGTGGAGCTGTTTCTACAGCTACTGCACTTGCTAGTGCGTTGGTCAAAAATCGCTCAACTTCGACACTTTTTTACACTGTACAATACAATATGCTTGTTCACAACGAGCTTGAAAGACAAAGCGGTTCGAACTATAATAAAGCATTTTTCAAAGAAAAAATTACTGATTCAGATGGAAATTTAGTGGCTGATATTCCTCAAATGGGAATTAACCGTGTTTACGTTCTCGTTTCAAGCGGAACAGCTTCAGCCAGCGAAATGGTTATTAACGGGCTTAAACCTCACATGGATGTTATTCTAATTGGCGAAACTACAGTTGGCAAAAACGTTGGTTCTATCAGTTTATATGAAGAAGATGATCCTAAAAACAAATGGGGAATGCAGCCAATTATTGCAAAATACTACAATAGTGCCAACAAATCTGATTTTACTTCGGGCTTTACACCGGATTATGAAATTGATGAATTTGAAGGATTGCGTTTGGTAGATTTTGGTAATACTGAAGATAAATTACTCAACAAAGCATTGACGTTAATCAATGGCGCACCACTACAAGCTGCTCCACAACGTGCTCCAAGAATGAGTTCAAACGTTAATCTTCAGCCAATTAAGGAATCTGAATCGTATCTTGAAAAACCTTCAAGAAACATAATTATTGATGACGAAAAAGGAGATGAAATCAGAAAGATCATGAAAAGAATTCGTTAGCAACAGAAATATGCCACAAAAAAAAGCGATCTGAAGATCGCTTTTTTTTATTTTGCTGTTTCGGGATGACGCTTTATTTCCTTATTATCAATAGCTTTGTATTTGATATATTCATCTTTAGAAAGAATTTTTTCTACTGCTTTGTATTTATTGAGTTTAAGTTTTTCCACACGCTTTTTGGTTCTGCACCAAAAGCAATTTTCTGCTTTCTGAACATCCAGAAGATAATTTAGCTCCAAGGTTTTCAGTTGTTTTGCTTGCGCATCGGTAAACTTTACGACACTTTGAATGTAGTTAACTTTTTGATTAACATGCTCTTTTAAGACTTGAGTAATGATCGACTCCTTATCTGACGACATAGCATTTCCTGAAATCAAAAGAACAGATGCTATTAGTAAAAATATTCGTTTCATAATTTATGTTTTAAATAAATAATCAAATGTCTTGCCAAACTAAATTCAATATGGCTATCATGGCTATTTACAAAGATATTCATTTTCTACGTATGATTGCAAAAATAAATTAAAAAAACATGATAAAATACAATTTTTCTTTTCGCGTACTTTATACTGACACCGATCAAATGGGTGCAATGCATCATTCTAACTATGTAAAATACTGCGAAATAGCACGATGGGAACTATTCCGAAGCATCGGTGTTCCTTATCATTCCATTGAGGAAGCAGGCGTAATGTGTCCGGTTGTAAAGATGAATTTCAAATTTATCAAACCTACGAGTTATGATAAAATACTGACAATAAAAACGACTTTAAAGCAGATTAAAGGTGTCAGAATGTGGTTTGAATATGAATTCAACAATGAAGAAGGCGAGTTGATTAACACAGGTGAAACCGAATTGGCATTTGTAAGAAGAGATAATTGGAAAGCTTGTTCGCCACCGGAAAATTTGTTAAAAGCAATTGACCAAGCAAAACAACAATAAAAAACTGCCAACATTAATGTTGGCAGTCAATTTTTTCATTTAAAAAAATTAGATTTTTTCAGCTGATTCATAATCCAGATAAAGTTCTGCATCACACCCTGACAGAATATAATAAGTCGGATAACGCTCAAAATCACCTTTCTCGTGGATAATTTCATCGAGAACATCGGCTTTCAGATGTCCGGTAATTACAAAAGCTACATGTTTTGCATGGCAAATTACCTCTCCGGTGAGCGTAATTCTGATTTGTCCGGACTGCGGATGAACTGCCGTAGCAACGGGTTCCTCAGCATGAATAAGCGGTAAATTATCAGGAAAAATGGATGCGGTATGCCCATCATCGCCCATTCCAAGAAGAATTAAATCAAAGACTGGAAATCCATCTTTCTCCGGCAGAAGATCGCTAATTAATTTTCCATATCGAAGTGCCTCTACAGTTGGTTCTTGGTCGCCTTTTACATTATATATATTCTCTTGCGGAATTGGAACGTTTTTCAGCCAAAGTTCATAGGCCGTTCCGTAATTACTTTCCTTGCTGGTCGGATCCACACATCGCTCATCCACCCAAAAAACTCTCAGTTTTTCCCACTGAATTTTATCAGCAAACTCGTTCGCCAGCATTTTGAATAGAATATTTGGAGTGCTTCCTCCCGAAACTGCTAAATTGAAAAACGGCTCATCGCTGCTTTTCTCGGCCATTTTTTTAATAAGCAATTCCGCCACTGCATAAGCCGTAGTTTCAGGCTCTGAGTATATTTGTGTCTTGATTTTCAGCATTTTATTTCGTTTTAAATTTATCCAAAGGCGGACGCCATTTGATGCGTTTATCACCAAATAATTCGTCAGCTTCTTTTGGTCCCCACGTATTGCATTCGTAGAAATACAGCGGAATATCTTTGTTTTCCTCCCAGGTTTTAAGAATTGGATCAACAAATTTCCAACTTGCTCGCACAGCATCTGCACGCGCATAAAGCGTCGAATCACCAATCATACAATCCAGCAGCAATCGCTCGTATGCTTCCGGAATTTTCGATTGAGCCAGGTCTGAATAGTGAAAATCCATATTCACATTTTGCACTTTATAACCTGCGCCCGGAATTTTCATACCAAAATCGACAGCAATTCCAGCATCAGGATGAATGCGAAGTATAATCATATTTGTAGCCTGACTAATGCAACGATGTTTGAAAAGCTGCAGTGGAGCGGGTTTCAGATGTAGTACAACTTCTGTCACTCGATTAGGAAGTCGTTTTCCGGTTCGGATATAAATCGGCACATCGCCCCAACGCCAGTTGTCCACAAATACTTTCATCGCAACAAAAGTTTCGGTTTTGGAATTTGGCGCAACGCCTTCTTCCTGACGATAACCTTTCAGAACTTCCTCATCCTGAACAGTTTGAAGATATTGCCCACGAATCACAAAATTTTTCACATCTTCGGGCTTAATCGGACGAAGTGCTTGCAGCACTTTCACCGTTTCGTTTCGAATAGAATCCGACTCAAAAACTGCCGGCGGCTCCATCGCAACTACCGCTAAAACCTGCAATAAGTGATTTTGAATCATATCTCGCATGGCACCTGAAGTGTCATAATAGCCGCCGCGCTTCCCTACTCCAATGCTTTCCGAAGCAGTAATTTCTATTCTATCCACATAGCGTCTGTTCCAAACCGGCTCGAAAAATCCATTGGCAAAGCGGGTAACCATGATATTTTGCACGGTTTCTTTTCCTAAATAGTGGTCAATTCGGTAAATCTGATGCTCGTGAAAGCCTTCGTGAAGTTTTTTATCCAGACTAATAGCCGTGTCGTAGCTATACCCAAAGGGTTTTTCTACAATAATTCGTTTCCATCCATCAGCTTCTTTATTCAGACCATAATCAACCAAATGATCGCTAACAACTTCGTACATAAACGGCGGAATAGAAAAATAGTAAATGAAATTTCGTGGAATATCCAGTTCCTCTGTAACCTGATAAGCATACTCTTTAAAGCCTTTGAAATCCTCTTTTTTCTTATTATTCACCGTTTTATAAAACAGCATTTCTTTGAAAGTTTTCAACTTATCGGGATGCTCTTCCAAATTCTTTGGAGCAAAACTCTTCAAATGTGCCAAGACATCTTTTCGGAAAATTTTCTCATCTTTTTCATCACTTCCACAACCAATGACGATAAATTTCTCGGGAAGCAGATTATCTATGTGCAACTGAAAAATGGCTGGAAGCAACTTTCTATTTGAAAGGTCGCCATTGGCACCAAAAATAACTAAAACCTGTCCTTCTACAGGTCCTTTACTCGTTTTATTTCTAATCTCTTCCATATAAAATTATGATTATGCTGCTAATTAACACAAAAAGCAATTAAGTCAAATCGGTTCAAATTATTCAAATTCAGACACTTCAAATTTCTATCAGTTTTCAAATTTCTTAACTCTAAAAAAGAAATTTCTGGTAGAAATATGATTGTCTTTTTATAACAAGTTTTTAACATAATTGTTTATGATTTTATGTATCTAAAATGTAAACAGGCACACTTCCTGCCAATTTGTCACTCAAAATTCCATTGGCACTTTCTTTGCAAATTGCCTGCTTGTTCTCACAGTTGGGAATTTTCCCGGTGAAAATCACAGAAAACGAATAAAATAATCATATAAATAATAATTAGCACACCGAAAATCTTGTGTCGAATGACAGAGATTTAGGGAGATTCAAATTATGGCAAAAGGAAACATTGGGGTAACGAGCGACAATATTTTCCCCGTAATCAAGAAATTTTTATACAGTGATCACGAGATTTTTCTTCGTGAATTAGTTTCAAACGCTGTAGATGCTACGCAAAAACTGAAAACGTTGGCTTCCGTAGGCGAATACAAAGGCGAATTGGGCGACTTGACCGTACGCGTGAGCATTGACCCGAAGAAAAAAACGTTGACAATCAGCGATCGCGGCATCGGAATGACTGCCGAAGAGATTGACAAATACATCAATCAAATCGCGTTTTCGAGTGCTGAAGAATTTGTAGAGAAATACCAAAACGACGCACAAGCAATCATTGGGCATTTCGGACTGGGTTTTTACTCGGCATTTATGGTTTCAAAAAAAGTGGAAATCTTCACTCAATCGTACAAAGAAGGCTCTGTGGCGCAACATTGGTCTTGTAAAGGCGACCCTGAATACACGCTGGAAGACACCATCAAAGCCGAGCGGGGCACAGACATTGTGCTTCACATCGACGATGAAAACCAAGAATTTTTGGAAGAAAGCCGCATTGAAGAATTACTGAAAAAATACTGTAAATTCCTGCCGGTGCCAATTGCTTTTGGTAAGAAAAAAGAGTGGAAAGACGGAAAATACGAAGAAACGGCTGAAGACAATATTATAAATGACACCAATCCGGCGTGGGTAAGAAAACCTGCCGATTTGTCAGAAGAAGATTACAGCAAATTTTACCGCGAACTCTACCCGATGCAAATGGACGAGCCGCTATTTCACATTCACCTGAACGTGGACTATCCGTTTAATTTGACCGGAATTCTTTATTTCCCGAAAATAAAAAACAACATTGACATTCAACGAAATAAAATCCAGCTTTACAGCAATCAGGTTTACGTAACCGACCACGTGGAAAACATTGTGCCGGAATACCTTACATTGCTGCACGGTGTAATTGACTCGCCGGATATTCCGTTGAACGTATCCAGAAGTTACTTGCAGGCAGACGGAAATGTGAAGAAAATTTCAGGTCACATTACCAAAAAAGTAGCTGACCGGCTAAACGACATTTTCAAAGCAGACCGCAAGCAGTTTGAAGAAAAATGGGACGATGTAAAACTCTTTATCCAGTACGGAATGCTCAGCGATGAGAAGTTTTACGAGCGTGCTGAAAAATTCGCGTTACTGAAAAATGTGGATGGAAAATACTTCACTTTTGAAGAATATAAAGAACTGGTAAAAGGCAATCAGACCGACAAAAACGGTGATTTAATTTACTTGTACGCTAACGATACGGATGCTCAGTACACTTACATCGAGGCTGCAAAAGCTAAAGGGTATGATGTGCTGCTGATGGACGGACAGCTTGACGTGCACGTTGTCAGCCAGTTGGAACAGAAGTTTGAGAAAACCCGCTTTGTGCGCGTGGACGGTGATGTGGTGGACAAACTGATAGAGAAAGAAAATGCGCAGCAAGTAAATCTAACGGATGTGCAACGCACTGCCATCACGAATATTTTCAGTTCGCAGCTGCCTGAAATGGACAAAACGAATTTTGTGGTAACGCTGGAACAACTTTCTGCCGATGCCAATCCGGTGTTCATTACGCAAAACGAATTTATGCGTCGAATGAAAGATATGTCGGCTATGCAAGGTGGCGGCGGCATGATGAGTTTCTACGGCGAAATGCCTGACAGCTACAATCTTGTGGTAAATACGGCTCATCCGCTCATTGAGAAAATTCTAACAGAAGAAGCGGAAGCTACCCAGGCAGAAATCACGCCTTTGAAAGCACAGTACAATGAGCTGAATAGCAAAAAGGAGGCATTAAACGCACTGCATAAAGATAAAAAAGACGAGGAAATTCCAACAGCGGAAAAAGACGAACTGAACGAGCTGGCCAAGAAATTGGACGAAATCAGCGAAAAGGAAAAAGCCGTTTACAAATCTTACGCAGACAACAACAAGCAAGTAAGCCAACTGATTGACCTGGCACTACTTGCCAACAATATGCTGAAAGGCGAACCTTTGGCAAGATTTGTAAAAAGAAGTGTGGAATTGATGTAGAATTTGTTCGAAGATCGAAGCACGAAGCATGAAGTTAAAGTAGCAGTTATTTTGAAAATAGCTGCTACTTTTTACATTTGCAAAAGGGCTATTTTTTCACTACTTTTGCATCCTGTTTTTCCTTTGAGATACAGCTCGTTTACAATAATCCCATTTACTGAAATGAAACCATTTGACGTTTATCCACTTTTCGATATTGAAATCACTCGCGGTGAAGGATGCCGCACGTACGATGAAAAAGGCACAGAATATCTGGATTTGTACGGCGGACACGCTGTAATTTCCATCGGGCACACGCATCCGCATTACTTGAAAATGATGAACGAACAGATGCAGAAGCTGGTTTTTTATTCCAATTCGGTACAAAATCCACTGCAATCAGAATTGGCTGAAAAATTGGGAAAACTTTCCGGCTGCGAAGATTATTCGCTTTTTCTGATTAATTCCGGTGCCGAAGCCAATGAAAACGCATTGAAATTAGCGTCATTTCATACCGAACGTAAAAAAGTGCTTGCATTCAGCAAGGCCTTTCACGGACGCACTTCGGCTGCGGTAAAAGTTACCGACAACCCGAAAATCGTAGCACCTGTAAATGACAATCTGGATGTAGAGTTTATTCCGTTTAACGACATTGAAGCTGCCAAAAAATCTTTGGAAAAAAGGGACTTTTGCGCTGTGATTATCGAAGGAATTCAAGGCGTGGGCGGAATTCAGATTGCCGAAACAGATTTTCTAATAAAACTGCGAGAACTTTGCACCGAAACAGGTACTGTGCTGATATTGGATGAAATACAATCCGGCTACGGACGGAGCGGAAAATTCTTTGCGCATCAATACGCCGGCATTCGTCCGGACATAATCACCACAGCCAAAGGTATGGGAAATGGTTTCCCTATTGGCGGTGTACTGATAAGCCCGATGTTCGAAGCCGTGCACGGTATGCTGGGAACTACTTTTGGTGGAAATCACTTGGCGTGTGCAGCCGGAATTGCCGTACTGGATGTAATGAAAGATGAAAATCTGGTAGAAAATGCAGCAGAAATCGGCGTCAATTTAATGGAAAAACTGAAAGCTATTCCCGGAATAAAAGAAGTTCGCGGACGTGGGCTGATGATTGGCATTGAAATGGATTATCCGGTGAAAGATTTGCGTCGGAAACTGCTTTTTGAGCAAAAAGTATTTACCGGAGCCAGCGGTACCAATGTAATCCGCCTGCTTCCACCACTGACTTTGACCAAAGCAGATGCCGATTTGTTTATAAGTCGTTTTGTAAGCGTGCTATAATAATTCAATCTAATGAACAAATTCATCCGAATACTCTTTCTTTTGTTGATTTCCGCTGGTTCACTACTTGCGCAGGAAAGCAATATGCGGGACGTCGTCATTCTAAAAAATGGCGAAAAAATTCACGGTGAAATTGTCAGCGTATCGGATGAGATTTTAATTCTAATAACGGAAGATGGGAAGCGATTTCAGTTTCAACTTTCAGAAATTTCAAGCCTTGAAAAGGAAGTTATTTCTCAAAAAAACGATACAAAACCAAATCATAACCAAGGAAATTTTGCCGGAATTGCAGAATTAAATGGAGGAATCACTAAAGCTTCATCAACCGAAATTCCTGCTTCACCAACAATGGCACTTTCATTGGCTTTCGGTTCAAAAAACGCATTCAAGAGTAATGTTTTCTTAGGTTTGGGGGTTGGATATGAGACGATTTTGACAAAAGATAAAAGTCAAAGCATGTCATTTTTACCTGTTTTTTTGCAAATTCATAAAACTTTGTCAGAGAATAAAATAGCTCCATTCGTTGCTTCGAATTTAGGCTACGCTTTTAAAATGAATGAAAACTACGGTGGAGGCGCGTATTTCAAGCTTTCGGGAGGTGTTAATTTTCAAATAACCCAGAAAAGCGCGTTTAATATTGGCATTTTTGGTAAAATTCAGAAAATTTCGGGTACGATAATTGAGAATAATAATTTAGGTGAATTCGTCACCGAAGGAAATACGAAAATGTTCAGCACAGGCTTGAGTGCTGCATTTATTTTTTAGAAAATCAGAAAAGAAAAATATAGACTTTACAGAATGGTAGAAAACAAAGAAATTGTAGAAAATATTGTTGAAGGAATTCAGGAAAAGAAAGGAAAAAGCATCGTTGTAGTTGACTTAAACAAACTCCACGATGCGCCTTGCAGCTATTTTGTGATTTGCGAAGGCGACTCAAATGTGCATGTAAATTCAATTGCATTTTCCGTGAAAGATTGGGTAAATGAAAAATTGCGCGTAAAACCATACGCAACGGATGGGTTTGAGAATAGTCAGTGGATTGCGATGGATTACGGACAAATAATTGTGCACGTTTTTCAGCGTCCTTATCGTGAATTCTATGATTTGGAACACTTGTGGCAAGATGCTGATTTGAATTTTATTCCTGATTTGGATTAAACTCAAATTCCTTTGCCAAAAATAATTAATCTGCATAATTGGCTGAATGCGAAAAACAAATCCAGTAACTCAAGTGTTAAATTAGTGCAGTTACGTTACACAATCAACGTGTGTAACGATTATTTTTTATAATAAATAGGTATTAGACATATTTCTAAATAATTCATGGAAAAAAAAGATTTAAATAATAACTCTTCCAAAAAGCCGGGCAAACCAAAGTTTAGTTTGAACTGGCTCTATTTCCTTATCATATTTGCCCTTTTCAGCGGCTATTTGTTCAGGGATACGAAAACCACAAAAACAGTTCCCTGGACTACTTTTGAAAGCTATCTGACCAAAGGTTACATTGATAAAGTAGAAGTTTATTCCAACAAAAAAAATGTGACCGGATTGGTTTTGAAAGATTCGATGACGCACGTTTTCGGAAAAGATACTGCTGCATATTCAAAAGACCGTTTGGTAACCGCTAAAGTGACATCTGACGATGCCGTACTTAGGTCGATAGATAAAATTCACGACGAAACCGGAAAGAGAATTGAGTTGGAAGTAATGCAAGACAACGATTACATGAGTGTATTCGTGATGTTTGTACTGCCGATTTTGTTCTTCGTATTCATTTTCTGGATGCTCAATCGCCGAATGATGGGCATGGGCGGTGGCGGAAGCGGCGGAATTTTCAATGTAGGTAAATCCAAAGCGCAACTTTTCGACAAAGGCGATGGAAAAAACAGAGTGACTTTCAAGGATGTAGCCGGACTTCAAGGTGCAAAGCAAGAAATTGAAGAAATTGTAGCTTTCCTGAAAAACCCTTCTAAATACACCGAATTAGGTGGTAAAATTCCAAAAGGCGCCTTACTTGTTGGCCCTCCGGGAACGGGTAAAACCTTGCTTGCCAAAGCTGTAGCAGGCGAAGCTGACGTACCATTTTTCTCTATGTCGGGTTCCGATTTTGTGGAAATGTTTGTGGGAGTTGGAGCTTCACGTGTGCGCGATTTATTCCGCCAAGCTAAGGAAAAAGCACCAAGCATCATCTTTATTGATGAAATTGACGCTGTAGGACGTGCACGGGGAAAAAACGCCAATTTTGGCGGAAACGACGAACGTGAAAACACACTTAATCAGTTGTTGACAGAAATGGACGGATTTGGGTCAAACAGCGGTGTAATCATCCTTGCAGCCACCAACCGTGCAGATATTCTGGACAAAGCACTGCTTCGTGCAGGACGTTTTGACAGACAAATTCATGTAGATCTTCCGGACGTTCACGAACGTAAAGAAATCTTCAAAGTTCACCTTCGTCCGATTAAAATTGACGAAACGGTAGATATTGATTTCTTGGCTCGTCAAACTCCCGGATTTTCCGGCGCAGACATTGCGAATGTGTGTAACGAAGCCGCTTTGATTGCTGCCAGACATGGAAAATCATTCGTTGGAAAGCAGGATTTCCTTGATTCGGTTGACCGGATTATTGGTGGTTTGGAAAAGAAAAACAAAATCACTACGCTGGCTGAGAAAAAATCCATTGCGTACCACGAAGCTGGTCACGCTACGATTAGTTGGAAACTTGAACACGCAAATCCGCTGGTAAAAGTTACGATTGTACCGCGTGGAATGGCTCTTGGAGCTGCCTGGTATTTGCCGGAAGAGCGCCAACTGACTATCAAAGAGCACATGTTGGACGAAATGTGTTCTACTTTGGGCGGACGTGCTGCAGAAGAAGTTTTCTTAAATCAAACTTCTACCGGTGCGCTTAACGACCTGGAACGAGTTACGAAACGCGCTTACGCGATGGTTGCTTATTTCGGAATGAGCGATAAATTGCCAAATTTAAGTTATTACGATTCATCCGGCAACGAATATGGATTTACTAAACCATATAGCGAAACTACCGCTGAACTAATTGATACTGAAGCAAAAGAGATTGTGGCTGAGCAATACGAACGAGCAAAACAAATCTTGATAGAAAATGCCGAAGGTCATAATAAATTAGCTGAATTGCTACTTGAAAAAGAAGTTATTTTTGCAGAAGATTTGGAGAAAATTTTCGGAAAACGTCCTTGGGAATCGCGTAGTGACGAGCTTATGCGACTAAATGAAGAGAAAATTGCCAAAAACAAAACTGAAGAAGAGAGCAAGGAATCTGAAGAAAAAGAAGCAGAAGAAACAGCTACTCCTGAAAATTCAGAATCAAACGAAAGTTCTGAAAATCAAAACAAAGTAAACTTTTAAGTTTGCTACATCATAAATTTAACTGCCGAAAATGAATTTTCGGCAGTTTTTGTTTTCAATCCAACAAAGTGAAATCGAGTTTTAGAGAATAATAAAATGACATTATGCGATGATTTAGAAATCTTTTTCTAACTTTGTAATTAAGTAAACAAGATTTTTTAATTCTACTTCATTTCACTTTAAAATGGCGACTGGTACATTCAAAAATCTCATTCAACGCACACTAAGCGGCCTCATTTTCATCGGCATTGTCATCATATCCATACTTTGGCATCCTTATGCATTCGGAGCGGCTTTTTTTGTTGCTACTTTTCTGGGTTTGCATGAGTTTTATAAACTTACCTACAAACCTCAAACCATTGAAATAAATATCTACGTTGGCGTTTTGGCTGGACTAATATTATTTGTCTGCAGTTTTTTGCATGCATACGGAATAGCTTCAAATCTCATTTTTGCCTTTTACGCCATTTTTGTTTTGGGTGTTTTTATTGCCGAATTATTCAGAAAAAAAGAAAATCCCATCAACAATTGGGCGTATTTTTTTCTCGGACAAGCTTACGTAGCACTTCCATTTTCGCTTTTGAATTACATTATTTTTATCGAAGGATACCAACCTTGGCTGCTTCTGGCACTATTTATCACGCTTTGGGTGAATGACACAGGCGCTTATGTAACCGGAATGACTTTCGGAAAACACAAAATGTTCGAGCGAGTTTCACCTAAGAAAACCTGGGAAGGATTTTTCGGAGGAGCGGTTTTTGCATTGATTTCGGGCTATATTTTATCATTGATAATTCCAGATATCAGCCTTTGGCAATGGCTTGTTTTCTCAGAATTAGTAGTGATTTTTGGCACCTTGGGTGATTTGTGCGAATCGCTGCTGAAGCGCACGGAAAACGTAAAAGATGCCGGAAAACTCATTCCGGGACACGGCGGAATTTTAGACCGATTTGATAGTATGCTGCTGGCAGCACCTGTGGTTCTGATTTTCTTAAAAATAATTCTTAGCTCAAATGCTTAAAAGTGCATTGTGCATTTCCTTTCACGTTGATTTTTCTGAATATTTCCCGAAAAGCTTAAAATAACATTATGGAAACATACAATTTTGATGAAATTCGTCCTTATAATCCAGAGGAAGTTCCGGCTGCGATGCAGCGATTGGTCGATGAAAAACCGTTTATGAAGCTTGTAAGCACGCTTTTCCCATTGATGCCAAAAGAGCAATTGCGACAAAAATTGCTGAATTTCAAAAACGCAGACGACCTTCAACGCGAAATGATTTATCCGTTTCTGCAATATCTGGAAGCAAATATGACAACCGGCATTAAGCTTACCGGCGTGGAAAATATAGATAAAGCGAAAAATTACCTTTACATTTCCAATCATCGTGATATTGTACTGGATTCGGCGCTTTTATGTGCAAAATTATTGGAAAAAGACATGGACACGGTGGAAATTGCAATTGGCGATAATCTGCTGATTATTCCGTGGATTGAGGAACTTGTAAGAGTAAATAAAAGCTTCATTGTGCAGCGCGGACTTTCAGCTCGGCAAATTCTGGAAAGTTCAAAACGACTTTCCGCTTATTTGCGACACTCATTGCATGAAAAAAAGAATTCGATTTGGATTGCACAGCGAGAAGGACGCGCGAAAGATTCGGATGATCGCACGCAGGAAAGTTTGCTGAAAATGTTCAATCTGGCTGGAAGCAGCAATAATTTGATTGAAAATCTGAAAGAATTGAATATTTGTCCATTGAGTATTTCGTACGAATATGATCCATGCGATTTTTTGAAAGCGAAGGAATTTCAGCAAAAAAGAGACAATCCGGAGCATAAAAAAACGCAACAAGACGACCTTATCAACATGCAAACCGGCGTAATGGGCTTCAAAGGGAAAGTCGTGTATCACATTGCCGGCTGCATTAACGACGAATTGGATTTGATAGCTCAGCAAAGCACGAACAGAAATGAGCAAATTGAGCTTGTTGCAAAATTAATTGACAAGCACATTCACAAAAACTTCAATATTACTGCCAATAATCGCATCGCATACAACGAACTTTTTGGTGGAAATGCTGCTGCAGAAAGCTACACTGATGAAGAAAAAGCGAAATTTGAAGAATATCTAGACAAACAAATTCGAAAAGTGGATTTGGAAAACAAAGACCGAGATTTTTTAAGACAAAAAATGCTGGAAATGTACGCTAATCCGCTTAAAAATTATTTGACAGCGAATAGTTAAACACGAAATCCGCATTTTTTACACCAGTCTTCTACAGCCTTGTGCTGTTCAAAGCCCTGTTTGATCTTCAGGGCTTTTTCTTTTTGGAGAATGTTAGCTAGTTTTTCAGTAAAAATATTTCCCAATAGCAAATTGGCATCCGCATCGATGCAACAAGGAACTACGTTTCCATCAGACAGAATGGCAATCTGATCCCGAAGTGCATAGCATGATTTATTTTCTGAAACTACGGCATCTGTCCATTCAAATCGAGGCGCAAGCTGGAGGTAAATATTGTGTGAAAGTGTGATGTTTCTTTCTTTTGAATCAATTTTGTGAAAATCAATTGATAGTTGAAAAAAATCTTGTATCAAATTGAAACAAAGCTGATTAAATTCATCACTCTCTTTATTGGTCTGGTTCCAAAGTCGGAAGTTTATATATGAGTTTCCGGCTAATTTCTTTGCATTTTCAAGTATAGAAAGTATAAATTCCCGCCATTTCGCTTTCGGGATATTTTCTTCTGCATCGTGAAGTGAAATATTTATTTGTCGAACCGGATTTTCTGATAAAAACTTCAAATGTTTCTGCAGTAAACTGCCATTAGTACTGATATTCACTTTCAATCCGGCCGAAAAAGCACATGCTAAAATTTCCTGAAATCGTGGATGCAAGAGCGGTTCGCCAAGCACGTGAAAGTAAATATAATCCGTAAAAGGTCGAATTTCATCCACCACAAAGCGAAACTCATCCACTGACATAAACCGCTTGGAACGCTCACTCTGAAAACAAAAACTGCAATTAAAATTACAGGAATTGCTGATTTCTATGTAGATTTTTTTGAAGTGCATTCTCTAAATTCAGAGATCGAAAATGGTTTAGAATTATTGCTTTTAAGTATGAAATATCAAAGTATTTCATTTCTAAAACTAATGTTGTATCTTTGCAAGCTAAGACATTTGGGAATAGTTTCGGAGTACAAAACTACAAAAATAAAGTAGCTCTGGCAATCCTAAATCTGCTTTTTGAAATTGTCATTTTGTTTTTATGCAAAATCGAAATTCTTTTGATTGTTTTATTAAACTTTTCGCATCCCTAAAGTACTAATCAGATATAAAGCCTAATTTTATTTAGCAAAAATCGATGAACAAAAAAAACTCTATTAGTCTTTTTATCAATTACTTCAATCTCGTCTCTTGCCTGCTTTTAGTTTTTGTACTGCTATTTCATTCATTCGAAATTCAAAAATATGCTTATTTTCTTTTTTTTGGAAGTTATATAGTTGAATTTTTCATTGATAAAAAATGGCAAGCGGTCAAAATCAATAAAACCACCATATACTTTTTAGTTTATCTGGCTTTCTTTGTGCTTGCATTCATCTATTATCCATTCGAAGAATCGAACAAATATTTCAAACTTTTAATCGAAAAAAGATATCCTCTTCTTGGATTTTCATTAATAGGGTTCTTTGGAATTAATCATTTATACAAACTAAAGTATTTTGTCAACGTACTGGTTTTCGGCTCATTAGCAGTTATTTTTTATTTGATTTTTATCAAAATAGGTATAAAAGCCTTTATAGAAGACACCAACCAGTTTAATTTAATGAGATTGGAGCATGTCAATTCGCACATGATTTTCAACTTCTACTTAAATAGCTCAATTTTAGGCACTTGGTATCTGCTTTCAAATAACTGGAGAAGCACAAATCCTTATTATAAAACGTTTTTAATAGTAAGTGTTGTCTTATTTTTAGGGATTTTATCCATATCGGAGGGCAGAACAGGCTTTATTTTGGGTGTGTTTTTAAGTTCTGTGGTATTTTTTATCGAACTTTGGAAATGGAAAAAAATTACAGCCATAATATTCACTTTACTACTTCCGCTGATAATTTTTTCGATGGCAAACATGCATGAGCGAATGTCATTAGATTTATTCAAAAACGAGCCGCGTTTATTTTTATGGGAAAGTGCTTGGCATGTTGTCAAAGAAAAACCAATTTTAGGCTATGGAATTAGCACCGCTCAGGTTGAATTTGATGCTTCCAGAGAAATTTATCAAACTGAAGCGTATAAGAACGAATGGATAAAATCAAAGCACTTAGATTCGCATAATCAGTACTTACAAACTTGGATGGAATTTGGCATTTTAGGTCTGTTAATGCTGCTTTATATCTTCATTGCACCTTTGAATTTGGTACACAAAAAAAGAAGAGTTTTACTATTATTTCTGACTTTGCTATTTTCAATTCAAGCATTTTTCGATATGTTTGTAACCGGACCTTTTTCTGCCATTTTCTGTATTTGGATAATATTTATGCTGAGAACGAAAACTAAAGATGAGAGATTAGCTTTAAGTAATAAACCAGAAACAAACACATTATGAGAAAAATAGCTGCAATAACAATGGCGCGTAACGATGCTTTTTTTCTAAAGCATTGGATAGCGTACTACGGCTCGCAACTTGGTGAGGAAAATTTGTACGTTTATCTTGACGGAACCGACCAGCCAATTCCGCCTACCGCCGGAAAAACAAATGTCATTCATTGCGAAAGAATTGAAGGAATGGTGGTTTCTGCCGAGAAAAGGCGGCTTTCGCACCTGTCAAATGTTGCAGCAGAATTGCTTCAAAAGTATGATTTAGTTATTGGAACTGATGCGGATGAGTTTTTGGTAGTTGATCCAACATTAAACGAAACTTTGACTTCTTATCTTAGCAAAGTGGACATAAAAGTGGCTTTGTCAGGCTTAGGAATGGATGTGGGACAAAATATGAAAGTGGAAAAAAAGATTGATGAGAACTCCTCATTTCTCTCTCAGAGAAGCTATGCTGTGATTTCTTCCCGTTATACAAAACCTGTAGTTGTGGCAAAACCTGTCACTTGGGGTTCCGGTTTTCATCGCATCAAAGGTCACAATTTCAAAATTGACAAAAACTTGTATCTTTTCCACTTCGGAGTTTTTGACTATGATATGGTGATGGCGAGATTTCAAGATAAAGACAGAATGGCAGCCGGCTGGGAACGCCACATGAAAAAAAGATCAAAAGCCATCACTTTGGTAACTGAAAAAAAGGCACTCGATGGTGAAAAAGCTCTACCTTTAGCTCGAATAATTCAGACTTTATTCCGTCCGATTTATGCACTGAATAAGCCTTCAATGGGACCTTTCAAGTGGGTTGTAAAAATTCCGGAAAAATTTAAGAAAGTTGAGATTTAAGTGACTTCGTGGAAAATTCAATTTACGAATTAAAAATTTTTTCGAAAAGGATTTTTAGTTGGAGGAAATTTGATTGTTTTTTCAATCCTTTCAAGCCTAAAAGAGTAGAATAAAACTCAGCCAAAGCTCTGATTTCATCATTTTCGAATCGTACACGAGCTAATCTTCTTATTAGCTTCGCAAGTCTGGTTGTTTCTATTTTTTTGAGATTCTGCTGCCCTTTTTCAGATACATCTTGGGAAAAAACCGGAAGCGCTTTCTCCCACTTTTGATAGATTGAAATTAAGTTTTTATAATAAATAATATCTTTATTCCCTTCCGAAAAATGCTCCAATAAAATATCGTAAACTACGAAATTTGAAAAGCCCGCAACAATAGATTGCATAGAAATATCCAAATCGTAACCGTGAAATCCAGTGAGATTTTCATCAAATTTTATTGAATTGAACAAATCCTTGCGCATTGCCAGAAATAATCCATCAAGCCAGATTGCAGGTTGTTTGGAGCCGGAAAAGCTCGTAGGATCTTTCAAAAGTATTTTTTCACCGTTATGATGCTGAACAAGATGAATATATCTGCCTTCTGCAGCCCAGGAAGCAGGCACTTTTGTCACCATTTTACCGCCCGCAACTCCAATAATTCCCGTTTTTTCATCCGATAAATGATTAATCAGGTTCACACCCCAGTTTTCAGTTCTAAAATGTACATCTTCGTGGACGAAACAAAGGTATGGGAATTTACTCATTTCATAGCCTTTATTGTAAGCAGAAAAAATTGAAAAATCATTGTTGTAATTATCTATAACGTTGATTTCATGTTCAACTCCAATGGTGCTGTCAATGTTTTTTCTTAATGAATCCGGGATATCTGAATTTCTCGAACAGATTATAATTGAAATCATAAAATTCTACTTTTTAACTAATCCGTTTTCACATATAAACCGTTTTAATTGTTGGTTTTTCAACATTCTAGCCTTATTTTCGGCAGTTTCCGACCAGTTTTCTTTGTGATAAAGATGATACTGAACAGCCAAATTCCGAATAGATTTGATTTGAAATCCGGCGAGATTGAACCGCCAAAATAAATCAGTATCCTCACCTACCGCAGGCAAAACATAATCTTCGTCAAAGCCATTAATTGAGAAAATCGCTTTCTTCGAAAACGACATATTACTGCCAATCAGCCTTCTGGCTTTTCGTTTTTTTGGAATAAATCCTAAAAGTCCATCCGGAGAAATAAAAATACTTTCTTCGATGAATTCAGTTTTCCCTTTACCAAAAATTAGTTTTCTTAGAAATATATTCTGAAACTTTGAAAGAGTTTCTGGAAAATTTGTTTCGAGTAAATTTGAAGTTTTATCATCCATTTTCACTCGTTTTCCGGCCAAAAATACATTTTCATCGGAATATCGTACGTGCATTTCCACAAATCGTGGATGCAAAACACAATCTCCATCAATAAAAATCAACCAGTCTGACTTTGCATTTCGAACCGAATTATTCAAGGCTTTATTCTTTTGCCAACCATTATCATCTTGAGTAAGATGTTGAAAATCATTTGAAAACGAATAATTTTCGACAAAATTTTTCATTGTATCGCTTTTTCCATCCTCAGAAATAATAATTTCAAAATCTTTCTCAGTCTGCAACTTCAAAGAATCCAAAACCAGCTTCAGAAACCTAGTATTATTGTAAACAGATATGATTACCGATGCTTTGTACATGAGTTAAAAGTTGACATTAATTACCTTTTTAAGCCAATTCAGCAATATTGTTCTGTCATTTTCAGTAGCCAAATCCAACGACCCAATACAGCCAAACTTCAATTCTTGATTCGTTTCGAATGCACGAAGCTTTCTTCGTAAATAGTTCTCTCCCCTATTCACCGGTTTCATATACAGCAAATGGTCGGTAGAAGGTTTGATTATGGCTTTTCCAGCATCGAGCATACTTAAATAGTACAATTCTTGCGTGTTGAATTGCTTGGCACTTCTAAATTTGTGAGAAATATTCGACAAAAAATGCTGTGGATTTTTACTATAAAAATCAGCAATGACACTTTTTTTGAGCGGATGTGGCAAATGGTCTAAATGAAAATATCGCCATTTTTTTCCATATTTTCTGGCAGCCATTATCATTCCATCTTTAAATCCAATCGGTTTATGACCGTTTTTCATCGGTTTTATCAGCCAAAGCAATCTATCTAAATGCAAACTTCGCCAATGACCGTAAGCCACAGATTTATCTTCAATATACCAATCTGAAGGCTTAATTGGACGAATTAAGAAAATATCGTCATTCAAATAAACATAATTTTCACTTAATCCGGGAATTCGAAAAAGGCAAGTTTCTATTGCTCTGCTATTGAAAACAGGTAAATATTCTTCATATCCTCTGAAAATTTCTTTGTGATCAACAATTTCGATTGGAATTTTATTTTCAGGAAAGTTTTTCTCAATGAATTTATCCAAATTTGGGTTCTGATTATCGGTAACGATAAAAATCTTTCGAACAAATGGAGCAAATCGTAAAACGGAAGCAACAGAATAAAAGATTTCGCCTTCAGAACGATATCGCGTAGGACCAGCAATATCATCAGAAGCTTGTGCTTGCGGATTAAGATAGGGCGCAATTCTTTTCTTATGCTCAGGGTCATTTCCATCTACCCACGTAAAAACGACATCAATTTCCATGCAATTATTCTTTCATCAATCCTCCAAAAAGTAAATAGAAATTATTTAATTATTCTCTCACTTCAAACACTTTTACCCAATCCACTTCCAGTTTTCCGGATGCTGCAGTCGATTTCTTTGGAATAAAAGAATTAATTCCGATATAGAGAGCTTCGTGTGGAATATTTTCGCTTGTGCGGTACACTTCTACGTTGTTTACATACCAAACCAAAGCGCGCGGTGTCCACTCTAGCGAGTAAATAAAAAACTGATTTTCAGAAATTCCGCTTAACTCCACGCCATCCATTTTGTGTTGGTTAGCGTTACCTACGCTGATATTTTGTCCATTGAAGTGAAAAAGATTGACGTGTGGAATCTTCCTATCGGCACTCAGCCAAAGAGCGTGATTTATGGCACCGGAACAACGAATTTTTGCACTAAAAATTCCGTATCGCTGCTTAAAAGTGGCTGATGTTTGAATTACATCGGATGTGTACGTGAAATCTCGCTCCACAAATCCTTTCTGAATATCCCACGCCAAGCTATGCGTAGGCAATTCGATGGTATGAATTGATAGAATATTATCCGCTGTACTTACGTTTCTTCCACCATTATTTGCCTGCCATTCGTTGGTGAAGGAATAATTTCCAACTAAACGGGGATTTCCTGAGTGAAAACCAGCCAACCAACGAGATTCTTCCAATTTATTCCAGTCAAAACGCTCGTAAAACTTCAAGTTTACGTAGCTGTATTTTTTGAAAAGAGAAAAACTATTGCGTTTGCCGGGTGAAGAGTTTTTTTCGCCAATAAGTTCCTTGTAGCGTTGCTCCATCCGGTATTCGTAGGTCGTTTCCCATCGGTCAGGGTTCGCCCAAAAGGCATTGGATTGCTGAAATTCAGGTTCAGAAACTTTCTTTTTAAATTCTTCAAATTCCCTGATTGTCAGCGAATCGTGATATTGTGTGTAGTTTTTGTATTCTTTGGATTGCTCAAACTGCTTTAAACTTTCAATTTTGGCTGAAACTTCCGTGATAGAAAGATTTTTCAAGTTCAAACTATCCGGATTGGACTTGAAATTCAAGTATTCATTGAGAATCCCGGAGTTTTTTGTTTCATAATACAGTTTGATATTCGGATCATTTTGTAATTTTTCATACTGCCGTATAATCCGATTTTCATCCGTATCCTTGTATTTCTTGCTCGTATAAAGTTCCTTTTTCTGTCTGAATTCCAAGGAATTGACAAAATCCTCCAGACGAGCTTTGTCCTGCAGTTCATCGGCTGAATACTCCGGCTCATCGTTTAGAGAAGTTGTTTGCACTGCATCCAGTTTTTTTTCAAAAACAGAAGTCGACTGCATTACTCGAAAAATTCTTTTCCAGAAAAGGTTCATTTAATTGATTTTTAGTTTATATGAGTTTGAGAATACAGACTTTGGATAAACATTTTTTCTAATTTCTACCTTCTATATTCTGCATACATTCATCCAATGAATTTACAAAAATTGTTTTGTATTTTTCTTCTTTGGGTAAAAAAGCTCCGGCTCGCATTTGCTCCGAAAGTTCTATTAAGCTATTATAAAAACCATTGAAATTCATACAAATCAAAGGTTTTTTATGTTCGCCAACGGACGCTGAAGCTATCACATCAAACATTTCATCCAATGTTCCGAAACCGCCAGGAAGCACTACAAACACATCTGAGATTTCTTTCATCTGCTTTTTTCGTTCGCTCATATCAGCCGTAATTATTTGCTGCGTTGGTAGTTTACTCTCACGATTAGAACGAATGATAATCTCGGGAATTACTCCGATTATTTCGCCTTTTTTCTCAGCAGCGCCTTCAGCCACCGCATCCATCAATCCGCCTGTAGCACCGCCATAGACTAATGTATGACCATTTTCAGCCAAGATTTGGCCGAATTTTCGTGCCATTTCTTTATACTCTTCGGCAATTTTATTGGACGACGAACAAAATACACAAACTTTCATTTTCAAAAGATAAAACGTTATAAAACAGATTGTAGTATGTACAAACAGCGATAAATTAAAAAATTGAATACCCGACATCGGATATTCAATTTTCTGAAATATTATTTTCTATAAAAATACTCGGTCAAACTTACGCATCAATGTTGGCATAAGTTGCATTTTGCTCAATAAACTGACGACGTGGAGCCACATCATCGCCCATAAGCATTGAGAAAACGTGGTCTGCTGTAGCTGCATTGTCAATAGTAACTTGGCGTAGCGTACGATGCTCAGGGTTCATTGTTGTGTCCCAAAGCTGCGTTTCGTTCATCTCTCCAAGACCTTTGTAACGCTGAATAGAAATTCCCGCTTCGCTTCCACCACCGTATTTGTCGATGAATGCTTGGCGTTGCTGATCATCCCAGCAATATTCCTCCACTTTTCCTTTTTTCATCAGATAAAGCGGCGGCGTGGCAATGTAGAGATAACCTTGCTCAATCACTTCTTTCATGTGACGGAAAAAGAAGGTCATCAGCAGCGTAGCAATGTGCGCTCCGTCCACGTCGGCATCGGTCATGATGACGATTTTTTTGTAACGCAATTTACTCATATTAAGTGCTTTGCTGTCTTCTTCTGTTCCAATCGTAACTCCTAAAGCAGTGTAGATGTTTTTGATTTCATCACTTTCAAGCACTTTGTGTGGCATTGCTTTTTCCACGTTCAGGATTTTTCCACGAAGTGGTAAAATTGCCTGAAACTCGCGACTACGACCTTGTTTGGCTGTTCCACCCGCCGAGTCACCTTCGACAAGGAAAAGTTCGCATTTATCCGGATCTTTACTAGAGCAGTCAGCCAATTTACCAGGAAGTCCTCCGCCTGAAAGTGGCGATTTACGTTGTACCAATTCACGTGCTTTACGAGCCGCGTGGCGCGCTGTTGCAGCTAAAACCACTTTATCAACGATTGTACGAGCGTCTTTTGGATTTTCCTCCAAATAATTTCCAAGAGCCTCACTTACTGCCATTTCCACAGAACCCATTACCTCGGTATTACCCAGTTTGGTTTTGGTTTGCCCTTCGAATTGCGGTTCAGCCACTTTGATGGAAATTACAGCAGTCAAACCTTCGCGGAAGTCATCACCGCTGATTTCGATTTTTGCTTTTTCTAATTTTTCAAGCAGTTTATTATCTTCCGCGTATTTTTTCAGAGTACGTGTCAATCCACGACGGAAACCTGCCAAGTGCGTTCCACCTTCAATTGTATTGATATTATTCACATACGAGTGAATATTTTCGTTGTAAGAAGTGTTGTAAATCATGGCAATTTCCACCGGAGTACCATTTTTTTCAGTAGAAATATGAATTACATTGTCAATCAAATCCTCGCGGCTTTCATCAATATAAGCAACGAATTCTTTCAATCCTTCTTTGGAATAAAAAACTTCTTTCGGATGATTTCCTTCTTCGTCTTGTTCGCGTTTGTCGGTAAGCACAAGTGTGATTCCTGCATTCAAATATGCTAATTCGCGCAAACGATTTGCCAACACATCGTATTTGTAAACCGTTTCGTTAAAGATAGTTGTGTCCGGCAAAAACGTAACTTGTGTACCTTGTCTGTCGGTGTCACCTAACATTTTCACATCGTATTGCGGATGTCCGGTTGCATATTCCTGAACATACAGTTTTTTGTTTCTGGCAACTTCCACGCGCATGTGTGTAGAAAGCGCATTCACACAAGAAACACCCACACCGTGCAAACCTCCGGAAACTTTGTAGCTTCCTTTGTCAAATTTTCCTCCGGCGTGAAGTACGGTCATCACGACCTCCAATGCTGATTTTCCTTCCTTCTCGTGCATATCCACGGGAATTCCGCGTCCGTTGTCCGAAACGGTTATCGAATTATCTTCGTTAATAGTTACTTCAATTGTATCGCAATAGCCTGCAAGCGCCTCGTCGATGGAGTTATCCACAACCTCATACACCAAGTGGTGCAGCCCTTTGAAACCCACATCTCCGATATACATCGCCGGGCGTTTTCTTACTGCTTCTAAACCTTCAAGTACCTGAATACTACTAGCTCCATATTGTTCGTTTGACGCGTTAATTTGTTCTTCTGTCATTTTATAATATACTAATTTTCAATAAATTACAAACTTATCATTTCTTTCATTCGGTTTGAGTGCTTTCACACCCAAAAAACATACAAATATACGAAAAAATAACGGATTTTTAAAATAAAATCAATGCTAATTTCAATGCTAATTAGCGACTGCAAACGAAGCCAAATGGATGTTTTTAAAATCAAAAAAACAGACAAATTTCACTGTCTGTTTCTTTAGAATATATCTGAAAGATTTTATCAAATTTCATCCAACGTCAAGTCATCGCCTTCGCCGATCTGTTTCAATTCGGGCATAGAACTTCCGGCAATTCCCTGGATGGAACCGATGAAATGGTTGGTGTTGAGCAGCACTTTTTCGAGCTGCTTTTCGCGTTGTTTCCAAAGGCGTTCCATCATGTTTCGCTCTTTTACGTAGCTGTTTTGAAGTTCACTGAAACCTTCAATTACTGCGCTTAACTGACCGCGAAACTCGTCGCCCATCAGATAATCGTAAAGCATTTGCATTTTTTCGCCTTTGTTGGTCTGCGAACTGTAGGCCTCGCTAATTTTAAGAATGCTATCTCGAAACACAATTACCAGACCTTTTAAATCGGCATAAGAGCAAATCCAAACGCCGTCAATCTGCCCAATTCGCTCAATTCCATCGGGCATGGCTTCGGTTACAATCACACAAACATTGGCTTTAACGAGCAGTGCATCCGACTTTAACTTACTGACCCACTCCGTATTAAAAGCTTTGGTTCGCTTGCTTTCGTAGAGTATAATTCCGGCATCGGCACCAATCCTATTTTTTACCGTATGGATTACATCTGCACCTTTTACACCTTTTGCTACTTCCGAAATATCATCAATCGGAAACATCGTCCGCAGAATTTCTTCAAGTGCCAATTCCTGCACTTCGCCCTGCAATTGCATTGAACCTTGTTCGGCTTTGCGCTGCATTTCCTCTACCAGTTTTTTCTGATCTTCCAGCTTTTTCTCAAATTCCTTGATTTGAAGGGCATGCTTTTCATCTCGCAATTGCGCTTTTTCAAGCTCCTCTTTCCGCAGTTGTTCCTTCAATTTTTCACGCTCGTCCATCATTTTCCGCTCAATCCGAATTTCCATTTCCTCCTCTTTCGCTTTCAGTTCTTTCTCTTTTCGCAAAAAATCCAATTCCTTTTCGCGAGCAATTTTCAGCTTTTCATCTTTCTCTCTGTCAGCATCTTCGAGCAATTTGATTTTATTTTCGAAATCTTGTGAAAGCGATTTCCGCATCTCTTCACGTTGAGTTTCTTGCTGTTTTTGAAATCTAGCATTTAGTTCCGTTTCCAATGCCATTTTCTGCTTTTCCATTTCCAAGGAAAGTTCCTTTTCCTTTTGTTGGAATGCCAATTCTTTTTGTTGCAGAGACTTTTCATTCTGACGCAATTTTTCATCTTGCTGCTCCTTGTACTTCAGCATTTCCTGACGCATTGTCTGCTTTTCGTGTTCAATCACATTCTTAACTTCGTCTTTCAGCGCATCTTCCAGCGGAAATTCAAAATTACAATTCGGACATTTTATTTTGGTAGAATTCATAAGATTAGTTTGCAGTTAGTAGTAAAATAGTTTATAGTTTTCAAGAATATCATTGTTTCAATGTTCAGACTTTTCTGCATACATTGCTTTTCTCCTCGCGTCAATAATCATAGCAGCTGTAATGTCGATGCCGAAAAGTGAACTTTCGATGGTCAAGTCATAGTCTTTCAAATCCGCCCAATCACGACCGGTGTAATGCTCGTTATAATTTTCGCGTTCCTTGTCTTTTTTTTCCATTTCCCGTTCGGCATCATCGGGGTCAGCACCGTATTCCGTAATCACTCGGCTCATCCGGAAAGCGTCATTGGCATGCACAAAAACGTTGAAAATATTCGGGTGACCTTTCAGAATGTAATCGGCGCAACGCCCAACAATCACGCACGATTCGCGTGCTGCAATGTCGCGAATTACGCGCGTTTGAACCATAAAAAGCATATCTTGTGGCGGAATGGCTTCGTTCACGTAGGCGTAATTTTGCTTGTAAAGCTTGTAAAGCAGTGAGTTAGTCAACTTTTGCTCATGCTCTTTCACATATTCTTTGGTAAATCCACTGGCCTCGGCAGTCAAGTCGATCAAACTACTATCGTAAAACGCAACGCCCAATTTCTTCGCAACTTGCTCACCCACAGCGTGTCCGCCACTTCCGTATTGGCGGGAAATCGTTATCACAAAATTTTCCGTATTCATATACGGCTCTTCCACAAATTGCTCGACAGGTTTATTTGGATAAACAATTTCGTTGATAATGGTAAGGTGTTTATTGTAAAATTGCAGGATAAATCCGACCAAAAATGCAGACGCAATGGTTCCTTCACGCACACCTTCCAATTTATCCAGAAAAATAAAAATGCTAATCAGCGACACCAGCACAAGCATACTGTCGAATAGGATTTTGGTAAAACCAAAGTCTTTTTTCAACGTCTTGGAAATGGCCATAATCAGACCTTCGCCGGGCAGCAAACTCACGTCGGCTTTGACTTGCAGGAATATCCCAAAAGCAATAATCACGCAGCTCAACAACGTATAAATCCATTGCCAAATGTAGTTTGCGGGTACAAAAACGCCTTCATTCCACGCCAAATGCACGTCGATAAACCATCCAAAAACAAGCACAACGGGAATTTGCAGCAATTGGTAAGCTTTGTAGTCTTTTTTCAAAATCAACATCTGAAAAACGACGAAAAGCAAATTGAGCAAAATGGAATACGTTCCGACCGAAATTTTGTCAAAAACGATGTTGTAAACGTACGGAACCGACGAAATAGGCGTGGTTCCCAAGCCTGAACGAATGGAAATAGAAACACCAAACGCCATAATAAAAACGCCTGCAATCAAAATAAGCGTGCGAACTGCAAGATTTTCTCTGTTCATTTTCGAAATAAAAAGCTGTTAAAATAGATGGAATGTTAACTTGTTTTGCAACAAAAATGGTAGTGCAAAATTACAAATTATTTAGGATAAAAGCCATTTTTTGAGTGTTAATGCTTGTCGGGATGAATTTGAATTTCAGCAATTTTCCTTTCCGTCACCTCCCAAAGCCAGTTTTTCAGTGGATGCTGTGCGTATTCTTTTGGAATGTTTTTATGCCTGTTTCCCAAAAACAACTTGCCGGTTTGAGTGGAAAGTTGCGCGTTGACAAGTGGAATAGCTCCTTTTCGTGGCGACTTGATCAGCGGACGAAACAACACATCGGCAAGCGGGTCAAACCAACGATTTAATCGGATAATTCCGGTATCCACAACACCCGGATCGGCGGCGTTGACGTGAAATTTACCTTCGTACTTTTCTGCCAGGGATGCCGTGAAAAGCATTAAAGCCGTTTTTGACTGACCATAACTTCGTAATTGTCTGAACTTTTCGGGTGAAAAATCAAACATATCCTTTTCAATTCGCTTCGGATTGGTTGTCATCGAAACTACGTTGGCAATTCCGGCACCGTCTTCCAGCATAGGTATAAGCAGTTTCGTAAGCAGAAAAATGCCGAAATAATTCACGCCGATGGTATTTTCAAATCCTTCGGGCGTAAGCGTGAAAGTCCGATTAAGCGTTCCTGCATTGTTCATCAAACCAGCGAGTTTGATGTTTTTGTTGGAGATATTCTCCACAAACTTATAAATAGAAGCAAACAATGCCAAATCCAGTTCTTCCAGCGAAACAGATTTTTCTTTTCCGCAAAATTCCTTCAAGATTTCAGCACGTACTGCTTCGCCTTTCTGTAAATTTCGGCACGCCATAATTACCGAAAAATCTTTCCGTAAAAGATCTTTCACGATTTCAGCACCCAGACTTCCGCTTGCACCGGTAACGATAATAGAAGCCTCCCCAACACCAGCCCCTCCAACCTCCCCGAAGGGAAGGCTTTTGGCTTGCGGAGATTTATTAGTTTTTTCAGTTTTCATTTTCATTATTGCACAATCAAAAAGTCCCCCTTCAGGGGATTTAGGGGGCTGTTTAATAAATATACGGAATTATCCGCTTCACCTTTCTCCCTTTCATTTCTTCCGGAAAATCGCGTTTGTATCGCTCGTGAATTTTGGCGGCTCGCGGTGCTAAATTGGCGAATGTCCACACTGCGAAAACCACGCCCGCCCACGACCATGTTAGAATGGCAAAACCAATCCACTCCAACAGTTCGCCAAAATAATTGGCGGAAGTTACGTAGCGAAACATTCCTTCTTTGGGCAGAAAATGCTGGTCGCTGCCGTTTTTTCTTAAGTTTCGGATGATATTATCCGACTTTTGGTTGATAATCATTCCGGCAAAGAAAATAATTGTGCCGATAATAAACTGAGGCGACCAAAGCCACGAAACGGTGTAATAATCCGCAGGCGAAACGTGAAAAATCCATCCGCCTTGCATTATCGCGTTGAGCAAATTGAAGAGTACACCCATCGCCACTACCGAAATTGCCATCGAACTTTTCCCACGCAAGCGGAACGGAAAAATAAACGAACGCTGGAAAT
>CAZCIU010000031.1:0-30667 GCA_964498765.1 uncultured Paludibacter sp. | reverse complement strand
TGAATTCTGGATTTAATACCGGAAAGTGGGTGGGTATGCTCCGGATTATCTAATTCGAAGCAATATTGCAACAACAAACTCATTTTTCTAATAACACCTTACAGAAAGGTAGTACCTCAAACCTGAGGTATAAAATTACAATATTTTTTTGAATTGATAGTTTTTTTTTGATGTTTTTATTTTTCCCCTACAATAGTATATGTTATGCCGAGCAAAGCGAATCGTCCACGGCGACAAGTTTCCAACCGACGGGAGTGTTTACAAAATAAAATCCGATTGGATTATCATACATATTGGGGAGATAAACTCTCATGATATCGACATTATTGTAAGGTAGTATTACAGGTCTCAACTCGAAAGATTCGGTATTTATTATCTCATCGGGCAGATTTTCTGCCGACTGATAAAATAGAATTGTTCCGTCTTCGTCTGAAAAATTCAATTCACAAGGCGATTGGTCATCCGAAATATGTATTATATTCAAAGCTCCGGCAACCATTGGTACGAAAGAAAGATCCGTATATTCATCGAATCCGAAATTTTCGGTACGGCGATAAAGTTTGGCAATCGCTCCGGGGTTATAGTACCGAATGACATCCATCTTTGGGTCTATATATTTTGCCAACACTTTGTCATTATCACGGAGCAAGGTGTTGAAGTTTTTGTTCCAATAGCAATCGTTCAAAAAGTCATATAGGAATTGAACAAACGGGTCTTCTCCCCCTTCTCCAACTCCCAAGTTGAATGATTCTGTAACACGGGTAATGATGGGCTGAAATTGCTTTTCATTCGATTTTGGATAAATGAAAAGAATGGTGAAATAGCTATCGTACTCGAAAATAGTGTATGAAGTGTGCAGCATATCCTTTTCCGCCCATTTCAAAGTGTAATAATTGTCGAAAAGCTGTTTTTCGATAACTTTTTTCCCCTGTTGATCGTCGACAAAAGCGTCCTCGATACTTGGTGTATCCCCTGTTTTTACATTCATTTTATGATCAATATATACCCACATTTGCCGAGCGCCGTCGGCCGAAATAAATTTTTGTCCGTCTTGGTTTCCTGATTCGCCCTGCGGAATCAGGAAGTCTGGATAATCAATTTGGTAATCGTTCTGTTGGTTATAGTACGATTCATAATTCACATTCTCCGGTTTGTCTTGGACATTGGTTTTGCACGACGGATTGTTGCAGCCAATCAATATAAGAGCGGCTGTGAGTAGTAATGATTTTAAGTTCATTGTTATTTGATTTATGTTCATAATGTGTCTGCCATATTTTACGTTGAAAACGGACTCACATAGTTTCTTGTGGCTGCTTCCAGAATAGACCCGTGTATCCAGCAACTTTTCGCGTTTATCTTAATCTCCCCATTGTCCATATATATTTCCGGGAAAAGAAATGGAGCCGGCTATGCAGTCGAAGTAGAGTTCTGCCCTCGGGTCGGAAATAAGCTTCCCGGTAAGAAGCTCCTCAAAAAATCCACTAGTACTAAAGGCTATTTTTGTTATCGTATAGCTGTTTGCTTTAAGAGGTAAACCGATGACACAGACACAACAGTAATTTACTGAATTTCCCGTTTTATCTGTGTCATCCGTTTTTATCATCCATATCTTAACCTTGCGATTTCCTTATTTTATTCCGTATTTCTCGGCTTCATTCGCGTGTTTTGATTTCATCTTGTCGAAATCCAAAAATCGTAACATCGTGTTCATGCTTTGAACTTTTGAATATAATTCGTTACTAAATTCATTGATTCGCTCATTAAATTTCTGCTGAACAGGTGTGATTTTACTCATTCCATCTCCCATGGTTTTCGATGCGATTTTTAAACTATACTTGTTGTCGGTTTCTTGATCCATTTTATCCATTACACCTCCATACACAATCATTTTTTTTATTGCCTCTTCATACATTGCGTCAAATTCAGCCTCAAAATCAGCATTTATTTCCGGATATTTGTCAAGCAATTTTTCGAGATTTTTAAATGCTCCCACATAAATCTCGTTTACGTCGTTTGCAAACTCATCGGGGTTGAGTTTTGCGATTTTTTCAGGTGATTTCATTTTCATTCCTGATTTTTTTCCTTCGGAGCTGCCTCCGCCACATGAGATAGCAAGCATTGCCATCAGCATGAGAATTGTTGTTAGATTTTTTTTCATACTAAAAATTTTTAAATTAATTAATTTACTTATAATATGCATATTATCGGCATATTAGCGATATAAAACAATCACTTTAGACGAAACAAAATTAGCGCTCGTCTTTTAAAGAGCTGAATATTCCTCTGAATTCTCATATTCAAGAGTGTTGAAAAATCATGTAAGTTTCATTCTAAGAATGATTTATTTTTGCTTTAAGAATATCCCTTCTATGGTTGCATTATGTCCAAAGCCACATATGTCATATCCTTCCAAATAAAATATGATAGCAAATTCGCTAAAGGGAAAAATCTCAAATCCACAGGAAAAATCCTCATCTTCTTCTACTATACAAACAAGACGGCCATCTTTCCAAGTGCATTCTTGTTCGATAATCTCCGCAATATTATAGGATGGCGCGGAAGTAACAGAACCGACAGTACAGAATAACCGACCATCTCTTTTAAAAAGTTGGAGCGTGCCTGAAGTTAAGTTTTCGCCATAAGTATAACTGTATTCACCAACGGATTCCTCAACATTCATTGCCCACGAAAACAACTTGGACGTCCGTTTTTTACAGGATTTCAGATTGATGGAATATTCTTTTCCATATACAAAATCGTAACTATCTTCATCGTCTTTTTGGATGTTACGAGGCGGAGCTGTCCACGTGCCTTTAAAACCACCATCGGCAGTTATTTCACCCTCAATAAAACCGGTAATGCTTGCATCATTAGTTATTTCCCGAAATTGAAAAACATTTTCGTATGAAGTGCCGATTAGCTTTATGGGTGTTTTATTCTCTGTTTTCGTATATACAATTTGTCCCTGAATGATTCTGCCCTTCTTTTCGAGAGATATTTCTATGGGAATTTTATTATTAATTAATCCCGACCAGTAATAGCTGACAATGCAGTCTTGCGACGACTGATTCGTACTCGCTTTTGTTGATTTGTTTTGAGCAGTACCCCGACTAACCGTTTCTTTAGACAGTAGTAAAAGTAGTTGTTTAATAGGAACACCAGCGTTTCTTTGCGCCTGGATATTGAATGCTGTAAAGATCGCGATTATTGCGATAAATGTATTTTTCATTTTAGTTATTTAAATTATTTATGCACTGCACATAGCATCATTTATTGCGACAAGCTTCCATCCCGCAGGTGTTTCTGCAAAATAAAACCCTCTTACATTGCCAAATTCATCAGGAACGTACAGTATCATTAACGGAGCATCGGGATATGGAAGTTTTACAGGTTTTGCTTCAATAGTTTCTGAATTTATAACTTCTACTTCATCAGGTAAGGCATCTGCTTTTTCAAAATAAACAGATGTTCCATTGGCATTAAAATCTAATTCGCAAATAGATTGACCTTCATGTATAACAAGAATTGACAACTCTCCACCATTGTCCGGTTCAAAAGTGAAATTGTTGTAATCTTCGAATCCGAAATTATCGGAACGTTTGTAAATCACAGGAATCGCCCCCGGATTAAAGTAGCGTATTACATCCATTTTGGAATCGATGTAGGTTGCTAACACTTTGTCATTGTCTCGAAGTAGTGAGTTGAAGTTTTTATTCCAAAAACAGTCGTTTAAAAAATTTTCTGCAAAAACAAGAAATCCGTCAACTTGTTCACCGTGAGTTCCTTCGAGAACCCCTACAGTAAATGATTCGATAACATGTTTCATAATTGGCTTCATGGTTTTCTCTTCTTTTTCGGGATATTCAAACTGAATAACAAAATAAGTATCGTATTCCTGCAGTGCATATTTTTGGAATTTCTTTCCGTTTTCTTTCCATTCTATCAAGTAATAATTGTCTTCGAGCTCCTTTTTAGTAACATTTTTATCCTGTAAATCTTCCTGATAGGCTTTATCGACAGGTATCACGCTACTATCGTTCGCATCGAAGTTGAAAGTAGTGTAGACCAACATTTCTTTCTGCCCGTCTTCCGACAGGAATTTCTGTCCGTCTTGGTTGTCCGATTCGCCTTGAGGAACAAGCAAATCGGCCGGATAATCCACAGCAAAATCGAACCGGAGATTGTGATAAGTTTCGTAACGCACATCACTGTTCTGTGCTTTTGTTTTTTCGGTTTTTAAATTGCAACCGATAAGCAGTAACAGTACGGCCAAAGGTAAAATTTTAATTTTCATGCTTTATTCTGTTTAGTGTTGATTTTTAATCCATTGCTCGAGCTTCTGAATATCTTTTTCTTTTTCGGTCAAAATCTCTTTTGCTAACTCGGCCGTTTTGCTTTGAGGGTTTTCTTTTACAAATCTGCTGAGTTCTCTTTTGGCTTCGGGTGTTAAATGACCATTCCGGTCAATCCGTTCCCAATTATCCATTCCTGTTAAATAGATTAATTGATAAAAGACGTAGTTGTCTTTTACTTGTTGTAAAAGCTGAGATGCCGGATATTGCGCGATAAATGCTTCGTGTGCTAATATCAAATCAGCAAAATCTTTTTCACTAATGAGCAAAGCAGCATCTTGAATTACTTTTCCTTTGTTTTCCCTCAGTTTCAAAAAATCTTTTATTTGCGGAGTCAGGTGTTTGCTAAATTTCTTAATAAGAAAATTATCTATCAGTTTAAAATTATATGTTCCTTCTCCTATATGAACAGGTTCAAGTCCTATGTCGGCATATTTTTTCATTAGACTTTCAATTGTTTCAGGAGTTACCGCCTCGTTGATATTGTCATCGTAGCGATTGCTAAAATGAGTTGTCAATTGTTCCAAGTCATCGGTATTGTTTTCGTTTATTTCTTCTAAAGTGGCATCTATTTGTTTCTGAAAATGATCAAAATAGAGCGCAAATTCATCGAGTGATAGGGTTTGAGCTTTTTCTTCTGCAATTTGATACAAAAGCTTAATTTTCTCTAACGGGCTTTCCGTTTTGTTAAGTTGACTTTCTAACTGAACTATCAAATCTTTCTTGCTATTTTCGAACTTATTTTCTTGTTCGATTGCATTTGCGGAAAGATTCGAGTCGTTTTTTGTTTTCTGTGAATTTCCACAACAAGTAAACATCATTATCAAAATGAAAAAGAGTAATGTTTGTAAAGTTTTCATATAGGAATTATTTTTCATTGGGTATATCATGTATTGACTTATCTCACGTCTATAAAAATAACATCTTCGGCAATTTTTTTCACCGAATTATCTGCGGCGTTTGTATGAAACAATTCTCTCTGACCGGCTATATAGGCCACATTACCATTTTGCATCCATTGCGGTTTTTTATCGTCGCCGATATCGGTGTCTTCTAAAATTTGCTGATTACTGCCATCGGCATTAGCTATGCAGTAAGGCCCGTGCGCCAAATCGCCAAATTCAATGATTGCGCCAAAGAGAACTTTACGACCATCGGGCGAGACGGAATAGTTGATAAATTCTGTTTCCAAACCGTAACCCTCGGTTTTAATACTTTCAAAATCAATTTCATTTGTGACACAAACATTTTTATAATAGAGTTGATTATTTTTTGTGCTAAAATCCCTTTTACTTTCCACGTGTTCGGTATTCGATTTGTTGCTGAATTTTTGTATTAAATCATAATCAAATTCATTGATATGTTTGAATTGTTGATTGGTTGTGTTATAAACTACTGATTTTGTAAAACTATACATTTCCCACTCAAAATCGTGTTGTATCAATAATTGTCCTTTGTGGAACAATAATGGCGTAATCTCACCTAATGTTTCGGAATAACAGTCACTTTTACTCAACTTCCAGTCAGCAACCCATTCGGTTTGAGCGGGTGATGTAGAGAAATCTGCGACTTTTAACCACAGCGAACCGTCGCGTTCTGCGGTGTAATACATATTGCCGTTGTTTGGATTAAACACAAAGTTGAGTATAGTTACATCACGTTCTTCGGTAAATTTTACCGGTGTGTTTGTTTGGGTATTGTAGAAGTACAGCCTGCCGTTTTGGGTAAGATAAGCAAAAGGACAATCGACATATTTATTATTTTGAGGCTCTTCAATTTGTGTGTCTGTTTCGTGAATCGCAATTTCGGGTAAAAGGGTTGTCAATACTTCTGGTTTAAGCAACGATTGCAGCTCGGGATACCTAATATCAATTGTTAACATACTCGACTCGTATGCAGCGATTTCATGATGATTATATACGTAGCGTAACTCGCAAACTTGATGATAGTTAGGCAGGAGATCCTCAATTTCATAAGCATTATATGTGTAGCGCAACCCTTTTTCGGTTATCAGAAAATTATTGTTGGAAGTAATATTTTGTAATTCATGAAAATAAACTTCCGGGTCTATGTCTTTGGTATCGTACTCTTTAAGATTATCCTGCATTAGATTGCGTAGTTTTGCTTTGATAATTTCAGATAATTGCAACTGATAGTCAGATATGAAAATATCATTTTCCTTTATAACACTGCAAGTTGAAAGATTAATATTGGTGTGATGTGTGCTGTAATTGCCATTTGTGCCTCCCGAATAGATGTAGTTGTTTACAGAAAAAGAAGAAATTGCATTGTTTGTAAACTCGATAATATTGGATATATCAGCAATGTATGAATATTTAGCATTATAAATCTCATCAGCAGGAATTCCTTTTAATTCTTCATTATATTCAGGTACGTTTTCCTCTCTGTAATTTTTAGTAAAATCGTGGATATATTTATCTACTGCAGCTTGCGGCGTTGCAGAAGTACTGTCGTTTAATACGGCGTAGTTGAACAATTCTTGCAGGCATTTCAACTTTTGTTTGTCGCTAATTTCTTTGGGATATTTGTAGTTCACAAAGATTTTGACATAAGGAACAGAATCGTGTTTCTCGGGAAAAAGTTTGTTCTGTTGGAGTACTACAACCGAATCATACTGAACATCATCCGCATCGCTACCCGATTGCGTTTTACCCGTACAATTCGCAAATAACACAACGGCAATTAATAAAATAATATTATTTTTCATGTATCTGTTTTTTGTTATAGTTTGATTTAGCTGCCGAATAGTTCTTTTCTAAAAATCTTTTAGGATAGCTAAACTTATTCCTTTGCATTTTCACCAGCATTATTTTTCCACAAACCAATATAGGGTTCAATAATTTCGTGCGCCTTATTGAATATATCTTTGTAAATACAAGTGCCGCCCGAAGTGTATTTCTCCGACTTGAGTTCACCGTTTTGCATATATTTGAATGACAGGCTGCAATCTACACCGTCTAATAGCCAAGGAGAACGTTTTTTGTTTTTGAATTTTCCCTGCGCTATGGCAGTAGCAAGCGGTTCAAATTCAGCGGCGGATATGATGCCCTCGCTGTGCGAACTGAAAGTTTCCTTGACCACTTGTACGCTATCGCCTTTTTTTTCGAACGATAACGTTTCTATGTGCCTCATGCCTGAGCTTTTTAAACGTACAGAAATTATTTCTTTATCGCTGCCGGTAGATTGAGCTTTGCACCCAAAACCAAAAAATAAAGTAACAACCATAAGCATATACAGTATTTTCATTGTTATTGTTTTTTTTATTTTTCTTCTTTGTATTTTTGTTTTGCTGCTTCTGTACCTTCCTTTGAGTAGGTTACTTTCAGGTTTTCGTCGATGATATAACAACCGTAGGGTTCATATTTTTCATGGAAGGTTGAGTCGTTTGAACTCAGTTCATTTACCCAAACCAATACTTTACCCGGTTTTAAGGCTTTCCACAGATACGTATAGTTTCTTCTTCCGGCGTCTACAAATTCGCCCACATATTCTAGCAGATCACAGGGTTCAACATGCGTGTAAATCTCCGTGGGAGTGTCTATGCCTTTGCTGTATGAAACACGAATTTCAAACTGTTTATTATAATTATAAATCCAATGCCCCATCAATTCAATTGCCTGACTTTTTAAAGTCATTGTTTTTTCATTCATTCTTTGTTCAATAGAATAAGACCGCTTTACCGTTTTGCCTTTTTTCGTGAAAGTAACGTCAAACCATTCGCTTAAATCGTAGATTAAATACTTTACTCTGCCTGGTTTGTTCATTTTAAAAACAATTGCCGACAACGAATCGAAATCAGCTTTTGTAATCTCGAAGATAGTGCCTCCATTTTCTACATAGCGACCTTTTTCTAATTTTACGGTATAAGATTCCGCTGTTTTTTGGACTTTTATTGAAAAACTGTCGTCAATGCTCATGCCGGAACGGGAGTAGCTTACCGATACAAGCTCTTTTTCCTGTGCGTTTGAACATCCCAAGACGGAAAGAAAAGTAAATGTTGAAATCATAAGTTTTGTTTTCATTGTTATTATAGCTAAAAGTGAACTATATTAATGAGCATAAACGGTTATACTGCATTTCATTTTTTCAACAAAGCCTTGTTGGTCAAGCAATTCAATGACGGTTGGGAGGCACTTGATTGTAAGATGGGTAATATATGTTTCAACAACTTCTTCCCAATCATCAGCTTCCTTTGTGATCGATAAAGGTTTTCTCCAAGGCTTTTAACCACAGACTCGATTCTACAGATGTGAGGAAAAATTCTGGAGTTTATTGAAGAAGGAATATGCTGCATATAAAGAATCATACTATACAGTTCGTCATTTTTACTGTTTTACCCATTTTTCGTTTACCCATTTTATTGTAACCTGTTTTTGAGCTTCATAAGGGATGGCATCGTAATCTTCCACCAACGAATAGGTGTCTAACCATACTTTTAGTGAAGTTCCTTTTTGCGGCAAGCCGTAATAGAGATTATATTCTCCTTTGGCAAATGCCTCTTTTACTTTTGCAAACACATCGGGGGCAAGTTGCGAAACATCGACAAAATCATTCAATTTGTATGTTTGCTCTCCGCCTAACTTGTAGTTTTTGTCTTCAGTAAGTTTATCTTTTTTATGAAAAAATGTGCGAATAACCGAACCGTATTCTGTGTGTCTATTTACCGCAATTAATTTTCTTCCGTCTTTCAGGTTCCAGTAGCACATTTCACACGTAAATTGTCCGCCTCCTAACTCTAAATAACCGTTTTTGTAATCGCATACACTGATGTGTGATTCTTTAGCTTGTTTATCGTCTTGCGGTACATATTCGGGAAACACATCAGCAGGCAACAAATGAAAGAGGGTTTTCACGTTTACTTTTTGTTGTGCCATCATCGAAAATGATAGCATCAAAATTACTACAACTGTGATTGATATTTTCTTCATATTTTCTTGATTTCTACTCTATAAATTCTGTTTTAATGTAATCAACCTGAAACACATCGTCATACGGAACAAGTGTCACCTCGTTTTTGAATACGAGATCGTCTCCATAATCCACAGTTACTGTATACTCTAATCCTTTTCGGTGAGTAATGGACACATTCTTTAAACGTTGCCCTATTTCCACGCCATTGCCCCGTCCAAAAGGCGACCAAATTTCATCGCCAACCGGATAAATATCTTTCCATTTATCGTTGAATTGCTTTTCGGCTGCTTTTTGTTCCGCTTCCGTTTCAAAATCGGGATACTCGAATATGTCCATATATTCGATGTAATAGGCATAATAGCGCTCGGAACAAATACTTTCTTCGTCGGGAAAACAGAAATCATTTTCATTGTCGGCGCAGGTGAAGATAAGTTTAAGCCACTCCGCACCTTTTGTCGATAGTTGTTCGAGCTCATCGTCGATATTTACTTTATTTTTCTGTTTCTTATTACCGGTGCATGATATAGCGATAAGTATCATGATCGCGATCAAAATAAAATACATTAACTTTTGCATGGTTTCTATTTTTTGAGTTAAAACTACTTTACCCCACTCCTCCTGTTATGTATGGCGTAGATCGTAACAAATCGCCATCTTCACCGCTATCAATAGATTCGTAGATTTCAACTGTTGTAAAATCGGGTTGAATGGTGTATGAGCGTCCGTTTTTTAGTTCGATAAAAAGCGTGTGAGTAGGCGACCCATTATTGGGAGTGTAACGATAGGTCGCTTTCTTTATATCCCTTAGTTTATCCGGCTTTAGATAGCCTTTGTCGTCTTTTCCTGCAATCAAGTCACAGATAAAATGCTCTTTCTTGCCGTCGAACAGACCCATACATTGCGCTACAACATATCGGGGACAAATATATTGCAAGCATCGGTCGGTATCGGCGGCGGTGAGAGCTGTCGCGAATCCCTTAAAGAGTTGCTCGTGAGTGCTGTTTTGGGTGGGATATTCCGTTAAACGTACAAAGTGTTCGTTTTGCCATTTGTAAATGAACGCATCCAGCGTGTTGTGTACCGCATAAATAGATGTGCCATGACGAGGGATAAGGAACTCAGTAGTATTATCGCAGCAATTGTCGGCAATACTGTTGTTGATGTCTTCGTGTATTTCATCAGTCCCAAATTTGCTTGTAGGCTCTATTTTGCCGTCGGCATAAAGGTAAAACGAAGCACTGAGTAAGGGATGGCCTCTTACAGCTATGAGCTTGTTGCCGTTTTTCAAGTTCCAATAGCACATTTCCCAATAGTTAGCGCTATCAAATTCCAGCCGCAGAAAGCCGTTTTTATAGTCACATACTTTAATGTACGAATCCAACTCGGCACGATCCTTTTCCCACCTATGCGATTGAAATTCAAAAGCGTCGTCTGGTAACAGACGGAACAGCATTTTCACGTCAACTTTTTGTTGTGCCGCTGTATTTGGTGCGGCTCCAAGCATTACGGCAATGAATAATGCGAATGTAATGAGTGTTTTCTTTGTCTTCATCGTTTGAGTGTTTTTTTAGTATTGATATGTAAGTATTTTTTAATCACCCATATAACCCAATCCCCTTACCACGGGGTTCAGGTGGTAGCTGTCCTCTTGGGTGAGATGAAGCCAGCCTACCAGCCCAAAAGCTGTGCGTGCCAAGTAGTTTATCATCGGTTTTGGTTCGCCGTATTCATCTTTGCCGGTTTCTGCATCTGCAAGTAGCACCTCTATTTCGTAACCAACCGGAAGAGTAGCTACCAGTTTGCCCCGATTGTTTTTCTGACTGTAGAGTTTAATCGGTTTTAGCAGCTTGCCTTTCACATCCACATAATAAAACGGTTGTTTTACTTCGGTAACCTTTCCTCCTGAGAGTTGAAATTTCATTCGCTGATTGAACATTTTGTTCATATTGCCCGAGGTGTATATGACTCCTGCGGAATTGATGCACATCTCTTCTGCCGCTTCAGTCCAGATGGGTTTGCCGTTTTTGTCGGTAATTTGAAATTCGGGGTCAATGCTTGGTCCGGGTGAGTAGAGTATGTTCACGTACTCTTTCATCGAGGCGTTTTTGTAACGCCCAAGAAGCGTAACATCGGCGTATTGGTCCGATTGGTAGCAGGGATCGGTTTTGGGTAGCGTGTGACAGTTTTTGAGAATGGGAGTAAATGATGCCTTTTCGTACCCAAACCTTGTACCGTCTTTGTCAATAACGTTGGCATCTGTCCACGTAAATTGTGGGAACGCTTTTTCGGTTTGCGCCCAAAGAAATTGCAAGGGAAGCAAAAGGAGTAGTAGAAATGTTGTTGTTTTCATACGATTATTTTTTCATTTAAGTTGTATGGAATTAAGTGAAGCGAAATCGCCGACTTCCATTGAAAATTTCACATAGAGATAACCTGCAATAATCATTTACTTGGGTATAACAGATTTACATGCTCGTTCCATACTATTGGCTTTAAGTTTTATATGGGAGCGACATATCTCGAATGCCAGTTTTTCGGATCGTCAGGTAAAAGCTTGTCATCGTATAAGCTGATAAAATAAGCATTAACACTTTCGGCGTTAAATTCGTTGACAAGGAATCGATAGTTATCCCTTTGCTTAAACACAGCAGTAATATCTGGAGCAGAAAAGGTGCCATCGTCATCAACCTGCCACACGCTCATGGCATAGCCCTCTTCATTTCTTTCTATGGTGGCGGGAAACTCGGCAAAAGCGCGTTGTCCATACGACGTTTCTACCATATAAACACCCAATGCCTCATCGTCTTTGTTTTCAAACTGTGCCGACACGAATATGTTTCTCTCATTTTTGTCAAAAGAAATTGCCTTGTAGGCGCTCATCACTTTTCGTTTGTAGTGTTCTTCCAACGCTTTAACCGAGTTCTCGTCAGCTTTTTCCCACTCGTATTGTGTGAACGGGATTAGTTTGTTTTCGTTTAAAAAAGTCTGATTTACAAGCAAAATCGTCTCAAACACACCGTCGTATTCACTGGCATCGGGCGGTAGGAGTTGCCCATCTAAATTGTCGAATATCGCTCCGTGCAAGTTGTCGAAATTGAAATAAGAATGACGGTGATTGTTTTCATCTTCACTCTCCTGTTGAATACCCGAAAACTTTACGCGATAAGACTTGCCGTTGTGAATAGCAATGGTGAGTTTGTCGAAAAAATCGGTTCGCTCAGATAGGTCTTCTTCTCCCACAACAAGGAATTTACTCCCTGTTCGGTTGCTTATGGCGTAAGAGGAAAACGAATTAAGATGCTGTTCTTTTACATTCGACCGGTTTTCTGCCGTAGTGTCTTGCAATGCAGCCTGCTGTCGGTTTTCGTTTGTTTTACCGCCCGAACACGATACAACTACTAAGGCTGCCATCAATAATACTGTTGTTAGATTTTTTTTCATTTACGATTGTTCTATTCGTTGTCTGATATTTTTATCGAATTAAACAGTTCCAAATAATTTTCACCGATACTACGCATCGATTCAATAAATTCTTGCGAGCTGTTTATATTACGCTCTTCATTATTTTCGGTGTATCTTATTGCTTTTCCACCACTCAGATAAAGACGTTTTTCCATATAGTCATCGTAGCCGCTTTTTGTGAAGACAAAAGTAAGTTCTCCCTCTCGATACATACACTCTGTGTAGATAGTCACGTCAGAGATTTTAGATGACTCCACAAGCATATAAAGTTGCCAATTTCGCTTTTCACCTTGATCGTAATAGAAGTATTGGTCAACAATGTAGGTTCCGGATGCCGGATACGATTTGTTGTAAACATTGTCGGTAAGATGCAGGCAGTAAAATGCTCCCGCGTATTCATCTTTTTGGAGTGTAGCTATTTTCGATTTAATCGAGTTGTACTCCGAAAGTATTTTACGTATTGATTTTTCACTGTTTTGCGCCTGCAGCAAAGCGATGCAACACAGGGCAAACAGAATAATTGATATTTTTCTTTTCATCTGTTTATACTTTTTTTGTTAACCGAGAACCATATACCAACCGTCAGGCAGACAGATTCGTAGTTACGTTAAATTGCCATACAACATGACTAATTACCCTTTTACAGCAGGCAAGACATTGAGTGAGTCTCAAAATTCTGTTGAAAATCTCACTCTCAATCCATTAGTTAATTAATAACTAGCAATTTACTCAATTACTCAATCATCTCTTCCCACGTTTGCCCGTACCCCAATGTCTCGCACTGCGAATACATTCCCGGGTTGTTGTTGATGAGAAAATACTCGCTCCCGGCAGGTTTTACTACATACACCGATTTCCAATTGCTTTGGTGCCCGTTGCTGTTGATGTCTATAAAAAGCATAGTGGAACCGTAATCGTTGGAATGTTGGTATTTCGTTACCGGGCTTACCCTTAATTCAACCGTGTAAGGTTTGTCGGGTTTATAACCGTTGGCTGCCGACGCACCTTTCAGAAACACTGCTGCCTGATAAGGGCGGGCATAGCTGTCGTTTTTTCGATACAATTCTCTGAGTCGGTTGACAACCGACAATACATTGTTGGGCGTATTGTTAAGCTTCAGGCACTCAACGCCGTTGTCACCGTCGTGTCGATACATTTCAAATGCCATTACCTCTAAGGCAATTGCACCGTGAGGTTCTCTGCCCAGTGTGCGCTGTAACTCCCTGAACTCTGCTATGCTTGTGGGAAAACGGCTAAATTCCACTCTTGCCGTTTTTCCGGGTTCCCACTGAGTGTGGTTAATGGTGCCTTGAAAGGCGATGTTTATGTTCATTTTGAGTTGAATATTTTAAAATTTGTAAAGTTTACTGTAAGAAGTCCGAAGACAGGTTTTGAACCCTTTCTTGGTCTTCCCCAAAGTGGAGGGAGGACAGGAGGTAATCCCAATTCCTAAATTCTCCCGTTGTTGCTAAACAATTTTGCTTTCGGGTGGTTGAGGATGCCCTATTGCAAGCAAACAACTCCGTTTCTAACCTCCCCCTCAATCCCCTCTAAACCTCTCCCGCCCGTTGGCTGCCCTCTTCAAACGGAGAGGGAAAACGGATGGTACAGTTAATGAGGGGAAGAATCTCAAAGTCTCATTGTTCGTAGAATATACAATTGCCCAATATACCCTCTCTTGTCCTACACCTTTGTCAAAGTTTGGAACTTTGACAAAGGTGTTTCTTCCGGCCATTTATCTCTCGTCCAAGTCTAGCGATAGCATAACTTGGACGCTAAACAGTGGGCCGTTTAAAGCTGCTTGCGTTTTGGGCATTACCTGTCCCGAACGCTTTCGGGAAGTTTTAAGTAGCTGCCACTTTTGAAGTGGCAACTGCTATAATTCGTCTTTAAACGGGCGTATTGCATTATAGTAGTCAGTTAAATCTACAAATGGTTGGGTGGTGTAGTATATTGGATTACTCTCAGTTGCCGGTTGTATTCTTAATCTATAATAACCGCTGTCACCTCCCCAATATTCTGCCATTCTGCCATCTCTTACAAGTTCCACTGAACCAGCACCTTTGTATTTGAAACCGGTCATCGGGAGTACGCGCTTTACAATATTGTTTTTAATGCCTTTTTCGTACATAATATCTATGTCTTCCCAAAATTTATCACTATTTACATTGTTTTGCGGAATATTTCCTATATACACCTGCGTTATCACAAGTCGGGAGTTTTTTTCATCATTTTCAAAAGGACCTATGAATTGATAGCGAAAAGCACTTCGGAGTTTATTATCGCTCGACTTAAACCGCACTGCATACGTGGTGTTGTCACCATAGTTCCAAAAATCGCTTGTAAGGCGATACGTAACTCCATTCATCTTAAAATTGTCCCGCCAGTTGTATTTGTTGAATGCTTCAAGCGGCCAAATAACTTCATTTAAATAGTAATGGTGCCCATCTATTCTTTCACTAGCTGATGTATATAAAGGTAGTATTCCCGCCCATTCATATAAATTCGGTATGTGGTATCCTTCCGGAACAGCGTCGGCTAAGCTGTATTTGTCAAAATATCCCGAAGCGTTGTTATCCCAAGTAGTTGCAAAAGTTTTCTTTCCGCTTAAATTGTATTCAGCCAAATATTCCAGAGCCATTGGAGGACGTGTTGAAGGATTATAAAAAACATAAACCTTGCATGTTGCCGATATTGTACCTGTTCTTGAAGTTACATTTACTTTTGCTTGTGAGATTCCTATCGATTTTCCCTCAACAACACCTTCCTGTGTAATGGAAATAGCATCGGTATCCGCGGACCAACTCAACGTATAACTTGCATTATCAGGGTTGATTTTTAAAACATCTTTGAGGTTTAAGAAACTTCCAACCTGTAAACTTACCTCTGCAGGTAATTCAACTGTTTTCACTGCGATTTTGAGAATGGTATAAGTGATGCCATTATATACTATTGTATAGGCATCAATTGTTTCGGTAATACTGAGGTTGGTGTTGCCTTCAGGCCCCACAGGCCCTGCGGGCCCTTGTGGTCCTGCGGGCCCTTGTGGCCCTGCGGGCCCTTGTGGTCCTGCGGGTCCTTGTGGACCGGTTGCACCGTCAACGCCATCTGTACCGTCAGCGCCGGGGGCGCCATCGGCACCGTCTTTACCATCGACGCCGTCTTTACCATCTTTACCATCAGCACCGGGTGCACCCGTGTCGCCAGTATCTCCCTTGGCACCGGTTGCAGGAACAGGGTTGCCATTTGAGTCTAGTACGACTTGCCAAACTGCACCTCCATCAAGACTTGTTTCCCACTGGTTACGTGCATTAACGCGCATAATTGGCGTTATGCCATCTTTGCCGTCTTGTCCATCCCGTCCGGTAACGGGCACTTTATTACCTTCGGCAGTTAAAAGCCATTGGCCGTTAAGTGTCCAGTAATAGTTACCATCGGTATCTTTCTGAATGTTTATCAATGAAGCATCGCCGATATCGCCTTTTTCTCCCTTGTCTCCTGCATCACCCTTGTCGCCTTTGGTTCCATGAGCAAGTTTAATTTTCGAGCCATCAGTCATCGTGAGTTCATAGCCGCTTTTGTCGGCCAGTTCGGTGTAGGATGCAATGCTTATACTGCCTTCCAATGCTTCAACCAGTTTTTTGATGTTTGCGATTTCAGTGTTTACGGTATTTACAAGGTTTTCGAGGACAATAACCCTTTCCTTAACATCCTTTAGCTCTAAAGCTTGATTTTCCTGATTACGCAATACATTATCAAATTCTGTTCGGTCGCAGCCTGCTAATACAATTATGGTAAGCAGGATAAAAAGTTTGATTATTTTTTCCATGATTACGTCTTTTTTATGTGGTTGAATGATGAAGTCCTATTGTCTTCCAAATTTCATTTCATACCGTATAATTGGGGTTGTTGGAGTCAAATATTTTGCTTCAAACTCAGCTTCAGTCAATTTCATAATTTGCCAATGTTTTTCACTGTGATAAATGGCTTTACTAAATGTAATCAAATCGTCAGAAATTGTATATGTTCCGCTTGTTCCATTACTGGCAGAAAAGGTAAAGTCTCTGTTAAAAGTAACACTACCTGAAGCAGGACTCCATGATGACCAAGGCTCCCAACCGCTTTGGGGGTAAGGCTTTTCATCCGAACTCCTTATTTGACTTTGTTCCCATGTTCCCACTATAGGATGCGTTTTTACGTTTACCGTAATTTCCACTACATTTGATTCACAAATCAGATTGAAATCTGCATCGTAATAGTTTAACCTAGCTTTAATTGTATGATCCCCGTCAGAGAAACTGACTGTAGTTGTCAATTGCTCCTCAGCTAAACTATTTTCTAGTACCCCGACATTAGTTCCGGATGTGTGTGTCACATAAATTTGGATACTATTCGTTCCATCGGGTGCTTTTGAGAAATCGGGGTTTTTCCAGCTAAAAGTCATCTTGTAATCAAGGTTAACTACGGCTTTAAATTCACTCATTACGGGGCATCCCGTAGGAATTTTAAAAGTAGCACCGTTATAGGTAATTTCAATGTAATCGCCTGAAGGGGTAATTGTCAGATCCAAATTCCCTGCGGGTCCTTGCGGCCCGGCTGGCCCTGCGGGTCCTTGCGGCCCGGTTGGCCCTGCGGGTCCTTGCGGCCCGGTTGGCCCTGCGGGTCCTTGTGGCCCGGCTGCACCGTCAACGCCATCGATACCGTCAGTGCCGGGGGCACCATCAGCACCGTCTTTACCATCGACGCCGTCTTTACCATTAGCACCATCAACGCCGGGCGCTCCCTTATCACCTTTGTCTCCTTTAGCTCCGGTTGCAAGAACAGGATTTCCATCAGAGTCTTTTACCACTTGCCATATTGTACCCCCGTTCAGACTGACTTCCCATTGGTTGAGTGTATTTACACGCATAATTGGTGTTTTGCCATCCTGTCCGTCTTTTCCGCTGACCGGTATTTTATTGCCTTCGGCGTTCAACAGCCATTTGCTGTCAAGCTTCCAGTAATAAATGCCATCTGTGTCTTTCTCAGTACTTACAATGGAAGCTACGCCGGTGTCGCCTTTATCTCCCTTGACCCCGGTATCGCCTTTGTCGCCTTTTTCGCCATGCTTCAGAACGATTTTTGTTCCATCGCTCATAATGAGTTCAAAGCCGCTTTTATCAGCCAGTTCGGCATACGATACTACGTTCACTCCTTTTTCGAGCGCTTCCACCAGATTTTTGATGGTGCCAATGTCGGTATTCACGGTTTTTACAAGGCTTTCGAGTACTGCGACCCTGTCTTTTATGCCTTTTAGATCAACAGCCTGATTTTCCTGACGGCGAAGTATTTCGTCAAAATCGGTTTGTTTGCAACTCACGGAAATGATCATCGCAAGCAATGCTAATAACGTTACTAATTTTTTCATGTTGTATGTTTTTAAATGTTTATAGTTCATTGTTTAATGTTTGAAAACTTTCTACTTGATTAATTCCTCTGCCTTTTCTATGTGGTTTAACACTGTTTGTAAATTGTAAATTGTAAATTGTAAATTGTAAATTGTAAATTGTCAATCTTGTTCATAACCCCTCCGCTTCGCTCGTCCCCTTTGGTAAAGGAAACAGTTGCGGGCTAAGAATTTTGCAGATTGGCGAAAAATATGACTTCCGCCACTCTCCCCTTAAACTAAGGGGAGTACCGCCGATAGGCAGGGAGGGGTTATGTAAATTAGTAATCAGCTAATTAGTAATTAGTAATTTAACTTGCGCTCTCCTTGCCACTTGCTCGTATCCCCCGGCTTTATCCACGCCCATTCCTTGTACTGTTGTAAACCTGTCGGCAGCAATGCCTTTGTCGATAAGGTAATCGCGGAGCACCTCGGCTCGTTGTTGCGAGAGGCGGGCGTTGATGGCATCGGAGCCGGTAACGTCGCACCAACCCTCAACGGTGATGGGCAGGTCGTTGTATTTTTTGAGCGTAGCAACCATTTCATCTAAGTTGGATTGATACAGTTTGAAATTGATATCGGAATATCCGCGACGGAAGAACAAGGCGGGAATTTGCTCATTGGCTGCTTCCTGCAAGTATGCGCGGCGTTGTGCCAGTTCTTGCTCTTGGCGTGTGTGTTCGGCTTCGGCAAGGCGTTTGGCTTCGGCTTCGCGCGCCAATTGTTCCTGACGCAGACGTTCGGCTTCGGCTTCGCGTTCGGCCGAGTCGTCAATTACGGGCGGATCGATGATAACGGGTACAGGCGCTTCTTGTTTACCTAAATGGAAAGTTACACCCACCGAGACGTTTGCCATCAGGTTCACACACCACAGGGGGTCGTTGTTCACGCCTTCGAAGGCTTCGTTGCGCATCCACAGCAAGCCGCCGCGCAGATGTGCCGATACTTTGGGCGAGAATCGGTAGCGCAGGCCTAGGTCGCCGCCCACGGCATAATTCCAGTCGCTCTCGGTTATGCCGTAGCCGTCCAGTTTTTTGTTGTCGGCGGCGGCATAAAGCACGGGCGAAAACTTTTGCGCGTACGCGGCCGGCGCCACTTCAATATCGAACGGAGTGTAACGTCCACCGCGGATAACGCTTATCAAACCCATTTGTAGGCGTAATCCGACTTGCATATATTGGGCTTTGGAGTAGATGTCGCCCAATTTCATGTCCGATGCATCGTACTGCATGTATTTGATGATGCCGGCTTTGTTGAAATAGTCGTTGAGTTGACGATCTTTGGCTCCCAAGCGACCGATGCCGTAGTCGAACGACAGTTCGGGCGAGAACCATCCACCCAAGGTGTATCCGGCAAACATGCCGCCGCCGTAGCCCAGGCGTGTTTCCTTGCCGAGAGTGAACAAATCCCCCCAAAAGAGCGGCGAGTTTGCCTGTACGCCGAGATAGAATCCCGACGGGTTGCGTTGCTGTTCCGTTGGTGTTGCGGAACTTGTTTGCGCTTGCACACATATACACAATGTGGTGAGCAGCGTGGTGAGAGTTAGTTTTAGTTTACTATTCATATTTTTTAAAAGTTTAAAGTTTGAGGTTTATAATTTTTAGTTACGGGGTTTGTAAAATAGTTTGTAGTTTATAGTTTCGGGGGCAGTAAACGCCTTTATCTACCCAAACTTCCGCCTTCATTATTCACTCCATTTCCACTCTTTTCTCGTTTTTATAGCTCGGAATTTGTTTCAATCCGAGCAGGTATTCTATCATGCTTTCGGCAGTAGGCTTAAAGAGTCCGGTGCCCGGATCTTGGTGTTCATACTTGTAAACCGATGCCATGTAGTTATTTACGGCTACCGTATAGGTTTTCGTCATCTCCATGGGTGTTCCGTCGGGGGTCAAGAGTTGTATGTCTTTGACGCTCCCATTATCGTTAAGGAAATAGCGCGTTTTCATTCCCGAGGGATATATCGGTAGTAACTCGTCTAACTTGAACGCGCTTTTCAACATGGCTTTAATTTCGTTTCCGGTAAGGTGAAACATTACTATTTCGTTGCCAAACGGGTCCATGGAATAGACGTCAAGCGCGCTTATATCGCCTTTTGGCAAGTGCTCTATACGCACTCCACCTGGATTGACCAATGCTATTTGCACATCAGCGCTTGCACGTAAGGCATCGGCCATGAGATAGCCTATTTGTTCGTACGAAGTGAAATCGTCTTGCGCTTCGGCAATTTTTTCTTGCAGAACGGGATTATTGTTGAATTTGTCCACCATTGCCCTGATGTCGGCGCGTTCGTTACCTTTTTCTCCCACTGTAAGCAGTTGCATGGAGCGTTCAACCTCTCCATCCGGTTTTACCTTGAATTTAATGAGGGTGGCGTACTTGAGCTTTCGCTCGGCTTGAGTAATGAGTATGCCGTTGTGTATTTGTTCTTTGTCTACGCGAGTGTGCGAGTGCCCGCCAATGATTAAATCAACCTTGCCTGCAGGGAGTTGATTTGCTAATTTCACATCGTCCTCAAACCCTAAGTGAGTAAGTAAAACGAATACATTACAACTGTCTTTGAGATGCAGGTATTGGGGGGCAGTTTCGAAAGGGTCTTTGAATATGAATCCTTTTACGTTATCCGGATGGGTGTCGGGAATGCCATTGCTGTTGATTTGCAACAGCCCTAAAAACGCTATTTTTGCGCTGTTGGATGTTTTGATTATTTTATAGGGTTTAATGCGAAATCCGTAGTCTTCGGGCGGAAAGGCACTGGCGCAAAGGAAATCGAAATTAGCCCGATTGGTAATCCGAGCGAAACCATCTAATTTGCTGTCGAATTCGTGATTGCCCACCGCCGATAAATGAAACCCCACGGCATTCATCAACTCAATAATGGGCATCCCTTTTTCGGGATATTGGTCGTTGATGGGGTTGCCGGTCAGGTTGTCTCCGCCTGAGATTATGAGCATATCGGGATAAATAGTCCGCAGGCTATCTATCATAAATGCCAGTCGGGGGAAATTGTCTATAGCAGCGTGCATGTCGTTTACAGCCAGAATTTCTACTGTCTTGTCTGTTTCGGGGCGAATCGTAGCCTTACGTGAACTTCCACAACCTGTGAATATGGCAACAATAAGCACGGCAATCACGGTTTGTGTCAATCCCCCGGGAGAGGTAGTTTTCTTTATTATTCTTTTTTTTGATTTGATGAATATTTTGTTTCCTTGCGTAAGCGTTCCGTCTGTTGCCACACGATTTCCGTATTTATCCGTAACGCGCGGCAGGACATCCGGCGTCGGTTTTCCTAACTGTGCGTAATATGCGCGAAGGGCATCCAGCACTGTGGCACCGGAAAATATTTCAAGTTCAGTGTCGTTTATATATATTTTCATTTTGCTTAGTTGCTGTTTACGTATTTTTTAAAATATCCGCATTCGTTAATAACATCCTTATAATACTTTGTGTGGGCATAATTGTTTTTCAATTCTTCGAATTTGCTCCACGTAACTGGCTCAATACTTATGCCGTAATTGCTGTGATTTATTTCTTGAGAGTCACACACTCCCAGTGTAAAGTGTTCGTTGTAGAAATCGTTGCGTTCGCATTTGGCAAGTAAATAGGTTACTTTGGCTCGCTGCTCATCGTTCTCTGCAGCGTTGAAGGCAATCGAATAGTATTTCTTTGCCATCGCTCCATCGGTAAGCATTTTTTGCGCATAACAAGGAATATAACCTACTACGGAAGGAATATAGTAATGTATCATGTTTTCGTTCCACCAAAAGAGTCGTGCGTTGCCGTAAAAAGTGATGCTGTAGTAAGCGTTTCCGAGCAGCAGAGCGTTGTTAAACACATCTTTTTTTTGCTCGATATTTTGTTTCATTTCATGCATTTTATGAAGTACAGAGAGCCTGCTGTATTTTACGGTTTGGCGCCGCGTGTGGTCGCAATCGTTGCAGTCTTTGATAAATCCGTTAAAGGGATTACCCAGCAATTCTACCGAGGCAAGTTTGTCCGTTTTTCGCATAAACTCTATGGCGGAATCCAAGTCGTCGTTGAATGCAGCCATTACCGCTTTGTATTGATACAGGTCTTGTATGGTAATGGGATAAATCTCCTGCATTACTTTCTCAAGAGGCGATTTGTTGCTTTTCTGCAAAAAAGATAGCATCAAGTCTATATTGTGTGGGTTTGCATAGAATTTATCATCGTGATTGAACAATTCTGAATAAAAAGCATTACCGCTTCTGTCATACATTTCGGCTATGTACTTTTTACTTTGCTCAGAGGCGAATGTATATCTCAAATCTTCAGGCTCTATGTTTCTCATATTGTAAAGCCACGATAGTTCGCCTGCAAGTTTTTCGATGTTATCGCCTTTTATTGATTTTATCGAACTTAATTGATTTACAAACCTCAGCAACCTTAACTGTTCTTTGGCGAGTGGCTTTGCCGGTGGATAGTTTCGCTCGGCCTGTGCGAAATATTTTTCGGCGTCTCTGTAGTTTTCGTTCAATGTACACAGGTATCCGGCGGCAGAATTCCACAGAAATTGATTCGATGTTTTTTTATCTGAAGCGGTTTTTCTTATCAATTCAAAAATTTCCGGATCTACGGGTTTGTTCTCTACGTTTTCGTAAGCAAGCATATTGGCTTTACTCTCTGCCTTGTTTACCAATCGGGTAAGCAGCAGGTCGAGGTGACGGCTTTTCGGGTCGAGATTAATAATTTCGCGTATGGCTCTTTCTTCGTCTTTGAAATACCCCAACATAGTCCATAGCGAGACCTTTTGCTCTACTGTGGATGCCATCTTCAATGTTTGTGCCCACTGGCTTTCGTCTTCCAAATGAAATGAATAGGCTACCACGGGGCTCATAGAGGGTAATTTGTCGAAAATTTCGGCATAGAATATATTAGCCTGCTTATACTCTTTGGCCTTTAATTTTATAGCTGCCAAATATCCCAATGCTCGATAATAGAGCGTGTTTTTTTCTGTTGCTTGCTTTGTTTTTTCAAAGAAAGCTTCGAAATTTTTGTATTTTTTGGCATAAAAAGCGGCTTTGAGTGTCAGAAACCAGTAGCGGTTTTTCAGAAAGCCTGTTTCGCTATCGTATTTCGCTATAAAATACTCAATAAGGTCATCGCTGATATCAGCATCAGTCTGTTGAGTTTCACTATAATCCCAATAATTAGTCCTTGTGGGAGCAGCCACTTTATCGACATAAACCGCTACGTTGGCGAAGAGAATAAACTCTTGAATCTTTTTATCGTTGAGCGGAATAACTTTGCGCCATTTAGCAGCGACAGCGTTCTCTTTGTTGTCGCGGATATACTCTACTAAGTTGTTCAATTCATCGTAGGTAGTGTCGGTAAGCAGCAGGGTTTTGATATTTTCTTTTGATATTTTTTTTTCGAGAAAATTAAACCACTCGTCAGTTACGTCATTGCTGAAACGATTGTTGTGCTCTTCGTCAAAAACAATGCCGTAAAAAAAATCATGAGGAGCATAAAACAATGGAGAATATCCTTTACCGACAACAATTTCGGGTGAGAAGTTAGAGGTGTATCCAACAAAATACCCCCCTTCCCAGCCACAGGCAATGGCAATGCCCACTGCTGCAAGCAGCGAACTAAAAGCGATTAGCAATATCTTTAAAAAGTTGTGTTTCATTTCTATATTTTTTTATGTTAAATTCGTCTAAATCGAAAAAAATGACTTCACGTGGAGTGTATGGTAATTGCTTTTTAATGTCTTTTACCATCAACTGCAAGTCTTTTTCGAAAACGTCTTCTATTTTAATTTTATCGTTTCGCAAAAAATAGCGTCCGTTGCTCATGTTCGAGTTTTTTACACGAATGATGTTTGAGTGCTTATCTACCAAAAAATTGGTGTCTTTTTCAAATACACTTTTATCGGTTTTTCCAATTAATCCCATAACGCCTTCGTCCCTGATGTGAACACCCCACGCATATATGGGCAAGGCGATATCCAGCGACAAAGGGTATTTTCTTAAACTTTTGACATAATTCAACGCGATATTTCTGTCATAAATAGAATTTAGCGTATCGCTTGCAATTTTCCCCATGTTGTAATACATGAGTACGGCATTATCCACATTGGGTATTTGCGTAGTTCTATAATACTTTACCTGATGCAAGCGGATGGTTGCCGATAGTTTTTTACCGCTACGTTTTTTGAGGGCATCCACAAACTGCATGAATCGATCGCGACTTTTCAGCGTCCAATCGCAGTCTATTTGAATTTCCTTGCAGGGTTTGTTTCCGGAAACATTGTCAATTTGGTCTATGTACCTAATGATGTTTTCGGCAAACGAATCAATATCTAACGCATTGCTCAGCATCACTGCGTTTTTGATGAAAACTACCGGTACAACTTCCAAATTCCGAGGGTGATGCTTGAAGCGTACGGGACTCTCAGGACGGGGATTCCCCCATTCATCCAAATTTACGTCGAAATACCTGACATATACCTTCTTTACATCGTTTTCCTGTAACGTCTGACGTTCAAGTTCTGAAACTTCGAACGTTGTACGCCAATAATAAAACGATACAATAGGCGGTTTTCTCCCACTATTGCAGGAGAAAAACACACTACCTATTGTAATTATAATCAGGATGTATTTCATTGTATAATTTGTAATTACCTGTAATTACCGTCACCTACGTATCCTATTTTCTTAAAAACGGCTGCAATAATCCTCTACCATTTTCCATAACCTATCGACGTCAACTGTGAGAATAATACGTGCCTGTTGTGTGCCTACGGGTTGATTGTTTTCAAACGCTACCGATTGTCCGTAGGAGAACCCGAACTGCGAGTTTACATCCACGTAGCGGGTAACTTCCTCGGTGATGAGAGTGGGATCAATCATGATGGCTCCGGCAATCACGTCCCAGATGTAATGCACATAACTGGGGTTTTCTATAAAGAGTGTTTTCAAGAAATTACGGTTGAGCATGTTTTTCAGTTCCGGATTCTTGGTGATAGCGATAATTTCTTCGTACTTGTCTTTGCGAAATGGCATTTTTTCGCACACGTCCAATCCCACAATTATTTGCTCTTTAAATGGTGTGCGCAGACACATTTTCGTTGCCTCGGGGTCTAACCACCAGTTGAACTCTGCCGTTGGCGTAGTGTTTCCGGGTTTGAAGAACGAACCGCCCATGTAAATGACGCGTTTAATAAGCGGAACAATTTCCGGTGCAATTCTAACAGCAGTAGCTAAATTCACACAGGTGCCAATGGCAATGATGGTTATTTCGCCAGGGTTTTTCTTCACCTCTTCGATGATGTAATTCACGCCTTTCATGTCAATCGGTTTGGTTTTGGGTTCACTACCGTATTTTTGCAAGTAAACCGATTCCCACGACTTGGGCTCGGGATAACCAGCGGCTCCAACATACGCATCACCAATTCCGAAGAGAATACGCTCGTTTTTAATAGTCTCAAAACGACTTGGGTAAATGGGTTGTCTAATACCGGGTACTACCGGAATATGTGCTTTGCCAATAGATTCCAACTGCCGGATGGCATAAGCTGTTCCTTCGGAAACCCACGTGTTACCCACTACGATAGTAACTCCCAATAAATCAATATTGGGTGCGTTGGCCAGCATCATCATGGTGATACCATCGTCGAAGACCTCAACCATATCGGTATCGAGAATTACTTTTTCTTTCTTTTGTGCTTGTGTGGCGGTGCAGAGTAACAACATACTGCATAGTGCGCCGATAAATAACTTTTTCATTGTTTTTAATTTTAAAGAATTTGTTAATTCGATTTTTATTTTCGATTTCACTTACATTGAACTATTAATTATCTTTTGTAGATACCATTGCTTATTTTTACGCACGAAAACTATTTGAAGATGTATCCCGTTCTCAACACCTTTGTAGTAAATGGATGTATTGTCGCCAACGGTTTCAATTTCTTGTGTATAAGCGTCTATTTCGCGTTCGGCATACGATGAGTCCCAAGTTAAGTCGAGTTTCTCCCACTCGCTTTCCTGTGTTTCGGTGGTAATTAGTTTTTCTTGAAAATGAATTTCGCCATTTTCAGTTTCAAATTCATCATATTCAACACTTTCGTGAATGAACGGGAATAGGATACGGCTTTTTTGAAACTCGAAATCGTTGTTGAACCGGTCGAGAAAAACTTTGAAATCTTCGCCGTTAACTGCGGAAGCCGATTTGTTTTGCGAGCATGCTATCAGGCAATACAATAATGTTACTGTTATAAATACTATCCTTTTCATATTTTACTTTTTTACTTTTTTACTTTTTTACTTTCTACATTTTACAGATATAAAAAACGCTTTCGAAGTCTTGTTTACTTTTATCGTTTATTTCCAGTGCAAACCGGTCGTCACCGTTTATTGTCACCATTTCAAGATTTGCTTTAGAAACATTGCCCACGGGTGGCTGTTCAATGACTGTTACAACGCAACGGAATTTTTCTTTATAGCAACTATTCAGGCATACAACTTCATCGGCCGGGTTCAGAGAACCTTTTTTTAGTGCACCGGTAACAATCAGGTTCTGTTTTGGTTTAGAAAAATATTTTCCTTCCGTTGACAGTTCAAAAGCATCGTGCACTTCGAAGAAGAGAGACATTTGGTTTTGTGATAAAATCAATTGGTCGATATTTGCCGGAACCAAACGACGATTTGTCCAAATATTTTGGTAAACACCATATTCTTTGGATACTTTACGACAAAAGTTTTCGGTACGAAACAACTCGTGCCAGAAAGTGTTGAGAAACGGACGGGCCGGTGTACGAAAAATTATTATGGGAATGCCTTGCTCTCCGTTTGAAAATCGGATTGTCTCAGGCTGAGGCGGCATTTGTTCATCACTTTTTCTCGGTTGCTCCGATTCGTGCGTTGTACTTGTTGGTCTAATCAATTGAAAATACGATATATATATGTGCTCCCGATGCTGATGCATGTTGAGCAGCGTATTATCGTATTCGAAAAAATATCCTCCTTCTTTCGACTCGTCCATACAATGTTTTATCATTTCGTATAATTTGCTGAACGATCGATGATAAGGAAACCCGAGCAGCCTCCGTCCGTTTGAAGAATCGTACACAGAGAAATCCAAGGCAAAGTGACGAAATACAAATTCGTTGCCGTATAAATTAATGGCTTGGTCAACGGCATCGAAATACGACATCAGTTTTTCGCGAGCAACAATAGCGGCGTCTAATGACATGAAGTCCTCTTTGTCGCCTGTTTCGATCAAGGCTTCAGTCATTACTTCACCAGTTTTCTTGTTTCTGTAATAGAAATTGGTTGGTAGTTGAAAACCGGCTCTGATGATGCATTGTTGAATGGTTTCCATTCGGCTGATTTTTTACACTTCACGTAATAAATACCGTGTTGTGTTTTGATTCTTAAACGGTGCATAATGCATCGACGCAGAGTTGTTAAAACTTGGTCGAAGCTCCTCCGCCACCGCTGCTTCCTCCACCCCACGATCCTCCTCTGGTACCACTGCTTCTGTACGAGGTTGAACCGCTCGTATTGGATTTGGTTTGCGGTTTTACATACGTATAAGGAACCAACTCTCTGTGAACAAAACCGCATTTAGAACACTCAAATCGATATTCCTTCAAACCGTCTTGTCCGGGTATTGCTTTCTGTTTAACGGTCGGTTCACCTTTCAGGCTCACGGTACCTTTTGCCCTACATTTTTCGCAATCAATAATTGCCGAGTTGCTCCCTTTTCCTTTAAATAGTTTGTAAAGAAGAAATACGGGAAAAAAGAGCACGGTTGCCACGCATCCCAAACCTTTCATAGAAGTCTGGTTAATGGCTGTCAAATACGGAGAACTTGTATCAGTTGCAACTTTTTTCTTCCGCTTTTCCGTAAGAAACAGAACAAGAATGCCGACAACTATCCAGATAACCAGGGGCCACTTAAAATCTTTTATCGATACAGGTTTCTCAATCAAATCGGAAGTCCCTTTCAAAACCTCTTCCACTTCGTTTACTCCTGCAATAAGACCGGCTCCGTATTGCCTTTCTTTCAGGAACGGAATCATTTTTCTGGTTTGTATGAGTTTACACAAACCATCGGTAAGTTTCTCTTCCAAGCCGTAGCCTGTTTCGAAAACCACTTCTCGTTCACCGTCGGCAGTAAGGAGCAGAATAAGCAAACCATTATTGGTTTCTCTGTCGCCAATGCCCCACGAATTAAAAAGCTCTGTGGCAAACTCTTTTGCCGAACCATAACGATCGGTATCAATTGCCGGGAGTACCACAATGGCTGTTTGCACATTCATTGAGTCTCGCAACTCTGCTAATCGCTCGTCTAAAAGAATGATGTCTTCAATTTCCAAGACTTGTTCGGGGTCGCTCACATAGCGAGTGTAATCATGTAACTGCACGTTGGGTACATCCTTTACCGTGTATCGGATTTGCGCTTGCAAACCGGCAACAAGAAAAAGAAAAAATACTCCGCTCAGTTGTTTTAGAAATGATATTTTCATGTGTTTATAATTTTAGAGCTAAAATATTATAATCAAGACTTTTGCGTTGAATTGCCCAAAGCAGGAAGTTTATAGTTTCCGTTATCCGACAACAATTATCTCTCTTTATGAACGTCTCATATCGATGTTGTTTTTTCAAAATGCTACTTCCGGAGATATATTGGTTCCTCCATCCGCTTCGAAATAGTCTTTTTTGCTAAATCCTAATACTGCAGCAGCAATGTTTCTGGGAAACCTGCGCCGATAGGTATTGTACTTGTTTACAGTTTCATTAAATCGTTTTCGTTCCGTAGAAATCCTATTCTCCGTTCCTTCGAGTTGCCCTTGGAGGAGAATAAAGTTTTCGTTAGCTTTCAGTTCGGGATAGTTTTCCAGCACCATCATTAATCGCGATAGCGCTTGAGACAATTCTCCTTGTGCCTCATTGAACTGCTGCATGTTTTCGGCACTCAGATTCTCGGCATCAATTTGCATTTGCGTGGCTTGAACTCGCGCTTTCGTCACTTTTCTGAAAGTTTCTTGTTCGTGTGCCGCGTATCCTTTAACAGTTTCTACTAAATTCAGTATTAAATCGGCTCGTCGTTGGTACTGATTTTCCACCTGCGCCCATGCCATTTTTACCGCTTCTTCGCGCTTTACAAGCCGATTGTATGTTCCCCCCAAAAAAGGAACTATGAATAACAAAGCGATGAAGAGTGAAGTCCAGAAAACTGCTTTTCTACTCATGATTTATATTGTTATCAATTAATGTGTAAAATCTAATAACAAGAAAACGAAGCAGGGGAATGAGATAAAAGAAAAGTGTTATGAAAAATATTTATCGTTTAAACTCTCTTCCCCCCACTTCAATTATTGTCATGCGAAAATCATCATCAACGCAGCTATTAAAGCAATTATAGCCACAACGAGCATAATAATTTTTGTTTTGTCTTTCGGGTACTGACCGATAACCTGTCCCGTTCGTCCGTTTATTACAAACTGATAAACTTTGTTTTTGAAATTAAATGCGCTTATCCAAACAGGAAGCAGCAGCAGTTTGAACTTCAAGTTATTAAACTGAGTACTTTTAGAATTAATCCGCTGATCGTCCCCCCCAATATCCACCCGAATGGTATCCTCTATCACGCTATTCATTTTCTTTTTGGCATCGTCAATAGACTCCCGAAAATCGCGTTGATATATTTCGGTAACAAATCCGGCTAAGAACTCTTTTTTGAAACCCACACAATTTACCATATCCCAATTAGTAAGATTACTCATAATACTGTTTGGTAATGTTTTAGATGCGGGAACAACAATGTCGTCGAAATCTATATTTACAGCTCCACTCGCATAGTACCAATCGGTAACGGTGCGCTTTATTTCTTCTCCTTTACTATTTCGTGACGCTTCGGTGCGATTTTCGCCTCGCTCGCCTGTGTAAACCGTATGTGTGTTGGCATCGTAAGTCCAGAATGGCAGATAAACGCCCTTGAAACTATCGGTAGATACACCACCTTTTTTCAGTGCCGAAGGCAGAAACCATTTTTTCCCCAGCCATTTCTTGAAATTGTTACTGCCGGTTTTATCGGTTATTTTAAACGGCAGCAGATACTCGGGTTGCCAAAAGCGCTTAACCGATGCTTCGTTCAAAATAAGAGGAGTGGCACAAAAAGCACATTTGGCTGCCGATGTGTTTTCCGGTAATGTTGTAATTGCTCCGCATTGACGGCATTTTATTTCGGGAATTTCCACCACTTCATCGGTTGAGTCTTGGTCGGCATGATTTTTCCAATACTCAAAATCGTTTTCTTCTATTTCTACCGGGGTTTTGTCTAACCCTCCGGTATAACCGCAGTAAATACATTTTAAATCTTCATCTGCCGGCGAGTATTGCATTATACCGCCACACGATTTACATTTGGTCTGCAATGCATCGGTTATGGGTTGTGTATTAATATCCATTTTGTTTCACTACTGTCCAAAGAAATTACCCCATAGGTTCAGTTGATCTGAATCGGAATC
>CAZCIU010000030.1:0-30670 GCA_964498765.1 uncultured Paludibacter sp. | reverse complement strand
ATTACAAATTTAAGTATTTTGCCCTTAACTGTCAGATTAAATCGAAACTAATTCATATAAACATAATTAAGGTTTGGGATTGTATCTATAAGTTCAATTATCAGTTCTTATTTAGTTTTTGCTGCGCTTTTTCAGCTTTTTTCTGTGCTTTTTCAGCATCTTTTTTAGCTTTTTCTACGTCTTTCTGTAGTTTTTTGGCTTCTTTCTCAGCTTTCAGTTTTGCTTTTTCAGCTTCTTTATTCGCTTTTTCTATTTTCTTTTGAGCAGCAGCAGCTTCTTTAGCAGCTTTCTTTTCAGCAGCTTCTTTGGCTTTTGCAGCTTTTTCAGCCGCTTTAGCTTGTTGTGCTTGCGCTTTCTCTATTTTTTTCTGAGCAGCAGCCGCTTCTTTAGCCGCTTTTTGTTCTGCTTTTTCTTTTTGAGCCTGTGCTTTTGCATTTGCAGCTTCTATTTTTTCTTGCTCTTTAGCTGCTTTTTCACGTGCTTTTTCAGCATCGCTTGCTGCTTTTTCGTTTGCTTTGTCTATTCTTTCCTGAGCAGCAGCAGCTTTTTCTTGTGCTTTATCAGATTCTTTAGCAGCTTTGTCTGCTACTTTTTCAGCCTTTTCAGCATCTTTTTGAGCTTTCTCTGCTTCTTTCTGAATTTTTTCAGCTTCATCCAGTTTTTGCTTTTGCTCTTTCAGATAAGCTTCTTGCTCTTCTTTCACTTGCTTGTGGAATGCTTCGCGGTGCTCAACTAATTTAGTATAAGGAGCGTCCGTTTTCAGTTCAAGTTCCATTTGTTTTGCACTTCTGAAATCTACATCGCGGAATTTTTCCGGGATATTTACATTTTTCACCCACTGACCATTTTCTTCATAGAAGTATTCGCTCGTATTTAAGTCGTAATACATGTTTTGCTCCGGAAAGAAAATGTGTGTAGTTTTCTCACGGTAACCATTAGCAGGAGCCCAAGATGGCGGAGCAGCTCCCAAATTAACAGACATAATAAAAATTGCAGCAAGTGCAATAATTAAGCTTAAAAATATTTTTTTTGATCTCATGTGTTTGTATTTTATTTTTTAAGAAAAAATGTTTTTTATAGTTAATAATTATATGCTCAAATATGGTGCCAAATTAGATTTTGTTTTTATTACTTAAGCTAAAAACTCCTGTAAATCATTTTGTTACAGGAGTTTTTTGAGAATGAAAATATATTTTTGAGAAAATTTCTGTATTTAACAGTCTAATACCTAATTTAGAGAGTATCTGAAGTTTATCTTCTATAATGTTTGTTGTTTTTTTGATATTTTTTAGCCGCCTTTTTATTGGCTTTATGAAAATCTTTATTTGCTTTTGAAACATTCTTGTTGTAATGTTTCCGATTTTTCTCCATTTGTTTGTAATACTCTTTTTGTGCTTTGGTATTCCAGTATTTCGTTCTGTGATTATTGTTGTAAACATACGGACGATCGGAGTTGATTACCATTTGCACTTGCGGTGCTACACGTAAATTTACATTTCTGTATTTCATCGGAATAGCGATACTTGTCACCCAATTTTTGCCATTCATATAAATATACACTCCACGGTGAAGATCATAGTAAAAATTCTGTTGTGGGAAGTAAATTTGCCTTGTTTTTTCTCTGTATCCGTGAGCCGGTGCCCAAGGTGGCGGTGTTGCTCCGGATTCTACCGGCATCGCTATTGTGAATGCCAACATTGCAACGAATGCAATGATTAAATTTCTTGTTTTCATAACGATATATTTTTAATGTGTGTAATGTGCTTTGTCCTTGTACACGAGAAAATACATATTCCGTGCCAAAAAAAGCCCTCGTTTCAAATCACTTGAAATCGAGGGCTTTATTACTATTTTGAAAAAAGAAAAAAGGTCTTTTCTTATAAAATCAAGAATTATTACAGTAGGTATTGTTCGCTGATAGATTTATGTTCCTGAACACGTTTGATAGTGTCTGCAAACATATCTGCTATCGAAAGTACTTTCACTTTGGAGCAAAGTGAGCAGTCGAATGGGATAGAGTCTGTAAATGCAATTTCTGTCAGTGCAGAATCCATAATATTTCTACTTGCAGCGCCGGACATCACACCGTGTGTTACAATGGCCCGAACGCTTAATGCACCATTTTCAATCATCAGATTAGCTGCTTTGCAAAGCGTACCTGCAGTATCAACCATATCGTCCACAATGATTACGTTTTTGCCTGCTACGTCACCGATAATTTTCATTTCACCTACTACGTTTGCTTTTTCGCGTGTTTTGTGGCAAAGCACCATCGGAACTTCCAGGTGTTTGGAGTAAGAGCCGGCACGTTTGGAACCGCCCACGTCTGGCGATGCAATCACCAAATTATCCAGTTGCAACGATTTGATGTAAGGAATAAAAATAGTAGAAGCGTACAAGTGATCAACCGGAACATTGAAGAAACCTTGAATCTGATCAGCATGCAAGTCCATGGTAATCACACGATCCACACCGGCCACAGTAAGCATGTCTGCAATCAGTTTTGCACCGATAGAAACGCGAGGTTTGTCTTTTCTGTCCTGGCGTGCCCAACCGTAATACGGAATTACCGCGATAACTTTGTAGGCTGAAGCCCTTCTGGCAGCGTCAATCATCAAAAGCAATTCCATTAAATTGTCAGAATTTGGAAATGTTGATTGGACCAGGTAAATGTATTGTCCGCGGATTGATTCTTCATAAGAAATGGAGAATTCTCCATCGGAAAAATGTTCAATATTCATACGACCAAGCGGCCAATTCAAACTTTTGCATATTCTTTCTGCTAAATAGCGGCTATTGGTGCCAGCAAATACTTTGAAAAGAGATGAATCTTCTGACATAAAAATATTGGATTTTGAGGGTTGGATATTTTCTGCAAAATTACTGAAATAATAACAAATAAGGAAAGAAAATGTGTAACAAAATTTAATCATTTTGTAATGTTTTGATAGTTAGATAGATTGATTGAGGTTTTAAGAAATTAAATAAGAAAGCATAATCAAATATGAACTATTATTCTTAAAAAATAATTGTTTCATTTTTTTCTTTATTTTTTGAAAAAAAACAGCATTATGCAAACGTTTGAAACCTTTTTGAATAGCTTTTTGAGATAAGTGGAAATGGAATGTTTAATTTAGATGTATTTTTGAAATGAAAATTCTGAGCTAAGATTTTGACAGAGAAACGATTGATAATCAGTTTTTTCTAAAATCATTATTTAGAAAGATTAAGAACAAGTTTCGACTTCACGAAACAAATGAATAAAAACACGAGAATATGAAAATCTACTTCAACATACCATATTTTACACAATGGGGTGAGCGAATTTTAGTCAGCGGAAATATTGATCAGCTGGGAAACAACGATTTTTCTAAAGCCTTGAAATTGGATTTTGGAGGACATGAAAACTGGTTTGGAAATATCGAACTGGACTTTTCCGGCGAACAAACTATCAGCTACAAATACCTTCTTTTGGATGAAAATTCCGGGAAAATTACCGAAGAATGGGGTGATAATCGTAGGATTATTGTGGCTAATAAATTTGATGATATCCACTGTTTTGACAATTGGAATGCCGCAGGAAGCATCGACAATGTATTTATGACCTCGCCGTTTCGTAAAGTGCTGTTGAAATCAAATCCGGATTTGCCTGCCGCCAAAGCAATCAAAAAATTCACGCATTTATTCACGGTAAAAGCACCTCTTCTGCAGCCCAACCAAGCACTTTGTGTGATTGGAAACTGCAAGCAACTGGGCGATTGGACTGTCAATAAACCGCAGTTGATGGATTTAGAAGGTGATGAATGGACGCTGAAGTTGGATTTGTCAAAAGTGAGATCTGAAATTCATTACAAATACGGAATTTATGATACTACAGCAGGTCATTTTCTTTATTTCGAGCAAGGTCCTGACCGCAAAGCTGCTGTGATAGAAAATGCTGTTGTTCAGATAAATAACGGTTTTATAAAAGTAGAAAATCAATCCTGGCGAGGAGCCGGATTAGGATTGCCGGTTTTCAGTATCCGAACTAAAAAAAGTTTTGGAGTAGGCGATTTCACCGATTTGAAACTGCTGGTTGACTGGTCAGAAAAAATCGGAATGAAGCTAATTCAGCTGCTACCGCTTAACGATACAATTGGAACACACACCGAACTGGATGTGCTGCCGTATGCGGCTATTTCGGCATTTGCGCTGAATCCCTTATTCTTAAATTTACCTGCATTGGGAAAATTGCCTGATGGTAATTTTATGAAGCAGCAGTACGTTCCGAAACAATCGGAACTGAATGCAAATCCACTCGTTCCGTTTTTAGAAGTTGTCAATTTCAAATTGGAATATGCTAAAGAAGCTTATTTGTATCAGAAAAAAGAGTTTTTTGCAGATGAAGAATTTGTTCAGTTCTTTAAGAAAAACGAATTTTGGTTGGTGCCTTACGCGGCTTACTGCGTGCTGAGAGACCGTTTTGGATCAAATGATTATAGAGAATGGAAAGAATTTTCAACTTTCGATATATCAAAAATAGACGAATTTACTGCTGAAAATCAGCCGCATTTCGATGAAGTTGGTGTGAATTATTATATTCAGTTTCACTTACATAAGCAGCTAAATGATGCCGGAAAATATGCTAACGAACACGGAATAATTCTGAAAGGTGATATTCCGATTGGAGTGAATAAAAACAGTGTCGATACTTGGGTGAGCCCGGAACTTTTCAATATGGATACCAATGCGGGTGCACCGCCGGATATGTTTGCCGTAAAAGGGCAAAACTGGTCGCTGCCAACGTATAATTGGGAAGCGATGAAAAATACCGGTTTTAAATGGTGGAAACAGCGTTTTGAGCAAATGTCAACCTATTTTGATACCTTTAGAATAGACCATATTCTTGGATTTTTCCGTATTTGGGAAATTCCGGCTAATCAGGTAGAAGGAATTATGGGACACTTAAATCCGTCCATTCCGGTTTATATCAATGAATTTGCCGAGAAAGGAATTCATTTTGATTACAATCGTTTTTGCAAACCGTATATTACCGATCAGATTTTGTATGATTTTTTTGGTGAAGAAACAGATTGGGTAAAAGCCAATTGTTTGCAAATTGAGGATGGTTGGGTGTTGAGATTAAGACCCGAATTTTTAAGTCAGACGTATGTAAATCAGCTATTTGATGAAGGTGAAATTTCTGAACGAGTAAAATATGGATTGTTTGATTTAATTTCGAATGTACTTTTCTTTGAAGTGGAAGGCAGCAATGGTACGCAGTTTTATCCTCGCTACGCGATGCATTATCAGCGTTCGTACGCCGAATTGGATGAACACACCAAAAAAGGTCTCGACGAACTTTATATTCATTACTATTATCATCGTCAGGATGGTTTTTGGTACGGTTCCGGAATGGACAAACTGCCGGCATTGAAGCGTGCAACGAATATGTTGATTTGTGGAGAAGACCTTGGAATGATGAATCCGGCGGTGACGGCGGTGATGAAAGAATTGGGAATTCTAAGTCTGGAAATTCAGCGTGCTCCGAAAAGCAATAAAATTGATTTTGCACATCCGAATGATGCGCCGTATTTGTCGGTTGTAACGCCATCAACTCACGATATGAGTACTGTACGAGCTTGGTGGGAAGAAGATACCGAAGTTACCCAGAAATTCTATAATTCTCAGCTCGGACATTGGGGAAAAGCGCCATACTTCTGCGAATGGTGGATTTCACGTGATATTATTTTGCAGCATCTCTATTCACCGGCAATGTGGGCGGTATTCCAAATGCAGGATTTGCTCGGAATTTCAGAGAAGCTTCGCCGAGAAAATCCGCACGACGAACGTATTAACGACCCTTCAAATTCAGAAGCAAGCTGGCGTTATCGTATGCATATTGCAGTGGAGGATTTGCTTAAAGAGGATGAATTTAATAATGAACTCAGAAACTTTATTAAGCAATCAGGAAGATAGATATAGTTATTTATTATTGGCAAAAAAAATCCTCTCAAAAATTTGAGAGGATTTTTCTTTTGAATGAAATTCTATTTCAGAATAACTTTTTTACTTATGATGTTTTCGTTTGAAATTACTTTGACAATATAAACGCCAATTGAACCAATCGGAATAGCATTAACTCCAACTCCAAGCGTGCTTGCAGCAATTAAATGACCACCCATGTCATATACAATAATATCACCTTTTTGTATTTTATCATTAGAAACGAAAATATTGGTTTCATTCGAATAAATCGAAACTGCTTCGTTTTCAATGCTTTTTGTGCTTGACAAAATTGGCTGTGCCTGTCCCATGATATTAACGGTGTAATCCTCAATTTCACCTGAAGGAATATTAGTACATGCATCACTTGGAACACCTCCAAACTTCATAATTACTCTCATTCTGGTTTCGCCTGAAGCGACATAACTTGGGATTGTGAATGATCCACTTCTGGTATTTCTTCCGGATGTGCTAATCATCAATTCATTTGAGCTGAAAATTCCATCCTTATTCAAATCGATATATACACTCCAATATTCTGTTCTGTTTGGAGCTTTTGGAGTAAGTGAATATGTGTTCGAAACCCCGGCAGTTAATGGAATAATATCTGAAGTGTAATCACTGTAAGCTGATCCAACTGAAGCTTTCTTAAAGCTATTAATCATTACTGTTTTAATATAGTCATTTGAGAAACTTGAACTTTGAATATTACAATAACTGATTGTGTTTAATACATTTATGTAATTTGTTTTTGTTACAGTATTACTTCCAAATAGATTTGTACTTGTCAAAGTTACTCCGTAAGTTCCTCCCGAATTGTAGGTTACTGTTGGATTTTGAACGTTGCTTGTTGATGGAGTGCCACCTTCAAAAGTCCATAACCAGGAAATTGAATTGTTCTGACTTAGATCCGTAAAGTTGATTTGTTGTCCTGCATTGATACTTACATTGTCAGCAGAAAAATCAGCAATTGGATCCGGAGTAGGAGCAAGTTTCATCTTAATTTCAGCTGCACTTGCCCAAAGATTTCCATTAACTTCAGATAGTCCTACTAATTTGAAAAATCTTGCTAATGCAGGACTGAAATCCATAGATTTTTCTAATTTATCGTTCGCCCATGTTCCGGAACTTACTAATGTCATGCTACTTGTGTCGTTTCCAATATAAAACTGGTAATTTGCAATACGACCGTTAGAAACATCCTGACGAGGTACATAGTTGAAACCATTTACATAATAACTGGATCCCATGTCAACTATCAATGTATGTGGATATACTGGCGAAGCACTCGACCATTCGGTATGCCAAATTGTGTTGTTATTTCCATCAAATGCATTGATTGCAGCAGTACTTTCTTTTGCTGTTTCTTGACTGTCAACATACTTGACACTCCAGCTTGTTTGCGGTACAAATGTACTTACTGTAATATAAGATTCTTTTGAAACAATGTCAGTGCCCATCGCATTGCTCACTTCTAGAGTAACCGGATAAATTCCGCCATCATTGTAAACTACAGTTGGGTTCTGCTCGGTGCTGCTTGATGGAGTTCCGCCCGGGAATGACCACTTCCATGAAGTTGCATCTGATACTGAACGATCGGCGAAAGTAATATTTCCACCAGGTTGTACTAAGGTTTTATTAGCAGTAAATGCAGCGATAATGCTCGAAGAACCTATTACACTGATTTCAGAGGCTTTACACCAATTAGTCCCTGATTGTTGAGATTTAGCAACAAATCTGAAGTATCTTGCAGTAACTGGTTGAGTTAAAGTTACGGTTTTTTCGCCGCCTCCTGACGGAAATTCACCGGTTGCAACTGCTGCGCCCCAGTTTGTGCCATCATTACTAACATACCATTCATAAGCTTTTACATCACCGTTGCTGTTTGAAGTTTGTCCTTGATATTTGAATGCTTCAATTACTTTTGGCGCTCCCATATCAATTTGGATTTCGTGTGGATAAGGTGGATTAGTTCCTGCCCAATCAGTTCCCCAGAAAGTGTTGTAATTTCCATCAATAGCATTTGTAGCCGGAGTGTTTTCTGCTCTCGTTTCCTGACTGTCATAGTAAATAACTTTCCAGTTTGTTTTGTCCAAATTTTCTACAGTTCTAACTCTGACAAAATTATTTACTGTTCTTGTGCTGGTGCCATTTGCGTCTGTAACTGTTAAAGTAACATTTTTATCACCACCAACAGCATAAGTAACCAACGGACGTTCTTCGGTAGAAGTACTTGGAGTACCACCAGGGAAGCTCCAAGAGTAAGTTGCATCAGATAGAGCAACAGACATGTCTGCAAATTGAACAGGTTTATTTACCTGAACATTGAAGCTTGGAGTAGTTGGGTGAGCAACAGGTGATGATACTGAATTCAAGTCACTTTCCCAAATACCGGTTTGCCCTGCAATGCGGATTTTTGCTTTTGCATAATTGATTTTAATCCAATTAACGTGGGTTGCTAATGGAAGATTTGCATTGTAAGGTGCCCAATCGCTCATAGTGTTATTTCTGTAATAAACTCCCGATTCTGTTCCAATATATACATCGCCGTTTGTGCCCATTTGTGCCACAATGCAATTTACATGATACGATGGAAGTACTGTTCCTGAATAATTTGTCCAAGTTGTACCACCATCAGTAGATTTACCAACTTTTACTACACTTTGTTTTCCTCCAAATGTAACCCAAATATTGGATGGATTGTCAGCATCAATTGCCATGTGACTGATGTTTTGTCCGGCAATAATTGATGAAGGAGAAACATTCGACCAACTCAATCCACCATCAATCGATTTCATAATGATATTTCCAGCTCGACAATAAATAATTTTATTATCGCTCATAGCTACAAAGTAGTCACTCACGTTATTTTGGAATAAATAACTATTGTTGAATGAACTGGCATTGTCAGTACTAATCATTATTTTGTTTCCATTACTTGCGTATGTTGTTTCGTAATAATGAGGATCGTTCATGTCATTTCTTCCACGATAAATGTGTGAAATAGTATTTGTTACCGGACTAACCATGCGAGAAGTAGAACGTGTATATCTTACTAATCCCCAGGGTGATGCATAAATGTATCTATCGTCGCCTTTGTTTACAAATGCAACTCCGGCGTCAGCTCCATGAGCAGGGAACCATCCGTCATACACATTATCATCCCGAATTACTGTTGGGCCGTGGTACATTCCGATAGCCATGATGTCGCTTTTCCAAGCCTGGTCAAATCCCCAAAGACAATGAGATTGAATTCCATCATCAATCGTGTGAATGTAATTTCTTCCAAAATCATATGATTTGTAGATTCCGCCGTCTCCAATGGACCAAACGGTTTTATCACGAATTACAATAGCATGCACATCAGAGTGAGGCCCGTTTTTGCCCATACTGCCATTGCCATACCATGATGCTCCTCCATCTTGAGAAACCCAAGTGCTGTATGAACCGGAAGCCATTAAATTCGGGTCGGTATCAGATACTCCGAAAGCCTCATTCCAGCCACCTTGCCAATAATTATCAGAAATGTCAGTTGTGATATTCAATCTGCTGAATGATAATCCTCCATCAGTAGATTTATAAATATCATAAGTTTTTGCATTATTTGTAGCTGTTTCACGCAACATTAAATGCACCCAAACATTTTGTGGAGCTGCCGGAGAAACTGCCATTGTAGCTAATTCGCCGGTATATCCTGTAATAGAAGCAGGATAGCCATTGGTAATGCTGGTCCAGTTAGTTCCAAAGTCTGTTGAGCGAAGCACTTGCACCCAACTGCCATTTCTCACAGTTGCCAAAACAACATTATTGTCTGCAGGCAAAGCTCTGATGTCGCGGATATTCGAGCCAAAAGATTTTGTAGTCCAATTGACACCACCATCAATAGTTTTATATAGTGTTCCACCGATTGCAAATAAAACTGTGTTTGGATCATCTTGTTTAACTTCCATTGCCCAGATTTCACTTCCTCCTGGATATGCTGCAACGTTGTTATAGCCGGTCATAGTCCAGTTTGCTCCTCCGTCAGTAGATTTGATTACGCCCTGGGCACTTCCTGCGTAAACAATTTGAGGATTTGATTTGCTATAAACTACTGAACCAAAATGCCTGCAAAGCAGATTTGTTGCAACTTGTTCCCAGGTAATTCCGTGATTTGTAGTTCTCCAAAGAGTACCACCATCAATAAATGCTGCAATCATTTGAGCGGTATCAGTTGGGTGAATGGCAAGCATATTACAAGTTCCTTGAGTGTAACTGCCGGATTGCCAGGATGCAATCATGTCAGGTCTTACCGGAATTCTGGTCCAATTAGAAGCATTTGTAGCAGCAGAAACTCTTTGCATTCCAGATGCTGCTTTCTGCACTTTATTTATGTCATCGAAATTTAGGATTGGTTTGTCAACATTACCTTCTAAGTCAAAGTTTTTTCTTACAATGTGTTTTTTCCAGTGCTCAAACAGGCGGGTTTCCTTACTTTTTTCGAATGGATTGATACGAAAATAATTGTCGTAAGCTTCTTGAATTTTGAAAACGTTTGGATTGTCGGAGTACATCATTTTAAACCAGTCGGCATCAGCATGCTTACTTTTAAGGTTTTTCCCTTCAAATCCTTCACTAGCGGTGTAATTTGTTTGTCCGTTGATATTCAGAGAGAATAATAAAAACAGACACAGAGCGAGGTAATGTGTTTTCTTCATGTTTTAAATTATTAATTGGTTCATAAAAACGGCGATAAAAATAGTGAAAACTTATAAAAAAACGAATAGTTTGTAAAAATTTTATAAAAATATTTTTTACAAAACCAAATTGTTGAGATTTGGAGTAATTGAGTAGGGTTTTATATAAAAATTATATATTAAGTGGAACTGATTTTTGAATATTTTGGGTGGAAATAATTGGAAGGATTTTGAGATAAGCAAAGGATCTTTTCATTCAACTTTTATTCTTTGTTTTTATAAAATACTCATTAAACAATACTCCAACTATAATGAAAACCAATCCAAGAATAGTCGTTAAGAAGATCTTTTCTTTAAGAATAAAATGTATGAAAAAGAGTGACAGAAAAGGAGATAAGTAGCATAGTTGGTTGATTAATACGGAATTATTGGTTTTTCTTAAAGCTAAACCGAAGAAAATAAATGGAATTGCCATTTCAAAAAGCCCGGAATAAATTGATGCAAGCATGCCATTACCGAGTTTTAAATTGACATCAACAAATAAAGTCCCGATGAGAAGATATACTAATCCAAAGAAAAAACTCATAAACAGATTAATTATGTTATCAGTTTGCTTGTTTTTTCTATTTAATATCCAAAAACTTGCCCAGATAAATGCACTGAAGAATGCCAGGAAGATACCAAGAAACGAGATTTTTTCCCCAGCTATGCTTCCAGGGCCGATCGATATCAACACTACACCCAAAAAAGAAATTCCCATTCCGAATAATTTTAATCCTGGAATACTTTGACGTGTGAAAATTGCCAGCATTATTGTAAGTAGAATTGGCCAGAAATAATTAATTGGCTGGGCAATCTGAGCAGGAAGTAAATCGTAGGAAATGAAAAGCACAAGATAATAAAAGGTAGGATTGAGAAATCCGGTTAGTGCAAAATGTGAAATTTCTCTTCCGGTCAGATTGCGAATTGTTTCCCATTTCTTTTGAAAACTAATGACTACTGCGAAAACTACCAAAGCCGTTGCTGTAGCTACTATCAGTAATTCATAGTATGAAAATTCACGTAAAGCAATCTTAAATGCAGAAGCTACGGTCGACCAACTGAGTACCGTGATAGCAATATAAATCAGTGCTTTATTCGAATCTTTCATTCTAAATTTAGATGATTGTTTTACAAATATACATCACTGATAAATATCTTGTTCACATTTTACGAAAAAAACTAAAAATCAATATTTCCAGGTAGCATGTTAAATAAATTTTATCAAAATTATATTTCTTTCTCTTTCAGATTTTATTTCCTTAAAAATATCATTACTTTTGTAAGTCAATAATAAATAATCACATGAAAAAGCAATACACATTTGATGAGTTACTTCACAAAGCAGCTTCTTATTGTTCTATTTCTGAGCATTGCAGTTCGGAAGTGGATCTGAAACTCAGAGCCTGGGAAGTGGCTGAAGGAGATAGAAAAAAGATTATCGAGCAATTGATTGACGACGATTTTATCAATGAAAAACGGTATGCGAAATCATTTGTGCGTGATAAATTTCACTTAAACAAATGGGGAAAAATCAAAATCACGATGGCTTTGCGTGAAAAAGGAATTGATAAAGAGTTGATAAATAGTGCTTTGGAGCAGATTGACGAAGGTGAATATCAGGAAATGTTAGCCACATTGCTAAAAGCAAAACAAAAGACCATCAAATACGAATTTGAATACGAAAAGCAAGGCAAATTATTCCGATTTGCTCAATGTCGCGGATTTGAAAATCATGTAGTTGAAAGAGTCTTGAGATATATTTAAGTTTGTCAAAGGATTATTGAGAAACTCTAGCTGCTTCCCATCCAATCATCGCTTTTTTGCGTGCCGGTCCCCAATGATATTGACCAAGCACGCCTGTAGAGCGGATTACACGATGGCAAGGAATTAAATACGAAACCGGATTATCCCCAACAGCACTGCCAACTGCGCGTGATGCTTTGGGGTTTTCTATTTGCTCCGCAATGTCGCCGTAAGTCGAAAGTTTACCTTCCGGAATTTTGAGCAACATTTCCCAGACTTTTAGCTGAAAATCAGTGCCTTTCAAGTGAAGTGTAATAGTTTCAGGTTTGTCTTGGTTTTTATTGAAAAAATGAGTGACAGAATTGATAAATTCATCACTTTTTTCAGAATAGTTGGCATTGGGGAAAATAGCTTTCAATTCTGTGAGCATTTGCTCACGACTTTCCGAAAAAGCCAAGTAGCAAATCCCTTTTCCGGTAGATGCTATGAGCATTTCACCAAAAGTAGAATAAGAAAATAAATAGTTGACTGTTAAATTCTTTCCACCGTTTTTATATTCTCCTGGCGTCATTCCTTCAATTTTTACAAATAAATCATGCAGTCGCCCGGTGCCCGAAAGTCCGATTTCATCGGCTGCATCGAAAAGGCTTAACTGTCCGTCTGATAAAACAGATTTAGCTCTGCTCACAGTTAAGTATTGTAGAAATTTCTTAGGGCTAATACCTGCCCATTCCTGAAACATCCGCTGAAAATGAAACGAACTTAAATTTATATGCGCTGCTACTGCTTCCAAATCCGGTTGCAACTGAGCATTTGAGTACATAAATTCGATTGCCTGTGCAATGCGTTCAAAATCAATTTTATCCTGTGTTTGCATGATTATTTTTTTCTACAAAACTAATGGAGTGAAGTGAATTAATCAACCCGATTCTTGCGGAGATTTTAGAAAAATTAGAATTCAGAAATTAGAACTTAGAAAAAGAAAAATTTTACAATTCTGTATCGTGTGTTGGATCAATCAATGCACCTTCGGGCAGCTGATTGATAAGGTTGAAACGGCTCAATTTTTTATTGATAATCAGCGTAGAAGGTATATCTTTCAAGGTCTGAATTTCTTGCGAAACCAAGAATTCCCAACTTTGATAACTAACCATCATAAAATTGAATTTCTCTAAATAACTTTTCGATAGTTTATGCGATTTCGCCACTTTTACACGAGAATTAAACTGCTCTGTCAGCATATCGATGCCGGCAGTTATTCGGTCAGATTTGCCATACAGAACCTCTAAATCCAGGATTTCAATTTTCACTTCCGGATTATTTCGCATAATGCGGCGAGCGTATCTCAGTAAGAAATCATCCGCTTCTTCCTCAATTAAAATCAGCGTATTGTTGATGGATTTGAAGTCGCGATTAACAAAAACTCCCACGCTGCAATTACTGTTTTCAATAAAATAACGCGTCTTATCACGAATTAAAGTTCCTGGATAGAATATAGCATTATCGCGGGTGAGCTTATTGTAAATTTTATTCAAAAATGGGAAGCGTTCAAAATTGGAACTTTCCTTGAGAATTGCTTTTTGAGTAGTAGCCTGACCGCCACCTACAAGCAAGAAATCAAAATTTTCTGAATTCACTTTTCGTACAATTTCAGCCTCGATTATATCTGCCACTTTGTAGTCAGTTGTAATTGGAATATCAAGCGCATCAGCCTCTGCAAGTACGTCCACAAAGCTTTCCTGTGAGAATTGTTCGCTGTAAATTGGGTGCGTGTCTGTTCCGGCAGTGATGTGCAAAACTTCCACTTCTAGTCTGTTTTTCACGCCGTCAAGCACAGTTTTAGCCAAGCGAAGCAAGTTTTTCCCACCTTCCGGATTTCCTACCGAAATCAAAGTTTTGAAAACACTTTCGGTTTGCTGGCGCAGAAGCTCTTCTTTGGCAGCTTTGTCCGGGAAAATTTTCTCAATAAAATAGAGTAGCGGCGTAGTCATAAAGGTGGTTACCAATGCCATAATTACCAACATTACGAAAACTACCGGAGGTAAAATCCCCATTTCCAGTCCAATGTTCAACACGATAAGTTCCATCAGTCCGCGCGTGTTCATCAGCGCTCCCAGCGATAAACTATCTCGCCAACTTTCTCCTGCCACACGTGCAGGAATGATGCTTCCGCCCATTTTTCCAACAATAGCTACCACAACAAAAACTAAACAAACAATCCACAGTGCAGGAGTATTCAGAAGCCCGATTTCAGTTTTTAATCCGGTGTAAACAAAGAAAAGTGGAAGTAGTAAAGTGACCGATAAATCCTCGATTTTATCAATCATCAATTTTCTGAATTTCGGCATTGGCGGCATGATAAGTCCGGCCATAAATGCGCCAAAAAGAGCATGAATTCCAAGTAGTTGCGTGATATAAGCCGAAATAATTAAAATCAAAATAAAGAACGCGAAAATACTTTTGTTCATCAATTCTTCGTTTTGATACACATCGCCGATTTTTTTGATAAACGGACGCACTACAAAAAGCATCAAAACTATGTAAAGTGCTGTGAAAAGCAACGTGAAAATGGAGCTAGCAAAACTTCCGGTCTGTGCAATGGCGATTACAGCAACAAGCAGCAACCACGCTGTAACGTCGTTGATAGCGGCACTTCCGATGCTCAGCGTGCCTAAGTGCGACTTAGTAAGTCCTTTTTCCTGCACAATTCTGGCAAGCACCGGAAAAGCAGTAATACTCATCGAAATGCCGATAAACAGTGCAAAAGAGGTAAAGTTGGAATTTTCGGGCGAAAAATCTTTGTAAATTACAAAAGCCAAAATCATTCCAAGTAAAAACGGAACGACAATACTGGATTGGCTGATGATAAAAGTACTTTTGAAATTATCCTTCATCTCGCTCATATTCAAGTCTATACCCACAGTAAACATGAACAGAACAAGTCCCACCTGACTAATTATATACAGACTATCGAGGGAATTGGGAGAGAAAAGGAAACTATATGCGCCCGGAAAAAACAAACCGAGTAGCGAAGGTCCGAGCACAATTCCGGCAAGGATTTCACCGATAACGGTCGGTTGATTTATTTTGGCAAAAATGGCACTAAATATCCTTGAAACTATCAGAATAGCAATGATTTGCAAAAGTATCATTGCCGAAGGCTCGATAATATTATGGAAAGTTAGATTTTTAAAAAGCTGAAAATTTCCTTCCGTTCCTGACGCAGCAGTGCGTTGCAGTTCAGCGTCTATTGCTCCGCCTTTTCGTATCAAAATATAAGTGATAGCGGCAAAAGCAATAAGAATGAAGGTGAAAACCCACCAGGATTTGTCTTTTTTTTGCATAAACTTAAAGTTCTGTGACTATTTGAAAATCACATCCGGAATTTTGGATTTTCGCAAAGATAATTAAATTTAACGTTTGAGAGGAAGCCAAAATGTCAAAAAAACTTAACTTTTCAGTTCGGCATCGTTCTCCAAATACACCGTTTGGGTTGGAAATGCAAACTCAATTCCCTCATTACTAAACTGTTTGAGGATTTCGAGATTGATAATTGAGGAAATCTCTAATCGATCGGAATTATCAAGGATAAAATATACAAATCGGATTTTAAGTGCGAAATCGCCAAACTCTTCGAAAGCCGCCGTTATCCCCTGATTACTAACACTTTCATTGGAAATGGCGATATTTTCAAGGATTGAAAGGGCTTTGCTGACTTTTTCTGGCGATGTATTATAAACCAAACCCAGATTATTTACCACACGAATTTGAGAGGCGGCAGATACGTTTATCACGGCATCTTCCACAATTTTGTAATTCGGCATGGTAATCAGTCGTTTGTCGAAATTGCGGATTTTGGTGCTTCTCACACCGATGTCTTCCACGAAACCTTCATGCTGACCAATAATAATGCGGTCGCCGATGCGGAAAGTGCCGTCAAGCAAAATAGTAAATCCACCAAAAACGTTTTTCACGGTATCCTGCGCTGCCAATGCAATGGCAATTCCACCAATTCCGAGCGTTCCGAGGATGGCTTTCAGGTCTAATCCGGCATTATTCAGCGCCACCACTAGCCCGATTGTCCAAATCAGGAATGTGAAAATTTTTCTTATCAGCGAAATGAAATGCGTATCCCGATGAAAACGGTGACGATAATAGCTGTCTCGCTGACTTTTTTGAATAAAATACTCGTTCAGCAGTCCGTTGACTAAATGAGCAATAAACCACGTAACGTTCAGTACGGTCAGAATTTCATAGGTTTTGAAAAGATTATCGTCAAAGGATTTGCTCATTTCCAACCGACTGAAAGCAGTCCAGATCGCAATCAGCACAATCCCAACTTTCAATGGAGTTTCCAGCGAATTGACGATGATATTATCAATAGATGTTTTGGTTCTTTTGGCTAATGCCCTTAAATAGCGACGGTTTAGAATGGTAATCAACCAATTGATAACCAGCGCGAAAAGAATTATTCCGCCTGAAATCAGCCAGTCTTGGAGGGTGTTGTTGTAATATATTTGATCGAGCATTTTTTTTATTGTTATTTGCCTTCGTGTTATTCGCTAAGTGTTATTTGCCTTCGGCGTTATTTAATGGTTATTACGCTTCGCTGTTATTTGCCTTCGGCGTTATTATTTGTTATTACGCTTCGCTGTTATTTTTTGTTATTTGCTTCGCGTTTTGGATGCAAACTGACGCTCGACGCGGCATTTTGCATTGCTGAAACATTTGAGATTTTAGAATTACTTACGGATTAGTTATCAGTTTTCAATTTGTTTCTCAATTTAACGAATGAACAAATCAACAAATAAACTATTTAACCAATCAATGCCGACGATAAATGTCGGCATCCCGACAAGCAAAGCTTCGTCGGGACCAATCAACCAAAATATCAAAACGAAACCGCATCACTCGGCATTCGCCAATCGCCGCGAGGCGAGAGGTTTACACTTCCCACTTTCGGGCCATCCGGTGTGCAGGAACGCTTAAATTGTTGTTGGAAAAAGCGTTTTACAAATAATTTGAGCCATTTTTCGATGATTTCATCGCTGTATTTTTCCGCAAAAGCATTTTTTGCCAGGAAATGAATTTTTTCCTGGGTAAATCCAAAGCGGATAAAATAATACAAGAAAAAGTCGTGCAGTTCGTATGGGCCTACGATGTCTTCGGTTTTCTGGCGAATTTCACCTTTTTCATCACCGGGAAGCAGTTCAGGGCTGACAGGTGTGTGAAGCACATCTTGCAAAATAGCAGCCGATTTTTCGTCCAATTGTCCGGAAGCCCAATCCACCAAATAACGAACCAGCGTTTTCGGAATACCGCTGTTCACGCCGTACATAGACATGTGGTCGCCGTTGTACGTGGACCAGCCGAGCGCCATTTCAGAGAGATCGCCCGTGCCGACTACCAAGCCGTTTTGCTTATTTGCCAAATCCATCAAAATCTGCGTCCGCTCGCGTGCTTGCACATTTTCGTAAGTTACATCGTGAATGGACGGATCGTGCCCAATGTCTTTGAAATGTTGCAGACAAGCAGCTTTGATGTCGATTTCCATCATCGAAATTCCCAGTGATTTCATCAGTTCCAAGGCATTGTTATATGTTCTGCCGGTTGTGCCGAAACCGGGCATCGTAATTCCCAAAATTCGTTTGCGGTCAAAGCCGAGTTTATCCGCTGTTTTTGCACAAACGAGCAATGCCAATGTGCTGTCCAAACCGCCCGAAACACCGATTACGAGCTTATCAATTCCGGTATGTTTCCACCGTTTGGCAAGTCCGCTAATCTGAATTTCAAAAATCTCATTGCAACTTTCATCGCGTTTTTCCGGCGATGGAATAAACGGGTGCGGATTGATTTTTCGGGTGAGATTAAATGCTGGTTTCGGGATAATATCGTTTCCATCCGATGTACATTCAACTCGTAGAGAATTGATTTCGTTTGCTTTATTGTAAAAATTTGAATTTCTCAATCTTTCTGCACGAAGTCGCTCAATATCAATTTCGCTGATAATTAGTTGAGGTTCAAAGCTAAATCGTTCGCTTTCGGCTAATATCGTTCCATTTTCAGCTATCAATGCATTTCCCGTAAAAACCAAGTCAGTTGTACTTTCCCCAAAACCCGCCGAAGCATACACGTATCCGCAATGACAGCGAGCCGATTGTTGTTCAATCAGTTGCTTGCGGTAGGCGTGCTTGCCAACCAATTCATTGCTTGCGGAAAGATTGAAAATGATTTCTGCGCCGGCGACTGCCAAATCCGAACTGTGCGGATTGGGCATCCAAAGGTCTTCACAAATCTCAACTCCAAAAACAAATTCATCCGAGCCGAAAAGATAATTGTTGTGAATAAATGTCGTTTGTCCGGCAAGTTCTAATTGGCTGGGCATTTTTTCATATTTTCCACTTGTGAACCAGCGTTTTTCATAAAACTCATTGTTATTTGGCAAATTCAATTTTGGCGAAATGCTTAATATCTTTCCACTTTTTATAATCACTCCGGCATTATAGATTTGATTATAAATTCGTACAGGCATGCCTACAATGCTGAAAATATCAAGTTCAGCCGTTTTTTCTACCAATTCTTCCAAAGCTTTTTCGGCATTATTTAGCAGCTCGTCTTGGAAAAATAAATCGCCACACGAATAAGACGTTATGCTCAATTCCGGAAAACATACGACATCAACGCCTTTTGAAGCTGCTTGGTGAATTAATTCCGTGATTTTTGATGCATTGAATGCACAGTCGGCTACCCGAACTTCGGGAATGGCAGCAGCAACTTTGATAAAACCGTATTTCATAGTTGAGAATTTAAAAGATTTTAAGAGCCAAGATTTTAAGAACCTAGACTGCCAGGACTATTAGAACCAGGGTTTTAAGAGCCAAGACTGCCAAGACTATTTTGAACCAAGACGTATAGAACTTTTAGATTTTAATTATTTATTTAATGTGCTTATAAATTTAAATATCATTTTTTGCAATTCATTTATTTTCAACGATTTTTCATCCAAAGTGTTTTGGTCAAAATATCCGAGATTGAAAGCAATAATTATTGCGGTTTCCAGCTCCATGCACGAACCAATGGAATATTCCAAGAAACGTGCAAAGTCTTTATCGCTGGATTTTGCAGAGCCTTCTGAAATATTTAGCGGAATAGAAATGGCTGCTCGCTGAGTTTGTGAACAAAGATTATACACTTCAAATTTAGGATATGAATTAGTTAATCGATAGATTTCTGTAACCAAATCCATCGATTTAATCCATATTTTTATTTTTTTGAAATTGTGCATACTGATTTTTTCTAATTTGTTAAGCTTTAATTTATCAATTTAGCCTAATTCGTTTTGCATCTATTAACGTAGCGGTCTTATAGTCTTGGTTCTAAAAGCGAAGCGATCTATAAGTCTTGGCTCTAAAAGCGCAGCGATCTATTAATCTAAATCACTTCTCCATATCACTCAAATGGATTTTTATCGAATTGGATGAGATATTTATTTCCCAAACCGAAAGCGTGAGCGAAGTAATCAAAAATAGAAGTGCGATACCAAAAATGATAGCTGAAACTGTCTGATAACCAATGTAAATCAAGAACATGGTAACAACGCAAAACAGCAAACTAGCCACTCCGAAAAGTTGCATCAGCCGTGTCAGTTTCAAGCGAAGTTTCAGATTTTCAATCTGCGCTTTGGTTACTTTGGATTTGTCTTCCAGGTACTTTTCTTTCAGATTTCTCACCAAAGATGTGTACGCCAAAAACCGATTGGTGTACGCCAAAAGTATCAGCGAAACGGCTGAAAATAAGAATGTTGGCGTGATTAAAGTTAGTTCTTCCATTTTCTTATATTTTTTAGCTCGAAAAATAATATCTTAGTGACAGCTTGGGTCTTCAAATTCCGGTGTGCGCATTAATTCGGCTAATTTTTTACCAATCTGGACACAAGCCTGATACTTATCTTTTTTCAATCCCATTTTTTCCTCTACACTATCGTCAATCACGCGCCATTTCATTTTTTCACCGAATTCAGACAGCTTTTTAGTGGTAATTCCAGCCCATGAAAACGACCCAAAGAACGCAAAATCCCGTTTCTTAATCTGGCGAAGTTCCATTTTTGTCAGCAGCGAATGAATTTCAGGATGAAGGTCGTTGCAGTAAGTCGGACTGCCGATTACAAGCCCTTTGTATTTGAAAATATCGCGCAAAATTACAGAAGCATCCGATTTCGCCACGTTGTGAATAACCACGTTTTTAATTCCGTTCATCACAAGACCTTGTGCCACCGCTTCGGCCATGCGCTCGGTGTTTCCGTACATACTGCCATACACTATCACAGCGCCTTCGCGGCCCTCGTAGCGGCTCAGTTGGTCGTAAATATCTACGGCTTTGGAGGCGTATTCTTTCCAAACAGGACCGTGCGTAGAGCAGATAATCTGAATATCCACCGGCGTCAGTTTTTGCAAAGCTTTCTGCACCGGAGCACCGTATTTTCCCACAATATTAGCATAATATCGGTACATTTCGTCCCAATATTTATCCAAATTTATTTGCGTATCCAGCACGCCGCCATCCAGCGTTCCAAAACTTCCAAAGGCATCGCCCGAAAACAACACTTTTTCCGTTTCATCAAATGTCATCATCGTTTCCGGCCAGTGAACCATCGGAGTAAGGTAAAATTGCAGATTATGTTTCCCAAGCGAAAGCGTGCTTCCGTCACCGATTTCCAGCGTATTATCGTCAATTCCGTAGTAGCCATGCACCATTTCCAGCGTTTTTTTATTGCCTACCAAAGTGATATTCGGATAATATTTCCGGATTAAACTAATCGAACCGGAATGATCAGGCTCCATGTGATTGATAATCAGATAGTCAATCGTTCTGTCTTTCAGTTGCGACTGGATTTTGTCAATAAAAATATCTCCAAATGAAATTTCAACCGTGTCAATCAACGCAACTTTTTCATCTACAATAAGATAGGAGTTGTACGAAACGCCGTAAGGCAGCGGCAGCATATTTTCAAACTTATCTTTGATACGGTCATTTACGCCCACATAAAAAATATCGTTCGTTATTTCGGTGTTCAAATACATAATTATTCTAAATATTAAATCGTTTTTAAGTTTATAAAGTTCAAAAAAAGCAGTTTTTAATGCTTGTTTTTTAGCTTTTTATTAAAATGCAAAGGTACGAAAAAAGTTTTGAGTGAATAAATGGAAACGCCAGAATTCAGCCTGAGAAATTGCGCATCAGAGCGAGCAATCCGCAGAATTGTTTTTCTGACATCTCTTTTTTCCTTACTTTTGTAGTTCCAAAATTTTAAGTAAAAATGATAGTTTGCATAGCCGAAAAACCCAGCGTAGCGCGCGATATTGCTGCCGTTCTTGGAGCCAAAACCCGAAAAGATGGGTATTTGGAGGGAAACGGCTATCAGGTTACGTGGACTTTTGGGCATCTGTGCGGACTGCTCGAACCCAACGAATACGCGCATGAATGGAAGGTCTGGGCATTGTCGCATTTGCCGATGATACCAAGCCGTTTTGGGATAAAAGTGATGGAAAATGATGGCATTCAAAAGCAATTTGGAGTTATTCAGAAGCTAATTTCCACCGCTACGGAAGTTGTGAATTGCGGGGATGCCGGGCAAGAAGGGGAGCTTATTCAGCGTTGGGTTATTCAAAAAGCGCAATGCAAAGCACCTGTAAAGCGGCTTTGGATTTCATCGCTTACGGAAGAAGCTATCCGTGAGGGATTTAAGAAACTGAAAAGCGAAACAGAATATCAGCGACTGTACGAAGCCGGACTTTCGCGCGCCATCGGCGACTGGCTGCTTGGAATGAATGCCACGCGGCTTTACACGCTGAAATACGCTCAGAATAAGCAAGTTCTGTCGATAGGTCGGGTGCAAACGCCGACTTTGGCTTTGATTGTAAATAGGCAATTGAGCATCGAAAATTTCAAACCGGAAGCGTATTGGGAGCTGAAAACGGTTTATCGGGAAACTACTTTTTCGTCTACAAAAGGGCGATTTTCGAGCGTGGAAGAAGGTCAAAATTTCTTAGAAACGGTAAAATCAGCTGATTTTTACGTGAGTGATATTACGACTAAAAAAGGGATAGAAAATGCACCACGTCTGTTTGATTTGACTTCGCTGCAAGTGGAATGCAATAAGAAATTTGCATTTTCGGCCGATGAAACGCTGAAAATCATCCAAAACCTTTACGAGAAAAAATACACCACTTATCCGCGCGTGGATACGACTTATTTGGGCGAAGATTTATACCCGAAAATTTCGGATATACTGAAAGGACTGAAAGATTACGAGCAGCTTGTACAGCCAATTTTGCAGTCCAAAATTCCAAAATCAAAACGGATTTTTGACAACAAAAAAATCACCGATCACCACGCCATTATTCCCACAGGAATACATCCTACGGCACTCACAAGCGAGGAAAAAAAGGTGTTTGATCTAGTGGCAAGCCGGTTTATAGCCAATTTTTATCCCGAATGTAAAATTTCCACAACTACCGTTTTGGGTGAAGTGGACAAAGTGGAGTTCAAAGCGATCGGAAAGCAGATTTTGGACGAAGGCTGGCGCGTAGTTTTTGCGAAGCAAACCGACGAAGAAAAGCCTGAAAACGAAGAAAATGAGGAAAAAACGCTTCCAATTTTCACCAAAGGCGAGAGCGGGCCGCATGTGCCGGAACTTTTTGAAAAATGGACCAGTCCACCAAAACCATACACCGAGGCTACGTTGCTGCGAGCGATGGAAACTGCCGGGAAAACGATTGATGATGAGGAACTACGTGAAGCGATGAAGGACAATGGAATTGGTCGTCCGTCCACGCGTGCCGCGATTATCGAGACGCTTTTCAAACGAAATTACATCCGAAAAGAGCGAAAAAATCTGATTGCCACCGAAATAGGCGTGGAATTAATTCAGCTAATTCAGGAAGAGTTGCTGAAATCGTCTGAACTGACCGGGCAATGGGAGAAAAAGCTCCGTCAAATTGAACGAGGCGAATACCAAGCGGCTGATTTTATCGACGAATTGAAGCAAATGATTTCCGAAATTGTATTCAACGTAAAAAGTGAAAATCGTACCAAACAGCAACTTGTGCTCAGGTCATTGTACGATGTAGATCAGGATTTGATTGTGGGGAAAACTTGTCCGGTTTGCCGAAAAGGGGAGATTTTGAAAGGAAATACTGCATTTGGATGCAGTGAATGGAAATCAGGTTGTAAATTTAGGATGCCGTTTCGAGAGATGGAAAAGTCGGAGTAGAAAGGTAAACTCAGTTATTAGTGATAATGACAAACGAATTCAACTAACAAAAAAGTAACTAACAAATAGGTGAGTATTTTAAAACAATACAGCCCTTGCATTTGCAAGGGCTGTTAATATTATTAAAAATCAATCGATTACAATCTTCTCGAAACGCCGTGCGTAGGCGTGCTTTCCCATTTAAATCGATTGACAGATGTCACAACAAACGTTGTGCGACCTTTGAATTTTTTGTCCAATTCACGTAAATCAATACATGGTTCCGTAGTCAATGCAACGATATTCGCAGGGTCGTTCATATTGCCCACTTCCTTGCCTTTGAAGCCGTAAACCACGTAATAGCGCACTTGACAGCCACCTTCTTCTTCCACCTCATCCCAAAGCAGGTAGGCCTCTTTTCCATCTTTAACAATCCGCAGATTTTGTGGCTGAGCCGAAGCTTCGCCTTTTATGTTTTTTGGGATAGGTTGGAGCGCCGGAAATTTGTAGTAATTATTTGTCAGCGTATCTTGCAATCCGCGCGGATTACGACTGAAAGTTTTGGCGCTGAAATAAACTGCTCCTTCCACTTTCGGGTAGCTCTGGTTCATTTTCAGCTGACGTGCCAATTCATTTCCGTTTTTCCAGGCAGGAATGTTATTTACGCCTAATCCTGATGCATACAGTCCGATGTAGAGATTTTTTCCAAAGGAATTATCTGACCACCATTTTACAAGTACTTCGTAATCAGCCACTTTTTTACCGATTTCCCAGTAAAGCTGTGGAACCACATAGTCGATTGTTCCTTCACGGAGCCATTTGAGAATGTCGGCGTAAAGGTCGTCGTAATTAGTCACTCCGGCACGTGTGGCAGAGCCTTTCGAATCCATGTTGTCGTTTCTCCAGACACCAAATGGACTGATGCCGAATTGAACCCAGGGTTTCAGGTCTTTGATCGTTTTTTGAAGTTCAGCAATTACCATGTCCACGTTGTTTCGACGCCAGTCAGCTTTTTGATTAAGGGCAAATCCGCGTGGATTGTTTTTGAAAGTTTCAGCATCCGGAAAATCACGTCCTGCAACCGGATATGGATAGAAATAATCGTCGAAATGGAGTGCGTCTATGTCGTATCGCATGATTAAATCGGCCACCACTTTATTCAAAAATTCGCGGGTTTCGTCCAGTCCCGGATCGAAATAATGCTTTCCGCCGTATTCCACAAAAAGATTTTTATTTTTATGGTAAAGATGGTTTTTATCCAGCTGATTGATATGACTGACCACGTTGGTGACGCGGTACGGATTGATCCATCCGTGCACTTCCATGCACCTTTTGTGAGCTTCTTCGATGATGAATTGCAACGGATCATAGTAAGGTGCGGGGCGTTGTCCCTGCCTGCCGTTCAGGTAGTATGACCACGGTTCCAGCTCCGAAGGGTAGAAACTGTCAGCCGTAGGGCGGATTTGCAACACAATGGCATTGATACCGCTTTTTTGCATTTTGTCCAGCATTTCACGCATTTCCACACGTTGCTGAGTGGGCGATAATCCCGGTTTGCTGGGCCAGTCGATATTGGCTACCGTTGCAATCCATACGGCACGCATCTCGCGTTTGAGTTGTTTTTGGGCTGAAAGGCTGAAAACTAATGAAATAAGGAGCAGGAAAGTTGTAATTCTTCTCATGTTTTACGTTGAATTTTTAATTTTGAGCAAAAATAAGCTATTTTTCTGCTTTACACAACGAAAGGCGGGCGGTTAATTGTCAAAATTACTTAATCGGCAGGCTTTTCGTGAAAAATGAGTACTACTATTTTTCGTGCAAAAAACGATAATTTATGGATTTCTCCTTACAGTCGAAATGACAAAGCGGCTCATTTTGGAAAAAATGGGTTGTAGGTGGCGGCAAAGCCGCCACCTACAACCACAACATAAATCTGGCTGAGCTGTCATCCCGATGCAAGAGGGATCTAATGTTGGGATTTCCTTTTTTTTTTGAAGGAAACTCATGTTTTTGTGTTTTTACACAAATTGTGGAGAATTAAAAAAACACATAGCAGATTTCTCAGATTTAACTTTTTGATGAATTATTCTTACCTTTGTAACATGAAGAATTTTTATCAATTATTAGATGCGTCCTTAAAGGATTTGTACCCAGAAGGTGAAATCAGAATTTTTGGGAATTTAATTTTAGAAAAAATAACTGGACTTTCAAAAGCTAAAATTTTGGCTGACAGAAACTTGGTACTTGATCCAGTGCAGAACGAACTTGCCGCTGAAATCATTGCCCGGCTGAAAAACCACGAACCAATCCAGTATATTTTGGGCGAAACGGAATTTTACGGATTAAAATTCAAAGTGAATCCCGACGTGCTTATCCCGCGTCCAGAAACCGAGGAACTGGTGGAGTGGGTGAGCGATGATTTAAAATGCTGGGAATCAGCTACTTTAAAGAATGATTTTTCTGTTAGGATTTTGGATATTGGAACTGGATGTGGGTGCATTCCAATCGCGATAAAGTCAAGACACACAGATGCAGAAGTTGCTGGGATGGATATTTCAGATGCCGCACTGAATGTAGCAAAGGAAAATAACGAATTGAATAAAGTGAATGTCGATTTTTATCAAGATGATATTCTAAATCCTCGTAAAAGCGATAAAAAGTGGGATGTGATAGTGAGTAATCCGCCTTATATACCTTTGAATGAGAAAGTTATAATAGATATGCAGGTGAAAAAATACGAACCACATGTGGCTTTATTTTCACCCTCGGAAGAGCCATTAATATTTTATCACAAAATAGCTTCTTATGCGCTTTCACACCTCGAACTAAATGGAAAAATCTATTTCGAAACACATAAAAATCTTTCCCGAGAAGTGGCAATGCTTTTGGGAGATTACGGTTTCAAGGATGTGATAATTCGTACAGATATTTCTGGAAATGAACGGATGGTGAGGGGGAGGTTGTAGATATTTAGATTCGATTTTGTCCCGATACTAATCTCATATTGAGCACTATGTTGTAACGGCATAGTGCTTTTTTTATGCCTGATTATGAATGGATAAAATAATCTCGTTGACAAATATTGAGGTTTCGTTACATAAAATAGAGGTTTCGTTGCAAAAAACAGGGGTTTCGTTGCATTTGGGCTGTGAGGGTGTTGTTTTAACTTTTTTAAAGATTTATTTTTGTGGTGTGGGAAATTGATTTCGCATTAAGAGTAATAAACTTTATTTGAAGTCATCTTGACTTTTTTGACTTTTTTAAGATTTAAATACTAAAATAGAGAAGGGAGCGTTATTTATGTAGTTCTCACATTACATAATTCCCGATCCCTTCAATGATGTACCAAGTACTCGACAAAGATACCATTAATTCAGAAATTATACCATATTTACCTAAAGCCAAGCGTGGTTTTAACACAAAAAGCAATATGGTTGAGATTGTAAATTGCATATTATACAAGTTGAAAACAGGTTGTCAATGGCATATGCTTCCCGTCAGCAGCCTGTTTTCAGAAATTGTATTAAGCTATAAAACCGTTTTCGGTCATTTTCGCAAGTGGTGTAAATCTGGTATTTGGCAACAAATATGGATACATCTGTTAGAAAAATACAAATCACATTTGGATATGTCCAGTGTTGATTTAGACGGTAGTCATACTCCAGCTTTGCGTGGCGGTTCACAAGTTGCTTATCAGGGCAGAAAGAAAAAGAAAACCACTAATGCGCTTTTTCTAACAGACAAACAAGGATTACCTTTGGCTATGTCTGAACCCATTGCTGGTAATCATAATGATATATACCAAATCGATATAAACTTTAAGGGAATGCTTGATACGCTTATCAAAGCAAAAATCAGAATTAAAGGTCTTTTTATGAACGCTGATGCCGGTTTCGACAGTAAAGAACTGCGGGAGTTATGTGACAAACTGGAGATTATACCCAATATCGCAATCAATAATCGAAACGGCAAAAGCAATAATGACACAAAAATCTTAGATGATTTACTCTATGCAGAACGATACAGTATTGAAAGAACGAATGCCTGGATAGATAGCTTCAGAACATTGTTAAACAGGTTTGATTTTACTTCATCCAGTTGGAGCAGCTTCAATTTTATTGGTTTTATCGTCTTATTATTAAAGAAAATTAACAAAAACAAAAAGTCAAGATGACTTCTTTATATTAATATTAAACATCAAAAAAAAGTATGAAAACACTAGTTAAATTATTTTTTGTAGCAACACTCACTGTTGTTTTATACTCATGTGGCACATCAAAGCGAGTTGAATATGTTTATGTGCCACAGCCTGCAGTAAGTAACAATGTAAGCTATTCTAATACGCAAACACCTCAACATCAAGCTCAGTCACAAGTTGCAGTCCAAACCTCTTCATCGCAAGACTGTTTAGGAATGGCTATTGGTAACAAATATAGAGCTTCAGCTTCAGGAAGATCAACAGATAAGACAACAGCAAGAGAAATAGCTGTAAACCGAGCAAGAGGCATATTAATAACGCAGATTTCTTCAGCAGCTTCTCGTGCTATAATTTCAGATGCAGAATCTAAAGGAGAGTTTGGTAATGTAAATGTTGAAGACGTTGTTGTGAATAGAGCTAAACAAACGCTTACGGGTTCAATTCCTATCTGTGTAAATTCTACAAAAGATGGAGCAGTCTATGAGTTTGATGTGTGTGTTGAAATAAGTCCATCTGATGCTCTAAAGGGATTAGTCAAAGTACTTCCAGATGACATACGCTTAAACTCATCAAAACTAAAAAAATTCGAAGATAATTTTAAAAATGAAATGACAAATGAAAACTAACTTGCAGGCATTAATCGTAATCGTACTATTGACCTTCTTATGTTTTACACATTCGCTGTTTTCTCAAAGTAAAAGCGAAACCGATTTGCCCCCATGGATAACAGGCAGCATACCAGGATGGAAGCAGGGTAATCTACCTCCGTTTCATATAGGAAGTAACCGCTATACTGTAATTTTCTCAGAAGATAAACTGCCCGAAATAGCAGAACACAAAGCCGAAAGGCAGCTGGTGTCTGCAATAGCAAAAAGAAAAGGCGTAAACGTAAGTACTACTGAAGAAATAAACACAGCGGAAAGCCGCGTGACTGTATTGCAGGATAATAAAGCCTATGAAGGAGGTAGATCTCAGACTAACTATACAAGTAATCTTATAATTGACGGAAAAGCTTTTGCAAAATATGCGTTGCTTGATAAGCACACTCAGTACAAAGGTGGTATTTATTACTTTGCAGCACTTTATTTAGTGGCTGAAGAAGAACAAGACCTCGTGAGTTTACCGCCGGTTTCGTATTCCATGGATAAAGGAGCTTGGCGTTCGTTAATACTTCCAGGCTGGTCGCAATTCTATACAGGTCAAACAGGAAAAGGGTTGGTCATGCTCGTAGGTGAGGCAGGATTTATAGGGACTACACTTTATATGGATGGGAGATTGAAATTTCATAAAAATAGGATGCAAGAAGCCAATAGCATAGAAATAAAGCAGTTTCATAAAAAACAGTATGATAATTTCTTTCTTTACCGGAATATAACTGGAGGAGCAGTCATTGGATGGTATTTGTACAATGTTATTGATGCGTTTTCTTCAAAAAGGGGAAAATTGAAATATAACACAATGTCAAATTATCAAATTTCGATAGCTCCTACAATGCTGCAGGATATGAACGGCGGAGTTGCAGCTGTGAGCTGCTCAATAAACTTTTAACTTAGAAACCGATTTCCGTTGACTTTAATAATTAAGAGAAAGTAAATCAATTAAAATACATAAAAAGAATATGAGAAAAATGGTTAAAAAAACACAAATTTTATTTGTTTTGGTTGCAACAGTTATACTTGTCGCTTGCGAGCCGGCAGCACCATTAGAGACCAAAGGCGGAATTAGCGGAACCGTAACTGAAGCAGGAACAAATTTGCCAATTGAAGCAGCAGAGGTAAATGTTTCAGGAATAAGCCAAAGCTACACAACCGGTGCCGATGGAAAATTTTCAATAAAAGATCTACCGGAAGAAAACTACACTGTTGCTGTTTCGAAAGAAGGATATAGTAACAACAAGAAGACAATTACAGTAATAGCCGGGAAAACGGCATCTGCTGATTTCGCTTTAACGAAAATTCTTTCAACTCTATCTGTGTCTCCAACAAACTTGGATTTTGGAGCAGAACTAGAAAAAATAACATTCGATATTAAAAATGAAACCGAGGGAGTGGATATGAAATGGGAAATAGAAAAACCGCAATCAGCTACTTGGATTGATTTTTCAGAAATTTCAGGTACTTTGAAGTCAGGAGTTAAAACCGTTACTGCAACCTTAAAAAGGCATCTATTGACAGAAGAAAAAACATATACAGCCGATGTAATTGTAAAATCTACAAATGGAGGTGGTGCTGTAACACTTAAGATTAGTGCCATTAAAAAAGGTGCAGTAATGGCAGTAGAGCCATCAATACTTGATTTTGGAGCTTCAGAGTCAGAGAAAACACTGTTAATTTCGAACTCGTTTAAGGAGGGGGCAATTACTTACAAGGGCAAAAGTAATGAAAGTTGGATTACACTTCAGAATAATGAAGGCACGATAAACAATGCAGATATAGGGACAATAAAAGTTCTTGTATCAAGATTGAACTTATCACCCGGTGACCATAGCGGAACTATTGTTGTAAGTTCAAATAAAAACTCAGTCACTGTAGTGGTGAAGATGAATGTACTTGCTAAGCAGCCTCCACAAGTGTCCAATCTGCAAAGTTCAGACATAAAATATAATTCCATCAATGTAAGTGCCTATATTTCGAGCGTAGGAAGTGCAGCCGTTACTTCATCTGGTTTCTGCTGGAGTACGTCGAACAGTATGCCTACTACTGCCGATAATAAAAACAACTTAGGAGGTACCTCATCGCAGAAGTCACTAAACTCAACCATTGCGGGGCTGAACCC
>CAZCIU010000029.1:0-32362 GCA_964498765.1 uncultured Paludibacter sp. | reverse complement strand
ATAAATAATAATTGTGGAAAATTAAATTACTTGATACCTGTCTCGATGCAAATGGTTGATATAGGGGGTGGAACAAATGTAAACAATAATACTTATATAAAGCAATCTAATAAATCATATTGTAATAAAAAAAGGTTTCTGCGTCCAACAACGCTACATGTTTCTCCGGATGGAAATGTTAGAACGTGTATGTATGCCGTAGGATTGAATAATTGTGGAAATTTACGAGAAATGAATATGATGGAGATTATTAATAATTTTGAGAAAAGAATTAATCAAAATATTTTTTCAGATCCTGAAAAGTTTAACAAATTTGAAAAAGAGAATGTGATACCCTATCAGCATTATTATAATTCTATTATTCATGAATGTAAACGATTTTCTATTATAGCACTTACAGCAGAAATGATTGAAAAGCATCCTTATATGAGTTTAGACGAAATTCATAATAAAATTTCTCGAATTTTATAGTCTTCAATATTATTTGATATGATTTTTTATTTAAGACTATACGCATTACAAATCCTTAAAAATCAAACAAATAACAAATGAAAGAATTTCTAACAAATCTTTTCTGCAATCCAAAAATAAGTTCTGATCGTCAGATTAGAAGAATAATTAGAAGATTGGGTTATTGGCAAAGAAACAAAAAAGAGTTTGTTAAAGGACAAACTTACATTTGGATACTTGAAGATGGAATAAAGATAAAAGTTTATTGTAATGAATATGGAGAATCTGATTTTTTGGAAAACCCAATAACAGATAAAAGAAAACTTATAGAATTCATCAAAAATAATGAATTGTAATATTTATAACGATGAAATAATAAACAAAAAAACTCTGCCAAAGTCCTAACAACTTTGGCAGAGTTACGCAGTTTCCCGTGAGGGAAATATAAGATTTACTTATTCTCTTTTTTCAATTGACGTTTGGCGTAAAAATAACCAATTGTAAACGTCGGAATTGCATCCACAAATGGCACAGCCTCTTCCACCATACTAATCATCCCACCGATTTTACCGGTCATTCCGCCGAATGATTTCATAAAAATAAAACCGGAAATTGGCGCCCAAACCAAGTCGAACGTTTCGCCCAAACCCGGCACAATGTAACTTGCCATTCCCACCAAATCCATCGCGATGCAAAATCCAAGTTTTGGAATTTTCACCTCTTCCGCGTTAGCTTGTCGGGAAGTGGCTTCGGTGTCTAACACGGCGTTGTAAACAGTTTTGTCAGTTGTAATCATTTCAGTTTTTTAATTATTAATAAAGCGTATTTTGAATTGAACATCAGTCATAATTCATAAATCGTGCCGAGTTTAGTTAAAAAATTATTTTCACTTCGCAAGTATTGATTTTAGGTCTTAAAATAAGCCAAGCATATTAAAATTATATTTGTAACTTTGCAAGTTGAAAAATGAAAATAAAATGAACAAAACCTACAAACCACATACAAACGAGGAGAAACTGGCTGAATTTGAGCGACTTTTGGGCATTATGAAACGCCTTCGGGCCGAGTGTCCGTGGGACCGGGAGCAGACTTTTGAAAGCATCCGGAGCAATACGGTGGAAGAAACTTACGAACTTTCTGACGCCATTCTGGCAAAGGATATGCAGGAAATCAAAAAAGAGTTGGGCGATTTACTTCTTCATATTGTTTTTTATTCGGAAATGGGAAGTGAAACGGAAGATTTTGATATTTACGATGTTTGCAAAACCATCAACGAAAAGTTGATTTTCCGCCATCCGCACGTTTTCGGTGAAGTGGATGTAAACGGCGATACTAACAAAGTGCTGGAAAATTGGGAAAGTTTGAAATTGAAGGAAAAAGGTGGAAATAAAACTGTTCTTGGTGGAGTTCCTGCATCCTTGCCAACCTTGATAAAAGCGTATCGTATTCAGGAAAAAGCGGCAAGTGTGGGATTTGACTGGGAATACCGGGAGCAGGTTTGGGACAAAGCCAAGGAAGAATTGGCAGAATTTCAAGCCGAAGCAGAAAAAATGGACAGCGATAAAATGGAAGCCGAATTTGGAGATGTGCTTTTCTGCATGGTCAACGCCGCCCGCCTCTACGACATCAATCCCGACACTGCATTGGAACGCACCAACAAAAAATTCATCCACCGTTTCAACTACCTTGAAGCCGAAACCATCGCCAAAGGAAAAAACCTTAAAGAGATGACGCTGGCGGAAATGGATGTGATTTGGGAAATGGCGAAGAAAGAAGATTTCTAATTCTCTGTCAGCTGACGGTGGATTAAAAAATAGTACACGGATGACGCGGATTAAACGGATTTTCATATTTTTTTACAACCGCATGGAACGTGAAACCTGAAGCGGGAAAAATTATCCCAATCGTAAATTGTAAATCATAAAATCGTAAATAAAAAAGGATGTTAGGAGCAATTTAAGGTAATATTGTAGGTTCGACCTACGAGTTTTCGAATACGAGAAACTATAATTTTGAAATGTTTCCGAATGGGAGCAACTTCACGGATGATAGTGTGCTGACCATTGCCGTGGCTGATGCGGTGCTTCAAGGGAAAGATTACGGAAAGAGCATCTACGAGTGGGCAAAGAAATATCCACATCAAAAAGGTGCTTACGGCGGTTCATTTTCAAGATGGTTACATGCAGAAAAACAAGAACCTTACGGTAGCTTTGGGAATGGCTCTGCTATGCGTGTAAGTTCGATTGGATGGCTGTTTGATGATGAAGAAACTGTGCTGAACGAAGCTAAAAAAAGTGCTGAATGCACGCATAATCACCGCGAAGGAATAAAAGGAGCACAAGCAACTGCCATCGCCGTTTTCTGGGCAAGAAAAGGGAAAAGCAAAGGATTTATTCAATCCTATATTGAAGAGAAATTTACTTATAAATTTTATAGAAGCGTGGATGAAATTCGTGAAAATTATTCCTTCAATGAAACCTGCCAAGGAACGGTTCCCGAAGCATTGACTTGTTTTTTTGAAAGCACATCTTTTGAAGATGCCATCCGAAAAGGCATTACCATTGGTGGAGACAGCGACACGATTGGTGCCATCGTGGGTGGAATTGCCGAAGCATTTTATGGAATTCCACAAGATTTAGCAGAAAAAGCAATGAGTTATTTGCCGGAAGATATGAAGAAAGTAATTTTTGATTTTAAGACTTTTAGAACCAAGAACCAAGATTGAGAAGAAAAAAATAACAATCGTAAAAAAACCGGAACCTGGAACTTAAAACTGAACTAATGCTCTACCCCACTACCTTTGAACAAAAAATTTCCTTTGATACCATTCGGCAAAAGCTGAAAGGCAAATGTTTGTGTCCGCTTGGCGAAGAAGAGGTGGATGAGATGAAATTTTTGGTTCAGCACGCAAAGATTTCATCACAACTCAACCAAACAAACGAGATGCTTCAACTCATTTCATCCGATTTAGATGAGATGCCTGTGGGAGATTTCTTTGATGTGCGCAATCCGCTTTCGCGAGTAAAAACCGAAGGACTATATCTGGATGAAGCCGAGATTTTCGATTTACGCCGTTCGCTGGAAGCTGTGCAAAAATTGGTCAGTTTTATCAGCAAGAAAGATCCGGAACTATTCCCCGAACTACATTTACTGATTGCTGATGTTCAGTCGTTTAGCGGAATTATCCGACAAATTGACAGCATTCTCAATAAATTTGGTAAAATAAAAGACAACGCTTCACCCGAACTTGCCCGCATTCGCAAAGATATTTTCACAGCACAAAGTGGAATTTCCAAGACTTTGAACGCCATTCTGCGTCAAGCACAAGCCGATGGTTATGTGGAAAAAGACGTTGCACCGACCATTCGAGACGGGCGGTTGGTTATTCCCGTTTCGCCGGCTTTTAAGCGCAAAGTGAGCGGAATTGTTCACGATGAAAGTGCAACGGGAAAAACGGTATACATTGAACCACAGCAAGTTGTGGAGGCCAACAACCGCGTTCGCGAACTTGAAAACGAAGAGCGACGTGAAATCATCCGCATCTTGGTGGAATTTACAAACAGCCTTCGCCCACATTTTCACGAGATTTTGCAATCGCAATATTTCCTTGGAAAAATAGATTTTCTGCGCGCCAAAGCACTTTTTTCATTGGAAATCAACGCAATAAAACCGAACGTGGAAGACTTGTGCCAACTGGAATGGTACAAAGCCGTGCATCCGCTACTCTACCTTTCGCTGAAAAAGCAAGGCCGGGAAGTTGTTCCACTGAAAATTATTTTGAACGAAAAACAACGACTGCTTATCATTTCGGGACCGAATGCCGGTGGAAAATCGGTTTGTCTGAAAACAGTTGCTACTCTGCAATATATGCTTCAATGCGGGATGCTTATTCCACTTTTGGACAATAGCCGATGTGGCATTTTCGAGCGGATTTTCATTGACATCGGCGATGAACAATCCATTGAAAATGACCTTTCTACGTACAGTTCGCACTTGCTGAATATGAAGCATTTTATCAAAAACAGCAACGAGAAAACCTTGCTGTTGATAGATGAGTTTGGCAGTGGTACGGAGCCACAAATCGGCGGTGCTATCGCGGAAGCCACTTTGGAACGCTTCAATCGCAACAAAGCGTACGGCGTCATCACTACGCACTACACCAATCTGAAACATTATGCCGAAGCAACCGAAGGCATTGTAAACGGCGCGATGCTTTACGACCGTCAGCATTTGCAACCGCTGTTTCAGCTTTCCATTGGCAATCCGGGAAGTTCATTTGCCGTAGAAATTGCTCGAAAAATCGGTTTACCCGAAGATTTAATTGCCGATGCGTCTGAAAAAGTGGGTGCAGAACATTTGGATTACGACAAACATTTGCAGGATATTGTGCGTGATAAACGCTACTGGGAACGCAAACGGCAGGAAATTCGTCAGAAAGAAAAACGGCTGGAAGAAACCCTTGCCAAATACGAAACCGAGCTGGAACAAAACGACAAAGCCCGCAAGGAAATTACCCGAAAAGCCAAAGCCGAAGCCGAAGAATTGCTGAAATCTGCTAATGCAAAGATTGAAAACACCATTCGGAAGATTATTGAAGCGAAGGCTGAGAAGGAGAAAACGAAGAAAGCAAGGAAGGAATTAGAGGAATTTCAATCAGAGAAGTTGGAAGAACGAAGCACTTCAAAAAAGCACGAAGCTCGAAGCTCGAAGCACGAAGAAAAGAGTTTGAAGAAAGCTCAAAGCTTGAAAAAAACTCAAAATTCGAAACTTGAAACTCTCCCGAAAGCTTTCGGGACGGAACTTGAAATTGGGAAACAAGTTCGCCTCAAAGGTCAAACTGCCATCGGCACCATCCTGGAACTTCAAGGAAAACAAGCAATTGTGGCATTTGGTCAACTAAAATCTACGGTTAAACTCAACCAACTTGAAGTTGTTAGTAACAATCAGCAGAAAAGAGAAAATCGCAAATACGAAAACCTAGGCAAAACCGTTACAGATGATGTACGTGAACGGAAATTGAATTTCAAATCTGAAATTGACGTCCGTGGAATGCGTGGCGATGAAGCTTTGCAAGCTGTAACTTATTTCATCGACGATGCACTGATGGTGGGCGTTGCGAGTGTGCGTATCTTGCACGGAACAGGAACCGGCGCATTGCGTCAACTGATCAGACAGTATTTATCATCCGTTCACGGCGTAAAAAAATACCACGACGAACACGTGCAGTTTGGCGGAGCGGGAATTACCGTGGTAGAAATGGAATAAAAATTAAATAAATTACCAAAAGAATGTTTTTTGTGTCCGATAAGAGCAAAAATTATAATATCTTTGCGTTTTTAATAAAAATCAAATGAAAAATTTAGGACTTACTTTACTTTTAATCATTTTTACTTTTACTCTCCAACAGATAAATGCAGTTCCTGCATATCCTTATCCGGTAAAAATCAAGCAAATAGATGGAACTACTATTTCGGTAGTGATGAAAGGTGATGAGTTTCATCGATATTTCCAGACTGAAGATGGTTATTTAATCACAAAAGGGAAAAATGGTATTTATAATTATGCAGTTTTAGATATTAACGACGCAATTCAAGATACAAAAGTTAAAGCAAACGATTTAGTAAACAGAAGCAATTCTGAAAAAGCGTTTATTTCTAATCTTGATACAAATATTTCAATGCAGAAAATTAATACTCAAATGAGAACTTTGAGAAATTCAGTTTCTGCATCAGATCAGCCAAGCAAAGTTTATCCTCGTACCGGCTCTCCAAAAGCATTGGTAATTTTAGTTAATTTCTCTGATTTATCGTTTGTCACTCCCACTCCAAGTGAAGCCTTTCATAACATGCTAAATCTTCCGGGTTATAGCGAAAATGGAGCTACAGGCTCAGCCAGAGACTATTTTGACCATAATTCAATGGGAATTTTTACACCAGATTTTGAAGTTGTTGGTCCCTACACTTTGCCAAACACTATGGCATTTTACGGTGAAAATGACGGCGAAAATGGTGATAAAAATCCAATTCAAATGGTAGTTGATGCATGTACTGCTGCATTTAATGATGGAATTGATTTTTCCCAATACGATGTTGATAATGACAAGATTTTAGATAACGTATTTATTTATTACGCAGGCCACAACGAAGCAGAATGGGCTGGTGAAAATACGGTTTGGCCGCATAGATGGGCAATTTATCCAACAAGCATGTACAATGGCGGAAATTATTCCGGCCCTGTATCAACTATTACATTCAATGGAGTTCGCGTATTTGATTACGCATGTACATCGGAATTACGCGGACAATCCGGTACAAATATGGCAGGAATTGGAACTTTTACACATGAGTTTGGTCACGTACTAGGACTGGCTGATATGTACGCAACCAACGGAGCGAAACACATGACTTTATCGCAATGGAATATCATGGACGGTGGTTCTTATTTGAATCAAGGTAGAACTCCTCCGGCATATAATTCATTTGAGCGTTTTCAACTTGGGTATTTGACGCCAACGATTCTAAAAGATCCAATTTCAATCGAATTAAATCCTCTGACCACTTCAAATACAGCGTATTTAATTGCACAAAATGATGTTCATAATTTAAATCCAAGTAATCCGTCTCCTTCAGAATTTTTCTTGTTAGAAAACCGTCAAAGAATTGGCTGGGACAGATTTTTGCCGGGTCACGGTATGTTAATTTATCGAATTAACTTCAATCATACCGATTGGAATATGAACAGACCTAATAACGATCCTTTGAAAATGGGTGTTGATATTATGGAAGCTGATGGCGTTGCAACGACTGTTTCTTTAGGTGGCGATCCATTTCCCGGAACTGCAAATGTGACTTCATACACTCCAACTTTACGCTCCGGAACAGTTTTGGACAAACCAATTACAACCATCGAAGAAAATGAAAACGTTATTTCATTTAGATATAGAGGAGGAGGCGATGTTCCAATTATTTCGACTGAAAGTTTATTGAAAATGTTTGAAACTGTGCAAGGTACACCTTCTGAGCCACAAATTGTAAAAGTTTCAGGTATCAGAATTGTTGAAGATATTCAATTGAGTTTTACACTTCCTGAACATTTTGAAATGAAAAAAGAAAGTGATCCGGAAACAGCTTGGGCTAAAACCTTGAATCTAGCACCGGAGGATTCAATCGTAAATTCAACGAATATTTTGATCAGATATAATCCGACAGAACCATCATTCAGATTTTTGCATTCTTCGGTTTTGGTTTTGACATCAAAACATGCAGATAAAAGATTAATCAATGTTGTTGGAAAATCTACAAGACCCGTTTATGTAGTTGAACCAGTTGCTACTGAAGCTACTGACGTGACTTACAAAGGTTTTGTAGCCAATTGGAATCCAGTTTTTGATGCTACAGGATATTATTTAACGGTTTCACAAGCAGATGAAAATGGAAGTATGTCTCCTTTATTTGAGGATAAATGGACAACTCAAACCAGCGAACAGCTTTACTATCTTATTTCTGACAAAGAATATGAGTACAAAGTCAAAGCAAGTGATAAAAACTTGGAGCATGAATATGAAAATATTACTGGCTACTCCAATACCATTAAAGTGCGCACTTTGCCTTATCAATCTGAAAAAGAATTACGAGTTGTTGTAAATAGCGGTGTTGCCAAGGTATTTGTACCATCAGTTGGTACTACTGTAAATGTATTCAATGCCTTGGGACAAAAAATCAGAAGCATACAATCAAACTCTGAAATTCTTGATCTATCCGGATTGCCAAAAAATGTAGTTTTGATTATTCAGGCTGATAAATATCGCTCAAAAGTTATAATCAAATAAGAAACTGAACTTCAACAAAAAAGCCGATTACAAGTAATCGGCTTTTTAATGTTTTATAATGTCTATTTTTTCAAAAAGTCTTTGATATGATTACAAACCAAATCAATATCGCTTTCTTCAATATACGGATGAATTGGCAATGAAAGCACCGTTCCACACAGTTCTTCTGTAACCGGACAGGAACCTTTTTCGTAACCAAGTTCTTTGTAAGCAGTTTGTTCGTGCATTGGTTTTGGATAATAAACCATCGTAGGAATGCCTTGCTCTTTCAAGAAAGCTTGCAACGCATCACGCTGCTCACGATTTTCCAAAGTAATGGTATATTGCGCCCAACTGGAATAATATCCTTCGGGAATAATAGGCGTTTTAACCATATCGCTCAATTTCTCTGAATAAAGTGCTGCGGCTTTGTTGATGTCTTCCACTTCGTAGTTTTTGAATGCATTGAATTTCACTTTCAGAATTGCAGCCTGCAGTGTATCCAAACGAGAGTTTACTCCAATTCGAACATTATCGTATTTGAACGAGCCTTTGCCGTGAACTCGCAGCGAATCAAGAGTTGTTGCCCATTCTGAATTATCAGTAAAAACAGCGCCACCATCACCATAGCAACCCAGCGGTTTTGCAGGGAAGAAAGATGTTGTGGAAATATCTCCGAAACTGCACGCACGTTTTCCGTCAATTGCCCCACCAAAACCTTGCGCTCCATCTTCAAGAATAAGCAGGTTATTTTTGTCAGCAATTTTTCTGATTTCTGCATAATTTGCAGGCAAACCAAATAAATCAACGGTGATAATCACTTTTGGAGTTAATTTACCTTCTTCACGCGTTTTCTCAATCGCCACTTTCAGGCTGTGAGTATCCATATTGAATGTATCGGCATCCACATCCACAAAAACGGGAGTAGCACCTTCCAGTGAAATGACTTCTGCTGAAGCAAAAAATGTGAAATCCGGTACAAATACAGCATCGCCCGGGCCTACATTCCACGTTTTCAATGCCAAAGTTAAGGCATCAGTGCCATTTGCACAGCTGATGCAATGTTTTACACCCACATATTCTGCCAAAGAAGCTTCAAGTTCTTTTACTGCTTTTCCCATAATATAGCCACCGGAAGCAGCTGTATCAATCATTGCCTGATCAATTTCAGGTTTCAACAAATTGTATTGTTTTACTAAATCTCTAAATTGCATTTTTTCTATTTTTCTTTAAGTCCAGTTTCGGTTTCAATATATTTTTTATCGCATTTTTCGCATTCCAACGATTCCGGCAAACGCTCACCGCACTCACATACCCAGCCTATTTGGCGAGCTGGAACACCGGCCATTAACGCATAGTCTTTCACATTTTTGGTAACTACAGCACCAGCGGCAATTAATGCACATCGTCCAACGGTATGTCCGCAAACAATCGTAGAATTCGCTCCTAGCGAAGCTCCCCATTTAACCAATGTTTTGGCATAATTTCCGTGAACGGAATAATGCGAACGAGGCGTTGTAACATTCGTGAAAACGCAAGACGGTCCACAAAAAACATTGTCTTCAATCTCCACGCCTTCATATACAGATACGTTGTTTTGAATGCGAACTCCGTTACCGATTTTCACATTATTTGCAACGTTTACGTTTTGCCCAAGCGAGCAATTTTCACCCAAAGTAGCTCCTTTTTGAACGTGGCAGAAATGCCATATTTTTGTTCCTTTGCCTATCGTTACATTTTCGTCAACGTAACTGCTTTCATGTACGAAAAAATCATTCATTTTCTTGAATATTAATTATTGACACTATCGATCAACTCCTGTGCTTTTTCAAGCACTTTTACAACTTCGTAGCCAGATTGTCCATCGGCAATTTCGATTTTATTATCTAAATTTTCTACGAAATATTTCAATTCTTCAGTCAATGGTTGTCCTTTTTCATAAGGAATAATTTCTGTTGGATTTTCAATTTTGATTGGAATTCCTTGCTCAAATTCAATATGTTTGTCATAGAATTTTATCTCTTTTTCAGCCGAAGAATCATCAAATGAAATCATTCCTTTGCTTCCAATCACAACCAATCTCTGCTCTTTGAACGGATGCAACCAAGAAACGAAAATATGTGCGTGGATATTATTTGGATACGTCAACTGCGTCATGGTGTAATCATACACATTTTGCTGCAGGAATTTCGTGCCTTTCGATTCGATTTTTTCGGCCGGATGACCTACAAAATAATCCAACACCGAAATATCATGCGGTGCAAATGACCAGAACACATTTTCTTCGGTCCGAACAGTTCCTAAATTAAGGCGAGTAGAATAAAGATAATATAACTGTCCAATTTTCCCGCTTTTAATCAATTCTTTAATTTTTATTATTGCAGGATGGAAAAGTAAAACGTGTCCAACCATTAGTTGAGCACCTTTTTCTTTGGCAATTTCCACCAATTCTTTAGATGTTTCGGCAGACAAAGTCATCGGTTTTTCCACCAGTACACTTTTCCCTTTTTCAAGAAGTTTTTTTGCAATTTCGTAATGCAAAGGCGCTGGAGCGGCGATGGTATATCCGTCGAAATTTCTCTCAATAGCGAGTTCTAAATCCGTAAATCCTTCAACTGGAAATTGTGCAAGCAATTCTTCCAATCTCTTCGGATTTGCCTCAACAATTCCTCCTAAATTTCCTAACTGAAACAGTGTGCGAATGTGATTTTGTCCCCATTTTCCGCCTCCGATTACACATATTTTTTTCATAATTATCTTATAGTAATTCTATATTTTCGCGATTTTCTACCGCTCTCATCGCATTTTTTGTATCAAAAATGAATTTTGCATTTTGCTGTACAAAATCATAATCTACATTGGTGTGAGCAGCTGTTACCATCACTAAATCTGCAGATTTAAGCAGCTCAGCAGTCATTTCTTTTTCACCTTGATAAGTCTTTCCTTTGTATTTATATTCAGAAATATATGGATCAAAGAACACAACTTCAGCTCCCATCGATTTCAAAATATCAATCACTACCAAAGCCGGACTTTCACGATAATCATCAATGTCTTGCTTGTAAGCCACTCCAAGAACTAAAATTCGAGAAGCACTCAACGATTTTTTGTAACGATTAAGAATGACACTTGCACGCTCCATACAATATTCCGGCATGCGGTCGTTAATCATCATCGAAGATTCAATCATCGAAGTATGGAAACCAAATTCGCGCGCTTTCCAAGACAAATAATACGGATCAAGTGGAATACAGTGTCCGCCCAAACCCGGTCCTGGATAAAATGCCTGAAATCCATAAGGTTTCGTTTTGGCAGCGTCTATCACTTCCCAAAGATTGATATTCATTTTGTGGCATAGAATTGCCAACTCATTCACTAATCCGATGTTAATATTGCGATAGGTGTTTTCGAGAATTTTCTCCATTTCGGCAATGGCAGGACTTGAAACGGTATGCACATCGCTATCCAAAACGGCACGATACATAGCGGCAATTACTTCAAGTGCATCTTCACCAATTGCACCAACAACTTTAGGCGTATTTTTAGTCTTATAAATCAAATTTCCCGGATCAACACGCTCCGGTGAAAAGCCCAAGTAGAAATCTTCACCACAAACCAAACCGGAACCTTTTTCCAAAATCGGCTTAACCAATTCTTCCGTTGTTCCGGGATAAGTAGTTGATTCCAAGACAACCATCGTTCCTTTAGTCATATATTTTGAAATAGCCTCCGTAGATGCTTTGACGTAGCTGATGTCCGGTTGTTGATAAATATCCAGCGGCGTAGGTACGCAAATTGCCACAAAGTCAACGTCTTTGATAAAGCTAAAATCGTTGGTTGCAGAAAGCATTCCGGACTTTACTATTTCATCCAAATCTTCATCCACCACATCGCCGATATAATTTTTACCGGCATTCACCATTTCCACTTTTTTGTCCTGCACATCAAAACCGATAGTTTTGAAACCAGCTTTAGCTTTTTCTACAGCCAAAGGCAATCCTACATATCCCAGGCCTACTACACCAACTACGATTTCTCGTTGCTCGATTTTCTTTAAAACTTGTTCTTTTATCATTTTATTTAGATTAAAATCTCTTGAAATTTTGCTGTTTAAGCTACAAAAATACAAATTTTAGCGTGTTTTCTAAAACTTTATTAATAAAACTTTATGCTTTTTATTCCAATGAGTTAAATTGATTTTTAATTGATTTTCCCCTTCATCAAAAATTATTCCAATAAAAAACACTTGCAAATGCAAGTGTTTCAATATTAACTAATTAGAAGATATTATTCTCCATACATATTTTCATAATATTTTTCGTATTCGCCGCTTGTGACATTGTCCATCCACTCTTGATTATCGAGATACCATTTCACGGTTTTTTCTATTCCTTCTTCAAATTGAAGCGATGGCTCCCAGCCTAGTTCGTTTTTCAATTTACGACTATCAATAGCATAACGCAAATCGTGTCCGGCACGGTCGGTTACGTAAGTTATCAGATCCAAAGAATGTCCCTCTGAATTACCAAGCAATTTATCTACCGTTTTAATCATCACTTTGATTAAATCAATGTTTTTCCATTCATTAAAACCGCCAATGTTATACGTGTCACCGATTTTTCCTTCATGAAAAATCACATCAATAGCTCGTGCATGGTCAATTACATAAAGCCAATCGCGAACGTTTTCGCCTTTTCCATAAACTGGAAGTGGTTTTCGATGACGGATATTATTGATAAACAGCGGAATAAGTTTCTCCGGGAATTGATACGGCCCGTAATTATTGGAACAATTGGAAATAATCACATTCATTCCGTATGTATCATGAAAAGCGCGTACAAAGTGGTCTGAAGCCGCTTTACTTGCAGAATATGGCGAATGTGGATCATAACTTGAGGTTTCTGTAAATAAAGTATCATCAAATTGCAACGCACCATAAACTTCATCGGTAGAAACATGGTAAAAACGATGGTTCGCATAATTATCTTTCCAAAGTTCTTTGGCTGCTTGCAACAAACTCAAGGTTCCCATCACATTGGTCTGAGCAAATGTAAATGGATCTTTGATGCTTCTATCTACGTGACTTTCAGCGGCTAAGTGGATTACATCGCTAACTTCGTATGTTTTGAAAATGTCAAGCATTTTCTCAAAATCACAAATATCAGCTTTCACAAATGCGTAATTTGGTTCATTTTCGATGTCTGTCAAATTAGCTAAATTCCCGGCATAAGTCAGTTTATCCAAATTAATAATTCGATAATTCGGATATTTTTTCACAAAAAGACGAACAACATGATTGCCGATAAATCCGGCTCCTCCGGTGATAAGAATATTTTTTTTCATAAAATTTGAACACTGATTTTCAATACACAAATAAATCGGATATAACTTATTAACTATATAAAATCAGCTTTTTATTAAGATTTACATTTTATAATCGTTTGTAAATATTTTTCGTTTAAATTCTGGTTTTTTACCAAAATTCAACAATAAACCAATTTCAATGTCTGATGCTTTTAAATAATTAATCAACTGAAATTCATTTTCTTCACACAACGCATCAGATGCTTTTATTTCAACAATAACTGTATCTTCAACAATTAAATCAGCAAAATATACACCTACTTTTTCATCGGCATATAAAACATCAATCTGTCTTTGCGCTTCTACTTTCAAGCCTCTTAATTTCAATTCAATGAGTAAAGAATTTTCATAAACTTTTTCTAAAAATCCGTACCCTAATGTATTATAAACTGCGTAAAAGCATTTAATAATTTTTGAAGTTAATGCTGAATGTAAAAATTCTTCTGTCATTAAAAATCAGTATTAATTTGTCAAATCGGCGTCATCCGCGTGCCATCAATTCCAATGAATATTTCCAATGTGGAATTTTCAAACCGAATGTTTTTTTTATTTTTGTTTTATCCAAAACCGAGAATTTCGGACGAGTCACTTTGCTGGGAAATTCATCCGAATGGCACGGCTGAACATCGCATTCATTTCCAAATAAATCACGAATTTCAATAGCAAAATCGTACCAGGAACATACTCCTTCGTTGGAAAAATGGTAGATGCCGGAATTGTCAGACAATTTTCCGCTTTCAATTATTTTTAAAATTGCATGAGCCAAATCACCTGCATAAGTAGGCGTGCCAACTTGGTCAAAAACTACTTTCAAACTCTCTTTTTCTGTAGTCAATCGACGCATTGTTTTCACAAAATTAATCCCAAAAGTCGAGTAAAGCCACGAAGTACGAATTATCAAATACGCACATCCTGAGTTAATTACAGCGCTTTCACCATCCAGTTTTGTTTTTCCATAAACTCCCAGCGGTGCAGTTGGATCAGTTTCAAGATATGGAAAATTTTTGGTTCCATCAAAAACGTAATCGGTAGAAATATGCACCAATTCCACAGCATATTTCTTACTCGCTTCCGCCAAGTTTTTTACTGCCAAATGGTTTATTTTATCTGCCAATTCTACATCATCCTCCGCCTTGTCCACATTGGTGTAAGCAGCACAGTTTACGATTGTATCTATTTTATTATCAACAATATAACCATCAATCGCATCTCTATCGGTAATATCCAATTCTGCCACATCAGTAAAGAAAAAGCGATGCTCTGAGTTTTCTGAAAGCACGCGGATTTCACTGCCAAGCTGACCGTTGGAACCGGTAATAAGAATATTTTTAGTCATATAAATTCGTTGAGTAATCAAACAAAGCATCCGACGTGCTTAAAAGCGGATTTTTCTTATCTTTTTCTGAAAGCAGAATAGCATCGTTTGCAACTTGCCAATCAATTCCAAGTTCTGCGTCATCCCAGGCAATTCCGGCTTCAGCTTGTGGTGCGTAGTAATTATCGCATTTATATTGAAAAACAACCGTTTCGCTAAGCACCACAAATCCGTGTGCAAATCCCCGCGGAATAAACATTTGTCGCTTGTTTTCATCGTTGAGTTCTACCGCAACGTGCTTACCAAAAGTAGGCGAACCTTTACGAATATCTACCGCCACATCCAGCACGCTGCCTTGCACTACGCGAACAAGTTTCGACTGGGCGTAAGGTGCTTTCTGAAAGTGCAAACCACGCAAAACTCCGAATTTTGATTTCGATTCGTTGTCTTGCAAGAAAGTGGTTTTACAAACTTTCTCCTCAAATTCTTTTTGCGAAAACGACTCAAAAAAATATCCCCGATGATCTCCAAAAACATCGGGTTCAATAATTTTCACGTCTTCTATCTCTGTATCAATAACTTTCATATCAATTAATTCTGTCGCACTTCAACTTTATTTCTTTAGCAATCTCATCAAATACTGACCGTATTCGTTTTTTATCATCGATTGTGCAATCTGCTCCAAACGCTCGTCAGTAACCCATCCGTTTCGCCAAGCGATTTCTTCCAAACAAGAAATTTTTAATCCTTGACGTTTTTCAAGTACTTCGATAAAAGTAGAAGCCTCAGAAAGTGAATCAAAAGTTCCGGTATCCAGCCAAGCAAACCCACGACCAAAAAGCTGAACTTTTAGTTGTTCATCTTCCAAAAAACGTTGATTTACAGTTGTAATTTCCAGCTCACCACGTGCAGATGGTTTAATAGTTTTAGCCACATCTACCACTTTATTTGGATAAAAATAGAGACCAACAACCGCGTAATTTGATTTTGGCTCTTTTGGTTTTTCTTCAATGCTAATCACTTTGCCATTAGCGTTGAACTCCGCCACACCGTAGCGTTCAGGGTCATTTACCCAATAACCGAAAACAGTCGCATTGTTGTTTTCTTCGGCTTCTTTTACGGCGTTTCTAAGCATGCTTGGAAATCCATGACCGTAGAAAATATTATCACCCAAAACAAGACAAGCGGAATCGTCGCCAATAAATTTTTCGCCAATGATAAATGCTTGCGCCAAACCATCCGGGCTTGGTTGCTCTGCATATTCAAAATTTACTCCGTAATCTGAACCATCGCCAAGCAATCGCTTGAAACCGGGCAAATCACTTGGTGTAGAAATGATTAAAATATCTTTAATTCCGGCCAACATCAGGGCAGAAATTGGATAATACACCATTGGTTTATCAAAAATTGGTATCAATTGTTTTGAAATCCCTTTTGTAATGGGATAAAGACGTGTGCCTGAGCCACCTGCAAGAACAATTCCTTTCATGTGATTATTGTTTATTTTTTCATTAAAGACACATAGCTTGCCCCGAACTTGTTTCGGGGGAACACGCCATACAATCATTTCCTCGTGTGTCTATATTATTTTGGCATGGCTGTTTCATTTTTCTACTTTTGAATATATTTACTACAAAAATACTACTTTTTATCCAATCTTCAGTAATGTTAAAATCGAAACTTGTAATCTTTATCTCAAATCATCAAATTTAGTTTTTGAATCGATTTTGAAAATCAAATCAATACCATTATTTATCGGCGAACTGGCGAGCTGAAGGAATAAGAATCGGAACAATTCATACTCCAATTTTACTTCATATTCTGCCACTCGTTCGTCTTTGAAGTCACCGAAACGACGTTCGTAACTCATAAACAGCTTATTTGTAATGTATTTTCCAACGACAAAAGTTGCATTCTCAAACGAACTTCCGGCGCGCATTTCAATGTAATCTACATTAAATGTTTTTCCCAACAACTTAGTCAATTCTGACGAAATAAGCGAAGCAGCAGCTCCCGTGGCAAGCGAACCCGCACTTGCTCCTAATGCCGCTTCCTGACCGGATGCAAGCGCATCCATATTGGTTCCAAACAAAATATACGACAATGCATCACCTTCTGTGAGTTGCTCGCCACCCATTTCAAAACGAATTACAGGTTCTTTCAAATCTCCTGTCACATTGATTGTCAGCTTGTTCTCTACCCTACTTTGATCACGCATGCTATATGAACCCACAATATTCAACCGCGGATTAAATTCATCGCCACCTTGGAAAGTAATCGTCCCTTCATTGACCACAAATGTTTTTCCAAGCAAGTCATATTGACCTCGGATAACATCCACAGTACCAAACAATTCCATAAAACTGCGATGCTTTATCATTTCCATATCGCCGGCAATTTCAAATCGCATTTGCTCATTTTTAATCCAGGTATTTCGTGGAATGTAAACCTTAACTTTACCCTGAATATTGTCAAAATAGTTGAATTTCAACTTTTCTGCTTCTTCCGAATCGGTTCTGAAACGATAAATTACCGAATCGAGAATTTGGTTCGATTGCTCAAGTTCGGTGATTAATAGCGGCATTGGTATTTCCGGCGGAGCACCCGAACCAATCAAATTCATGACAGCCGGCAAGTAAACCAAGGACTCTAAAATATTCACATCGCCATCAAAATACACACTGTCTTTTTTTCCATGTAAACCAACATCGCCGGTAAGTTCCATGTTGTAATATTTATGGTTGAATGGATGGAATTTGTCAAATTTTATCTGAATATCAGAGTTTTGCACATCACCTTTGTAGAATTGTGAATTAAATCCGATAGCTCCATCTGCAAACATATTTCCATTTTTACTTTGAATTAAGAATGTGTCCACGCGAACCGTTTCTTTTTCAAAATGTATGGCAGCCAAAATTTTTCGATAATCAATTCCGTATTGTTTCACACGCGCTTTTCCATTGATAATATGTAAATCTCCAATCGGATTTGGATTATTCATCGTGCCATTTACCAGAATATTACTTTCTATATGACCGTCCACTTCATCCATTGGGAAAAATGCACTGGCAATTTTAAGCGGCAGTTTATCAGCCACAACAGCCAAATTAATCGAATCATTTGCCGTTGGCGGAACAACTTTCATGCTGTCCAAACTCAAATTAAACGGAATAAATCCGGTCAGTTCAAACAATCCGCTGTCGCGTGGTACAATTCCGGCATCCAAACCCAGTTTTTTATCCGCATACTGAATTGATCCGGCGATTTCCGTGAAAGCATAATCGCTAAATTCGGCATTATCCACATAAAATCCACCTTCCATTTCCGGCGTTTCGGCAGTGCCACGCAGGTAAAGGCTCAAGTCCAAATTACCTTTCATATCCGGTCTGACATTGAAAAGTCCAAGTGTAGAAGGAATGTCAATATTAAATAACTTCAAATCCAGATTTTGATCACCTGTGCGGCTGACCAAACCATCCGCATGAATGACTTGCAGTGAATCTGCCGCGCCTGTTGTACCGGAAATAAGCTTCAGGTCATTGATTTCATATTCATTTTTTCCAAGTCGAATACTCGCCGGTGGTTCTACCAATCGCCAATCAGAACCTTTGTAATCCAGCATCATATCATCCAATCGCACCAGTAAATCCTCACCCAAATTCACATTTCCGGTCAAATCGGCCTTCACTTCTTTTCCATCAGCAATTAATTGTAAATCAGTAGAATGGATGTTTGAATTTGCTTGTAGTCGTACAGTGTCCAACAATAATCCGACTGCACTCACATTTCCGGCAAAAATATTGGCATTAATTAATGTGTCTGTTTTCGTTAGCAATCCATTGGCAGTGCCGGAAAGCGAAGAAGCTGTGTAGGATTGAAAACGCGTGCTGTCAAGCTGGAAAGTTAAATCTGCCTGCAAACTATCCACTGTTCCATACACATTGGCTTGCAGATTTCCTTGCGTTTGCAGACTATCGATTTTTAAGAATTTAGAAATTTCAGATGCGTTTTGCAAATCTACATTCAGGCTTAAATCAGAATTTCCAACCAAACTATAATTTCCTTGTGCTGAAAGCGATATTGTTTCTGTATTGAGCAACAAAGAATTAATATCCAGATTATTATTTGAGAAACGCACATCAGAAGTGACTTGCTGAATATTCACACCCATAATGCTGGACGGAAAAGCAACCAACGAAGCATCAGCAGTCATTTGCTTTGGATTAAATCCTCTTCCCGCCACATCAAAAGTCAAGTTCAAATCACTCGCCAAACTATCGTTGGAAAGTAAGGATGCCAAATTCAGATTTTCGGTGGTAACGCGTGCGGTGTAAGATGGACTTTTGCTCAAAACTTGTCGGATATTCGGCTCGATGTACAATTTTCCAAAATCGCCCCAACCAGTAACATTTCCACGCACATCTCCACGCTGATAATCCAGTGCCATATTCATTTTATCCACCGAAAAATCGTACATCCGAGCATTTGTCAATGTCCCGTTAAATGCAGCGTTCATCGTTTTTGGGTTCCAGCCTTGACCACGAATATTTCCATTCATCGTCAGGCTGCTTTTCAGTTCATTATCCAATAAAATCTTTGATAAATCGAGCTGTTTTGTGTTTATTGCAACGACATAAGACGGCCTTTCTGCCCAAATATTTTTCACATTGGGTATCAGGTGAACTTTGCCAAAGCTACCTGCTCCATCCACTTTTCCTATCACATCGCCGGCATTGTAGTCCAAATCAAAATTCAACGAACTCACCTGCCTTTTCAGCAATGACATATCTTTGAAATCGCCTTTCACAAAGGCTTTCATCGTTTTCGGATTGGTTCCTTCGGCATCTGCAGTGAGATTTCCGGTTAGTTTATAATCCATTGCCGGATCATCCAGCCAATCTTTTACATTGATATTTTCAAAATTTCCGGTGAGCTGATATTTTAGCGGTTCTTCCGTTTTCTTCTGAATAAAATCCACCAAATTTTCAGAATTCACCTGTAAATCAATCAACTGATTTTTGTCTTTGAGCATCAAGTCCAGAGTAGAATTCTCTTTATTAAATGCCGTTTTGAGTTCCAATTTTGGGTTGGCTGGAATTTTCAAAGATGGAATTAAAAACTGAAATTCTTCAGCCCGAATACTATCAGCACTCACATTGGCAAACGAATTGGAAAGATTTTTTGGGTCAAATTTCACATCTGCTTGGATATTATTTTGTCTGGTTTGCAGGGCAAAATCTTTCAAACGAATATAATTACTATCCCGATGAAGATGAAAACTCAGATTTTTCAAAGATAAATCCGGTTTCAAAGCATCAAACCGAAGTTCTCGCATCAAAACTTCTTGTTCGTTTTGCGAAAACTGAAAACTAAAATCAGAATTCAAATTTCTGACCTGACGCGGAATTATCGTATCTAAAGCATTGACAAAGACATTTCCGTTGTTAATTTTCACATTTTCAATGTTCAGTTTCATCGAAAATGGTTTTGCAACAGTATCCGGATTTACGTTCGGCTTCACAATATTCTGAAAATTCCACGTACTATCCGTGTATTGTGTTACGTAAAAAATCGGATCATCTATTTCTACCGAATTAACTAATATACTGGCTTTCAGCAATGGCATTAGCTTGTATTTCAGTTTCAGATTTGGAATAAAGGCAATCGTGTCATTTTCATATTCCAAAAACACATTGTTCAGTCCTAATCCATTTAAGAAATTTCCATCAATACTTTCTACATGCAATTTGGCTTTCAGCGACTTATTTACCTCTGTTTGTCCCACTTGCACAATTTTATTTTTGACAGGTTTTGTTTGTAAAAGCAACAAAATAAGCAAAACAAAAGCCAGCAAGGCAGCCAATGTCCACCCGAAAATTTTTGCTATTGTTTTTGTTGTTTTCATTTTTTGAGAAAATTTTAATTAAAAAGCCTGCCCGACACTCAAAAAGAATTGCAATTTTTTCTTTTCATTTGCAATCGGCATGCTTACATCAAATCGAATTGGCCCAATCGGCGTTTTATAGCGCAATCCAACTCCTGCCGAATACGCCAAGTCATTCATACGATAATAGTAAGAATTTTGCCACACATTTCCCGCGTCCATAAATACGGCTCCATCCAGCTGCCAGAAAAGTCTTCGGCGCAGTTCAACGCTCATTTCAACAATACTTTTACCTCCTAAAGGACTTCCTGTATCACGTTTTGGACCAAGTTGCGATCGCCCCCAGCCACGAATTGAATTACTTCCACCGGAATAAAATCGATCTTCAACCGGCACAAATCCGGTGCTGTCTTTAGAGTAAATACCACCAATCATTCCACGCAATGCGAGTGTAAAATCACCCAATTTTTGGTAATTTCTCAAATCCACCCAAAGTCTCGTGTAATTAAAATCACTTGGGAAAATGTAGCCGTTATATTTGAAACTCAAGGATGCAGAAAATCCTTTTTCCGGTGAAAATCGAGGTAAAGCATTCGAATACGTTGTTGTAAATTGCAAACCAGATTTATCGTAAAGGAACTTTCTGCTTTCCGGATTTGGAACTTCCACATCGCCACTTTCTACCCGCTGTGTCACTTTTTCATAATAATAAGTCAGAGCCATATTAAACTGATCGCTGAATTTTCTGTTAAGTGGGAGATTCAGTCCGAGCGTTTGTGTATCAAATCCAGGCTCAATTTGCCTTCGCAGATACGGATTTATCATTATCGACGTTTTTTTATCCAAAAACTGTGGCTGAATCAACTTCAAACTGACATGATACGGTTCCAATGCAGAGTGTTTCAGATACAAATTAAGACGAGTAGCATCATGGAAAAGACCACGATACGTAATATCAGCAAAAGTCCGGAAACGGTCTTCTGTGCCAAATCCGACCCCTAATTCCGTTGAAATTCGCGGCATTTCTTCAACTGTGATGTCAATCGGAATGGGATTTTTTGGATTTTCGGGATCCAGTCGGGGAACAACGGAAATTATCCTAAATAGCTGTAAATCATACAAATTTCGTCGTACCAAATCTAATTTTTCAGAACTATATCTTTCCCCGGGCGAGTAAGTTAATTGTCTGTAAAGCAGTCGCTCTTTTGTAAATTTTTGACCTGTAATGGAGGTTGCACCAAAAGTTGCACGTGTGCCGGGTTGTGTGGAAAAATATATATCTGTCGTATTTTCCGCAGTGTCAACTTCTAGTTCGAACGAAGTTTTGGAATATGCATAACCACGATTTTGGAATGCTCGGTTAATTCTGATGACATCTTCAGTGAGCGCAGCATCACGGAAAGGTGATTTAGTTTTTAAGGCAGCTCGCCGTTCAAAACGACGGATAAATCGGTTGGAAAACGAATCTCTACGAATAACATTGCTGTCATTTTTCAATGAAAAATCGATACTATCCACCAAAATCGGATTACCTTCCCGAATTAAAAACTTAAGATCAAGCGTTCGTTTTTCCTTATCTGTATTAATTGTATCTACATTTGCTTGCACATAAATATACCCTTCGCTCTGGTAAAAGCGAATTAATCGTTCTAAATCGCTATCGACAAATTCTTTATTATAAAAATAGGGTTCTTTTCGCTTGGTAATGCGTTCGATAAAATTGACCTCGTAAGCAGCCAGATTGGCCATTAATTCGGATTTCTTGAAAGTCTTGTTTCCTTCAAATTTTATTGATTTTACCTCATAACCATCTTGAGCGGAAATGTCAAATGTAAAAACAGCAATAAATAAAGCTATAAGCACAAACTTACAACTCGAAGAAAAAAATTGTCCGATATGGTTAGGTTTTAGGTTCAAAATTCAAATTTTCTATTACTACAACAAAATTAAATAGTTTTTTGTTAAATACTAAAGACAAATTAATTATTTATGCTTTTTTACATGAGTTTTTTTGAATTGATGTTAATTATTAATTCTTTCGATAGATTTTACGATTATAATTATTTTTATTAATGAAAAAAGATTATTTTTACCCATTGAAAACGTTTTAAATGCTATTTTTGATTTAAGAAAATTTTAAAACTGAACAAATTCGAACCAATATTTTTTATCGAATAAATATGCACTAAACCTTTTATGAAAAAATTAAAACCTTCGAACATAAAATTCAATAAGGAACATCTTAAACGATTCAAAGCCGAGAATTCTCGTAATTTTTTCAATGGCATTTTTATCGATTTAGGAGAGTTGGTTATTTTCACCGGGCAAGTAATGAAGCAATTCGTTTCGCCGCCCTATGAGCATAAAGAATTACTCAGACAATTCTATCTTATTGGAAATAAATCATTTGCACTCGTCGCCATCACCGGATTAATTATGGGTTTGGTACTGACGATGCAAACTCAGCCAATTTTATCTCAATTTGGCGTCCAATCTTTAATTCCAGGAATGGTGGCTGTTTCCATGTTTCGAGAAATTGGCCCTGTGGTTACCGGATTGATTTGTGCCGGAAAAATAAGTTCCGGTATCGGAGCTGAAATCGGAGCTATGAAAGTGACCGAGCAAATCGACGCCATGGAGGTTTCAGGCACAAAACCACTTAGCTTTGTAGTGGCTACACGCGTCCTTGCAACTACCATTATGGTTCCACTTCTAGTGTTTTTTTCTGATGCATTCGGATTAGTTGGTTCATTTTTTGCTATGAATTTATTCGAATCAATGAGCATTCAGCTTTATATGAAAAATGCCTTTGATATGCTTGGATTTATCGATATTCTTCCGGCAACTATCAAATCCGTAGTTTTTGGCTTTTTCATTGGTTTAATTGGAGCTTACAAAGGATATCAAGCGGGATTAGGAACCGAATCTGTTGGTCTTGCAGCCAATTCAGCCGTAGTAAATGCATCGCTTTCCATATTTATAATAGACTTAATTGCCGTATTAGTAACCAATTTATTCTCAGGCAGTTAATAAATGATTGAAGTAAAAGACTTATATAAAGCGTTCGGCGAAAAAGAAATTCTGAAAGGAGTAAATTTGCGTCTTAAACAGGGCGAAAATTTAGGAATTTTAGGAAAATCCGGTGTGGGAAAATCTGTGTTGACAAAATGCATTGTTCGCTTGATAGAACCGGATTATGGTCAAATAAATGTGCTTGGAAATGATATTCTTACCATGACATCCGACGAACTTAACGAAATCAGAAAAGACATTGGTTATTTATTTCAAGGTGGTGCGCTGTATGATTCAATGAGCGTTCGTGAAAATCTGGAATTCCCGATCAGAAGGCTTCAAATGGCCAGTCATCGCACAGAAGTGGATGAAAGAGTGGAACAATCATTGCGAAGCGTAGGATTATTGGATGCAATAAATAAAATGCCTTCGGAACTTTCCGGAGGAATGAAAAAACGTATCGGATTGGCGCGCGCATTGATTCTTCGCCCGAAAGTGATACTTTACGATGAGCCGACAACCGGTTTGGATTCGGTAACTTCCGGAGAAATTAGCGAACTGATAGTAAAAGTTCAGGATGAGTATAATGCATCCTCTATCATCATCACGCACGATATGAAATGTGCAAAAATTGCAACAGACAAAATCAAAATTATTATGGACGGAGTTTTTGCAGCCGAGGGAACGTATGATGAACTCAGCAATAGCTCGGACAAAGAAATAAAAGCATTCTTTATTTAAACTTAAACCTTATGAAAACGAAAGGGAATAGAGCGTTAAAAGTTGGACTTCTGGTATTCAGTGCGATAGCTATTTTTGTATTTGTAGTTTATTTTATCGGAAGTAAAGATAATTTATTCAAGTCGAAAACCAAGATTACAACTGCATTCAATGATATTCGAGGCGTTGTAGTTGGGAATAATGTGCGCTTCTCGGGAATTACCGTGGGAAAAGTGAGTGGAATTGAAATCACCTCAGACAGCACCGTAGTTCTTGAATTGGACATTGTCAATGAATATGCGAAATACATTTATAAAGATGCTTTGGTGGAAATAAATCAGGACGGATTGATGGGAAGCAAATTGCTGAATATAACTTCCGGAACGTTGGCGTCTGGAGCCATTGATGAAGGCAGCCATCTGAAAGGCAAAGAGGGAATAGATATGGAAAGCATGCTTTACGAGGCGCGTGAAATGCTGGTGCAGACAAACGATGCAATTATGAGTTTCAAATCTATTGCCGGAAAAATTGACAGCGGAAATGGTGATTTAGCACGATTAATAAACGAAAATACACTCACAACCGAGCTGGCAACTACGACGAGAAATCTGAATAACACACTTGCCAGCGTAGATCAAATCACCAGAAAAATCAATAATGGCGATGGTGATTTAGCTAAATTACTTAACGACGATGGACTTACTGCACAGACTTACAGTGTTTTAAGCAATCTAAATCAAACGGCTGAAAAAACCAATGTAGTGGTTAATAATTTGGATAAAACTACACAAAGCATCAACAGTGGTGATGGTCCTGTAAATATGCTTTTGAACAGTAAAAGAACTGCTGAAAACATTGATACGACTATCGTAAAAGTTCAAAATAGTTTATCTGAATTTGACAAGACAGCTAAGGCAATTCAGGATAGCTGGTTAATTCGCCTATTCTCCAAAAAGAAAAAGAAAGATAAAACTGAATAGTTTCAACTAATGATAAACAAAAAAACCGAAGAAAATCTTCGGTTTTTTTGTTTATATTTCACATCAACTCTTACTGAGTAAATACTTAGTTTGAAGTTTCTTGGCGTAATTGATGCAATCAACATTTTTAGCATCAATCAATCTTGGATCCATTTTTGGGATTTTGACATCAATTCCGGCCGGAACATTATTTGGATCAGCAATTTTTGATTTATTCGCTTCGTAAATATAAACCCAGAACACCGGATTTCCATAATATTGCTTTGCAAATTTGGTCAATTGACTTCCTACAACCATTTTTTCTGTTGCAATAAAACTATTGTATGTCCGCAGATTTTCAAAAATATTTCCAGTTGAAATTGGTGCTGATTGCGGTTCTGCTTCTAAAAGCGGTTCACCAATTTCGACAGAATCAGCGGAAATTAAAGCAGAATCTGAAACTGCGTAAGCACTATTAGTTTTGGCCAGCGAATCTGAAATTATTCGAACTTTTAGTGCTTGTGCTGTAGAATCGGCAATACTCTCTACCCTTTTCTGATTGGTTTTAAAATCGGTATATTTACGAAGATTAAACACAAACCACGCAATTGCTGCCAATGCAATAAGAATGAGAACATAAATCAAAATCTTACGCATTCTGCTTTTTTTCTCATCAGTTCCATCAGTTTCTAATGTATTAGATTCAGTAGTAATTGTAGTTTTATCGAAATCTTTTTCTTCAACTTCTATTTTTTCATCAACAGCATTATCTTCTTCAAGAATAGTCTGATCTTCAGCAAGTTCATTTATTTCAGTTACTTCTTCATTACTTATTTCTTCATCTGGAATTTCAACTTCTTCCGGCGTAATTGAAGCTATTGGCATTACTGGACTTAGTTCCTCTTCAAGCTCTACTTCTTCAATTTCTTCATCATTTTCGTCACTCTCTATATCTTCAATGTCCTCTTGGATTTCTTCGACGTCTTCATCTTCTAATTCATCTTCCTCAACAAGCATCGCTTCCTTTTCTGTTTCTTCCTGAATTGGAATTTCGTTTTCATTTGCTTTCACTTCTTCGGCAATAACTGCACTTGCAGGAAGCAATAAAGACAAATCACGAATTATATCAAAATCATTTACTTCTTGAACGAAATTAACTGGAGTTTCAGCAGGAATTTCATTTTCAGAATTTACATTTTCTTCCACTAAAACATCGTCCAAATCGGCGATAACTCCAACCAAATGTTGATCTGCTTCCGTCAGCTCAGGCACAATCACAACTTGTTTATCTTCTTTAATTTCCGGATTAAAATCAACCGGCTTTTTAGGCGATAGAGAATTAATTTCACTTAGAAGTCCTTTTATTTCCTCAGCTTGCTCTTCAAAAATCCGTAAAGGTTCTAAAGGAGCCATATTTTCAATGATTTCTTCAGCAATTTCAGTTTCTTCTACAACTTCATTTTCGATGACTGATTCAGTTTTCTCATCTGCGTTCTCAAGCACAACCGGTTCTAAATGCGCAAATGGCTCATTTATAATGTCTCTCAGTTCATTTTCAGGCACAAAAACAGCCCGATAATATCCATCAATCACAATTTCTTCACCGGAATTCACATCCACACTTTTCCGAGGTTCATTCCACTGCGACTTGAATGTTCCCAAGCCTTTCACTTTTACGGGTTCACCGTTTGTCAAGGCATCTTCGATAGTCGAAAGCAAAACCTTGATAAATTCTTCGGCTGTTTTTTTGGTAATCATTCGATCAATTACCATCAAATCAACTAACTCCTGCACTGATATTTTTTCTTTACTCATAGCCGAAAAATTAAAAATTGAGTTTTTCTTTTAAAATCTGACTTTGCTTAAAACTTACGACCAATTTTGGAGGTATCATCGTTCGAATTTGTGTAACCGGATGAACAGACAAACGTTCTTCTTTTTTTCTTACTTCAAACGTGCCAAAACTCTGAAAACCAATTGTATTATCTTCTTTCAATTGATCGGTAAAACTCTCCGTAAAAGCCTCCAACAGATACTTTACTTCCGTTTTTGGCAAACTCATTTTGGAAGCAACGCTCGCGATTAATTCTTTATTATTCATATTAAATTTATCCAGTTTATTGATATGTAAATCATTTTATTCTCCAAACAATTCAAAATCATTGGCATATACAATTTTTGCATTGTAAAATTCACCAATTTTCACACCGCGGGTTCCAACAGGGATTAAAACTTCCGGGTCCACCTCAGGCGAATCAAATTCCGTTCGACCTATGAAATAATCATCTTCTTTTCTGTCAATGATTACTTTCAGCGATTTTCCAAGCATGGAAGAACTCACTTCGCCTGCTATTTCTTGCTGAATTTCCATTATTTCATCCAAGCGACTTTGTTTAACATCTTCCGGTATATTGTCAGCGTAGTTTTTATATGCGAAAGTTCCTTCTTCGTGAGAATAGGCAAATGCTCCCAATCGTTCGAAACGAATATCTCGAACAAACTGTTTCATCTCTTCAAAATCTTGCTCCGTTTCGTCGGGATGTCCTACCAGCATCGTGGTTCGCAAGAAAATTCCGGGAACTTCCTTTCGAATTTTTTCTATCAATGCGTAAGTATCGGCTTTATTTATATGTCGCTGCATTTTGCTCAGCATCGGGTCACTGATATGCTGCAAAGCCAAATCCAGGTATTTACACACATTATCCTGCTCACGCATTACACGCAGCACATCAAACGGAAAATGCGATGGATAAGCATAATGCAAACGTATCCATTCCACGCCGGGAATATCAGAAACTCGCTCCACCAGTTCAGCCAATTTCATCGATTTATAGCGGTCAATGCCGTAAGATGATAAATCTTGTGCAATAAACTGAAATTCCTTTACGCCTTTTTCCACCAATTTCCGCACCTCATTTTCGATGTCTTCCATCGAGCGAGAACGATGTCGTCCGGTAATAATCGGGATAGCACAATACGAACAAGAACGATTGCAACCTTCCGAAATTTTGATATATGCATAGTGAGGCGGCGTAGTCAGTGAGCGTTCCAATCGCAAATCTGCACGATACTCCTGCCCTATTTCTTTCAGAATGTCTGTGTAGTTAAATTTCCCGAAATATTTATCTACCTGCGGAATTTCTGCTTCCAATTCAGCCAAATAACGTTCAGAAAGACATCCCATTACAAAAAGTTTCGAGTTTTTGGTTTTACGGTCAGCCAACTGCAAAATGGTATTAATACTCTCCTCTTTGGCATCGCCAATAAATCCACACGTATTCACTACCACAATTTCACCATCGGGATTATCTGCATCGTGACGCACTTTATAACCAAGCACATCAAATTGACGCATCAATTGCTCACTGTCCACCAGATTTTTTGAACAGCCAAGCGTAATTATATCTACGGTATTTTTTTTCAAAATTAGTTTAATTGTAAAGGATATTTTAAATAATTCAATTTTCTTACAATCTTGTTATCCTCAGTTTCCCACATACTTTCTTTCTGTAAATAAATCGTATTGTCATCCTTCCAGCGCACATCACTTACTCCCCAGTCTGTAAGTAGTTTATACCACACTTCAGAAATCTCTTTATTTTCTTCAATTTTAAATAGTTGAATGATATGATATCCTGTCCAATTCATTTTATAGCAGACAAAATATTTCTTATTGGGCGATAAAACGGGAAAACTTACCGCACCTGTTTCTTTTCCGGTATTTTTGTCAATAAAAAGTGAATAAGAATGTTCATCACCGCATCCCACACAAACAACCCACTGATTTAGTTCATTCAGTGATGTTTTATAGCAATAATTACCTAATGCTTTTGACGAACTAACTAACTCCTTGATGGTTCCATTTTGTAATTGAAAAGTCAATACTGTATCTCTTATAGTCACTTTTGCATCATCAATTACACTTTCTCCTTCACAATTAATATAAAGATTTCCGGTTTCCGGCAGTGACAAAAATTCTTTTTCAGAAATTGTGTCTAATAAGTAAATAGAATTGTCTTTAAGCGTATCCAATTCCAATGTAGATGAATCGTCAACACTGACAGTACTAACAGTTTTATTGCAAGCGATAAAACTAATCATAATCAAGAAAAAGCAAATAATCTTCATTTGGTTAATGTTTAATTAAGTGGTGTAAAAAACTCCACTTTACCACATTTCGGACAAAGATAAAGGTCAAAGCTCTCTCTATTCACAAAAGCTTCAAAGAGATTGCAGAAATCTATACAATAAATCATAAAAAATCACAGTTCAGACTATGTTACTCAAACAATGATTTCACAAATTCCTCTTTATCAAACACTTGTAAATCGGTCATTTTTTCACCTAATCCGATGTATTTTACCGGAATTTTGAACTGGTCTGAAATGCCGATTACAACACCACCTTTTGCTGTTCCATCCAATTTTGTAACAGCTAATGCATTCACCTCAGTTGCTTTGGTAAATTGCTTGGCTTGTTCGTAAGCATTTTGTCCGGTAGAGCCATCCAAAACAAGCAGAATTTCATGCGGTGCTTCAGGAATTAGCTTTTGCATCACATTTTTAATTTTTGTAAGCTCATTCATCAGATTAACTTTGTTGTGAAGACGGCCTGCCGTATCAATGATTACTACGTCAGCGTCATTGGCTTTGGCAGATGCAAGTGTATCATACGCCACAGAAGCCGGATCGGAACCCATACTTTGCTTCACTACAGGCACTCCCACTCGCTCACCCCAAATCACCAACTGATCCACCGCGGCAGCTCTAAATGTATCAGCCGCTCCCAAATAAATCTTTTTACCCGCTTTCTTAAATTGGTACGCCAGTTTTCCGATTGTTGTAGTTTTACCAACTCCATTTACACCCACAACCATTATCACATAAGGTGTAGCAGGTAGCGGTGCATCAAAATCAGCTGCTTGATTTGCATTATTTTCAGAAAGCAAGGATGCAATTTCTTCTCTTAGAATTGAATTTAGTTCACTTGTATTCAGATATTTATCTCTGCTTACGCGCTCTTCAATTCGTTCAATAATCCGAAGAGTGGTTTCTACACCCACATCAGAAGTTACGAGTACTTCCTCCAGATTGTCAAGTACCTCATCGTCAACTTTTGATTTACCTGCAACTGCGCGAGTAAGTTTAGAAAACACATTTTCTTTGGTTTTTGCAAGACCTTGATCCAGCGTTTCCTTTTTTTCTCTATTAAAAAGTCCGAAAAATGCCATAATTGTATAATTTAAACCAGCTCGATTAAGGCCGGTGTTTAGTCAACACTTGATATTATTAAACAGAAAAACCATAGTTTCTCCATCTTACAAAGTTAATATTTTTCAGTCAATAACAAAAAAAATCCTTTCATTATAAAATGAAAGGATTTAATATTTCTTTTAGACAAAAATTATTTTGCCAAAGCGTCTTTAACTTTATCGTTGTGTACCATTTCTTCTTGGAATACGTACGCACCGGTTTTAGGCGATTTTACCATCTTAATCACCTTGGAAAAGGTACGACCTTCACCTTTTTGCATACTTGCAACCGCCTTCTTTGCCATAGTTTAATGAATTATTTAATTTCTTTGTGAACTGTCATTTTTTTCAGAATTGGGTTGTATTTTTTCAACTCCATTCTTCCCGGGGTATTTTTTCTATTTTTCGTTGTAATGTAACGAGAAGTACCCGGCATACCGCTTTCTTTATGTTCGGTGCATTCCAGAATAACCTGTACTCTTGCTTCTTTATTTTTCTTTGACATTTTCTATTCCCCCTTTAATTATACGTATAAATACCCTTTTTCAGCAGCTTTTTTAATAGCCGCATCCAAACCTACTTTGTTAATGGTACGTAGTCCGGCAGCCGAAATTTTAAGGCTGATCCACATATCTTGTTCTACCCAGTAGAATTTTTTTCTGAACAAGTTTACATCAAATGTACGTTTTGTACGACGTTTTGAGTGTGAAACATTGTTTCCTACCATTGCTTTTTTGCCGGTTATTTGACAAATCTTTGACATCGCTGTATCTCTTTAGTTTTTCTTTAATTATTTTTTCTCAAAAATGGACTGCAAAAATACTGTTTTTTTTTATTCTACGCAAATAATATGAAAGGATATTTTTTATTTTTTGAAAATTAACACTTTAATGCCTTAAAACGAACTTAAAATCTTTGGTTTTTGTCTGAAATTTATGCTTTACGAAGTAATTCTAAAGCCATAATCATAGCAGCCATCGTGCTTCTTTCAATTATATTTTCGCGGGAATAATTTCCAAACTGATATTTTTCACTAATGGTTTTTTCTTTTGTTGAAACAGCAATCCAAACCGTTCCAACAGGTTTTTCATCCGTACCTCCGCTAGGTCCTGCAATTCCGGAAGTAGCAATGGAAATGTCGGTTTTCATCAATTTTCGGACACCATCAGCCATTTGCTCTACTACTTGCTGACTAACAGCGCCGTAATTTTTCAAATCATCAGAATTGACTTGCAGGATGTTCTCCTTAATTTCATTTTGATATGCTGTTACCGAACCAATAAAATAGTCGGAACTACCAGCTATTGATGTAATTTTATGCGCAATATTTCCTCCGGTGCAACTTTCTGCCAGCGAAATTGTCCATTTTTTTGTGCGTAAAAATTCACCTAAATTCTGCTCCAATGGAAAATCATTTCTGGCAATTATAGCTTCACCAAGTATTTCATCCAGCAACGAAAATTGACGATTTATCTCTTCCTGAAGTTTATTCCCGTTGTTTAATTCTCCTGAAAGTCGCAGTTTAACCAAGCCAAAATTCGGCAAATAAGCCAAATGCAAAAATTCCGGCAGCGCACTCTCCCACTTTGCAATTTTTAAT
>CAZCIU010000028.1:10571-33064 GCA_964498765.1 uncultured Paludibacter sp. | reverse complement strand
CTGATGCAAAAGTACGACACACACATTACATCATTATGACGAAATTTATACAATTAAATTAAATAATTTTATTGAGAAAGGAATATTTAAGAAATTCGGCAATAATGTATTAAGCTAAACACTACATCATTACATCATTTGCATACATCCAAATTACATATCTGAGAAATTTTCCTAGCAACATTGCAATAGCAACCACCCACCATCTTCCGCGGAAAAATCCGGCCGCAACAGCTATCACATCTCCAATAAAAGGTACAAAAGAGAAGAAGACAAACCAGTCTCCAAAACGATGGAATTTCGCAATAAATTTGTCGATTTTTTCTTTTTTGATGTGAAAAAACTTTTCAATCCATTCCAATTTTCCCAATCGGCCAATGTAATAACTCGTCATTCCGCCCAGCCAATTGCCCGCAGTAGCCACGAAAACGCATTTCCAAGCATCCAAACCACCAAAAACCATTGCAGAAAACACAACTTCGGAGCTAAAAGGAACGACAGTAGCAGCCAAAAAAGATGCTAAAAACAGTCCGTAATATCCCCATTCTACAAAGTCGATCATGGCTTAAAAGTGCTGGATAATTATTTCATAAAACATAAAAATAAAACTAATAGCACATAGACTTACGAAAACGATGGAGTTGAAAAGATTGCGAATAAGTGTGAAAGAATATGCCGCTAAAATAGCATATAAAATGGCTATGGTAGGCAAATAGAGCGTGCTGTTGGAGAAGCGAATTAAAAGTAAAACCACCACACCAAGCGCAATCAACTTGATAAAATTCAGCTCATTTCTAGTCTGAATACTATCCTGTCTCGACTTTGCAATCATCTGAAAAACCGAAATAGAAACAATCAGAGCTAAGATAATAGCATACACATTTGTCGGCATGTTTTCATAGCTGAAAAGTGTGTATTTGTAGAAGAAGACCGGAATATTATACAGAAAATCAACGCTATCCGAAGTCAGATACAGCGTGCTCATCAGCAAAATCCAAGGCGTAATTATTCCCAAAATGGAAGCAAAAAACACTTTTCCCGAGAAGCATTTTAAGTAAAAATAGCCCAACCAAACCAACACGATTAAATAGACAAATTCAGCCACCAAAAATGAACTTAAACCAAGTATAAAACTGGATAAAAATGCCTGCTCCATGGCTCGTTCATTTTTGTACATTCCAAGTGTAAGAAAAATCACAAGCAAAACCAAAAAAGACGCCAGATTAGCAATGTAATTTCCATGAATTGATAGCCAGCAAGTTGCCAAAAGCAAATAAATGAAAGTTGGCATGAAAGTACGCGTGCGGATAAATGAATATTTGTTATTCATTTGCGCCAGCAAAAGTGAATTGAGCACCACAAACGCAAAGCTGATAATGTGCGCAAAAATGGAACTTGATGGAAGAATATTCTCTGCAAAGGCTCCTACCTGACCGGGTATTGGGTATGGAAATGTATATAAATAATAGGTCAAAATCCACAAACCGAAACTCACCACGTACGTGAGAACGGTGAGAAACATCGGTGGAACTATTAATCGTTGCAGGTCTAATTTCATTACGATAGAAAATATTGGAAAACACAAAATTACATAAATTTTTGGGAAGTAATGTGGATTGCCGATTTTTTACAAAAAAAGAGACGCCGTAAGTGACGTCTCTTCCATAGCTATTTTTCTGAAATGATTATTTCAAACCACGTTTTTTCAGCAATGCGTCCGGATTAGGATCGGCACCACGGAATGTGCGGTAAAGTTTCATTGGTTCCTCGCTGTCACCTTTCTCAAGAATATTTTCGCGGAAAGATTTTGCAACAGCTGGATTGTAAATATCGCCAGTTTCTTTGAATGCCTGGAATGCGTCTGCATCAAGCACTGCAGCCCAAGTGTAACTGTAATATCCGGCAGAATATCCACCTTCAAAAATGTGTTTGAAAATCGGACTGCGGTAACGTACGATGATTTCAGGGATCATACCGATTTTGTCCAAACTTGCTTTCTCAAATGCAGTAACATCGATGTCAGCCGTATCTTTCAAAGTATGATAATCCATATCCAGGATTGAAGCAGAAAGCAATTCTGTGTTTACAAAACCTTGATTAAATGTGCCTGCAAGCTGGATTTTGTCCATCAATTCTTTTGGCATTACTTCGCCCGTTTCATAATGCAGCGCGTAAGTTTTCATCACTTCCGGCTCCCAGCACCAGTTTTCCATCACTTGAGATGGCAACTCTACGAAGTCGCGAGATACATTTGTACCTGAAAGCGATGGATAAGTAGAATTAGCCAAAAGTCCGTGAAGCGCGTGACCAAATTCGTGGAACAAAGTTTCCACTTCGTCCATAGTCAAAAGTGATGGCTTGTCGCCGATTGGGCGTGTGAAACTTCCTACGTTAACGATAATCGGACGATGATTTTTGCCATCTTTGATGAATTGCTCTTTATAATTGCTCATCCAAGCTCCAACAGTTTTGCCCGGACGTGGGAAATAGTCGGTGTATAAAATACCAACCAATGAACCGTCTGCATCTGTTACTTTGAAAGCTTCCACTTCCGGATGATAAACCGGCATTCCTTCCAGTTTTTCGTATTGCAAACCAAACAATTTGCTTGTCAAATCGAACACACCTTTACGAACATTTTCCAGTTTGAAATATGGGCGTAATTGCTCTTCGTCCAAGTCAAATTTTGCTTTACGCAATTTTTCGGTATAGAACCACCAATCCCAAGGCTCCAGTTTTTCGCCTTTTCCTTCAGCATCCATCAGTTTTTGAAGTTCAGCTCTTTCTACTTTTGCTTTCGCTACGGCTGGTTGCCAAACTTTATCCAAGAAACTGTAAACCGCTTCCGGTGTTTTAGCCATTGTATTGTCCAAAATAAACGCTGCAGGGCTTTCAAATCCAAGTAGATTGGCTTTTTTCACCCGAAGATTCATGATTTTATTAATCACGGATTTGTTGTCGTATTCGTTGTTGTTGTCGCAACGATTAGCGTAAGCCAAAAGCAATTCTTTGCGAAGTTCGCGGTTTTCGCCGTACTGAAGAACCGGAATAAAGCTTGTTTTTGAAGTTGTAAACAGCCATTGACCTTCTTTTCCGGCTGCTTTAGCAGCTTCAGCTGCTGCCTGAATTACGTTAGCAGGCACACCTCTCAAGTCTGCAGTATCCGTTACAAATTTTTGGAAAGCATTGGTTTCAGCCAAGATATTCTGACCAAAAGTTAATTCCAATGAACTCAATTCTTTATTGATTTCACGCAATTGTGCTTTTTGATTTTCGTCCAAAGCTGCACCGCTGCGGATAAATCTTTTGTAGATTTTGTCCAAAACGCGATCTTGCTCAGGATTTAATCCAAGCGTAGCTTTTGTGTCATAAATCGTTTTTACACGTTGGAAAAGTTTGTCATTCAAATAAATATTGTCACTGTGACCGGTCATTTTCGGTGTAATTTCTTGCGCAATTTTATTGATTTCGTCGTTTGTTTCAGCCGACTGAAGGTTGAAGAAAACTGCAGAAACTTTGTTTAACAATTCGCCGCTATACTCCATTGCTTCAATGGTATTGGCAAAAGTTGGTGCTTCCGGATTGTTAGCAATGCTGTCAATTTCAGCCTGATGCTGTTTGATACCTTCTTCAAATGCAGGCAAATAATGCTCGTTTTTGATTTGCTCAAAAGGCGGTGCTTCGTACTCGTTTGTGTAAACTTGGAAAAACGGGTTGTCAGAGTTGTCTGTTTTGCTCGTACAAGCCGCTATCACTGTTCCAATCATCATGATCAAAAATAGTTTTTTCATTTTTTTAATTTAAATTTTATTATTTAATACGGTTATTCTTGAATTATATTTTACAAAAATATACAAAGAATGTAAAAATCAGCGAGTTTCGGCAATATTTTTTAGTTAAAATTGCATTTTCTCGGCAGGTTGACAATCATTTTGATATATTTTGCCAAAATATGCTTCGCAAATTATTCCCTCAACAAATTGGAAACCGTATCTCTGTCTTTTTTAAGTTGTTCGATTAATTCTTCCAGGCCGCTGAATTTTTTCTCATCACGAATTCGGTAAACACACTCCACTTTCACTTTTTGGTCGTATATATCTTCATCAAAATCAATGATATGCACTTCCATGCTCAGTTCGTTGCTTGCCGAAAAAGTTGGACGATAACCGATATTCATCATACCGATGTAAGCATGTGATTTCAAATATACACGCACGGCGTAAACACCCACTGCAGGAATGATTTTTTCTTTGTTTTCGAACCAAAGATTAGCCGTTGGGAAACCGATAGTTCGGCCTTTTTTATATCCGCCAATCACTTTTCCGATAAACGTATATGGATAAGTCAGCAAAGTATTGGCAAGTGCTATATCGCCGGTAGTCAGCGCATTTCGGATTTGTGTACTGCTGAAATGTTCGTCTGATTCCAGAACAAATTTCTCCGCTTTGATTACTTGCATGCCCAAGTCATTTCCATAAGCGCGATATTCATCAAATCCATCTTCCCGATTGTGTCCAAAACGATGATCGTGACCAACGTACAGGGTTTTCACTTTGAGTCTTTTCCACAAAATCTCATCGATGAATTCTTTGGCAGATAATTGCGATAATTCCTTGGTAAAATCCAACACCACGCAAGCATCCACGCCTGTAGTTTTCAGCAGTTCGAGTTTTTCTTCGAGTGTTGTCAGCAGTCGAGGCTGAAAGTCGCTTTTCAAGACTTTACGCGGATGCTCGTTGAACGTCACTACGACCGAAATGCTTTGCTCTTTTCGTGCTTCGTCGATGACTTCATTCAGCAAAAATCTGTGGCCGCCATGAACGCCGTCAAAAAATCCGACAGTAGCCACACATTTTTCCCACGGAACCGCATCGTTATTTTTATAAATATACATTATTCAGATTATTAGCTCTTGATTAATCAACTAAATTTCAATCGATTACTGTAGTCTTTTTAGAAATTCCCATTCACTGATTGTAGAATAGGGTTCGATGTATTCTGCATTGAAATTTAGCGTGCTTGCCGTTTTGATATTGTGAATTCCATCGTCCAAAAACAAACATTCTTCTGCTTTTAACCCTTCCTCAGCCAGTAGTTTCTCAAAAATCTGCGGCTCCGGTTTGTTCAGTCCCATTTTATAAGAAAGATAGCATTTATCAAAATAATCGTTGATTTGATGTCCGTTTTGGCTGAAAAAACTCCTTTCGCAAAAATCATAAGACAGTTCATTCGTGTTGCTCAGCATCAGTATGCGGTATTTTTTCTTCAAATCCAGCAGCATTTGCAGTTTTTCTTCCGGTACATCCACCAAAAGCGAAGTCCAGGCAAAGTTTATTTCATCGTCAGAAACATCCACATCGGTATATTTTCTCACTTCAGTTCTGAATTCATCACTGGTAATTTCGCCGCGTTCGTATTCCAGAATAAAGCCTCTTTGCAGCGTAGTACTAATCAACGAATCCATTTCAGACACACCAATTTCTTTAAAATTCCTCACACAACGCTCCCAGTCCAAATTTACAATTACACCGCCTAAGTCAAAAATCAGAGTTGTGATCTTGTTATTAAAATCCATTTTTGTAATTTTTTTGAAATAATATTTTTGAAGTATTGCAAAAATGATTACTTTTGCATTCGCTTTGCAAAGGTAATAATTTTTACTGAAAATTTTACCAAAAAGCAGGGGCCTATAGCTCAGTTGGTTAGTAGCACCTGACTCATAATCAGGGGGTCACTGGTTCAAGCCCAGTTGGGCCCACGTAGTAATAATCAAGGTTTTACATTTATTTGTAAAACCTTTTTTTATTGAATAAAAAGCTATTTGTTGAATTTATTAAAGAAAGGTATCAGCGAACTAACTCCTCTTCCTATAATTCAACACCGACGCCGTAATCACCACAATGGAAAATCCAACAATGTAGACCATATCCATCCAAATATCTGCAAAAGCACTTCCTTTGATTACGATGGCTCGCACGGCGTGCATAAAGTGCGTCATCGGGATGATGTTTGCCATTACGTACGCCCAGGAAGGCATACTTTCTATGTTGGTAAAAAGCCCGCTCAACATAATGAAAATCATTATGAAAAAGTAGGAAATAAACATCGCTTGCTGCTGCGTGTTGCTTATGGTTGAGACCAAAAGACCAAAACCTAAAATTCCACTGATGTACACCAGCCCGAAAAGGTACAAAGTGCCAAGACTTCCTTCAATACGAATATCATAAACGACCCTTATAATGATTAATCCAAGTGTAAAAACAAATACTCCAATTATCCAGAACGGCACCAGTTTCCCAATAATGAAATGACTTCGTTTTAAAGGTGCAACATTGATTTGTTCGATAGTGCCGACTTCTTTTTCTTTCACAATCATCAAAGTGGTTATCACTCCGCAAATGGTAGTAATCAGCAACACAAGAATGCCCGGCACCATGAAATTGCGGTAGCTCGTCAGCGGATTGTACCAAAATGAATACTTGACATCTACAAGTGGTCTTAAAGCTTCTTCACCAAGCCACTCAACAGCAATCTGAGAATTGAAGTTCAGTAAAATGGAGTTCAAATAATTTGTCCCTAAGCCAGCTTTAACACCATTAATTGCATCAGCCATTACAGAAACTTTTGCTTCGCTATTTCGGACCAGATTACGTTCAAAATTTACTGGAATTTGCAAAATCATATCTATCTCGTTTCGCCCGATTTGACGCATTGCTTTTTCATAAGACGGTGTCACTTCATAGAGTGAGTAAAGATCGGTCGAAGATATTTTGGAAATCAAACGGCGGGAGTATGAACTTTGATCGTTGTCCACTACTGTAATTTTCAGATGTCTAACATCCAAATCAGCAGCAAAAGGAAGTACTATCAATTGAAATATTGGCATTGCCAAAATCAACAATAACACCATTTTATCCCGAAAAATCTGGATAAATTCCTTCCGTAAAACGAACCAAAGTACACGCATAATTCAATTGACGATTGCAGATTTTAAATTTACGATTGGATTGTAAATAACTCACCAAAACATATTTTTCAATCTAAAATCTAAATTCGTAAATCTAAAATTGTTTTTCTATTCTAATCTTATATTAAACTTCCTCAAACTTATCGCCAATAAAACCACCATCATTCCCAGCAAAATGCAGAGTTCTACCCACACATCGGCAATGCCAAGCCCCTTCAGCATCACGGATTGAATTATCAGAAAATACCAGCGCGCAGGCAGTATATTGGCAATCCATTGAAAAATCAAAGGCATATTTTCAAGCGGGAATAAAAAACCTGTGAAAAGCATAATTGGAAGCATTATTGCTACAACTGAAATCAACATAGCTTCGGCTTGCGAACTTGTCACATTGGATATCATCAGCCCGAATGCCAAACATGTGAGAATATAAACGATGCTAACCAATGAAATCAGCATTAAACTTCCCCGAATTGGGACATCAAGCAGTGAATAACTCATCCAAATAACTACTGCAAAAATTGCTACTGAAAGCACGAAGTAAGGTACTGCTTTGGAAATCATTACATAAATAGGACGAACGGGGGAAACCAGCAACACTTCCATCGTTCCCGTTTCTTTTTCACGCACCACCGCCACCGAAGCCAACGTAGTGCAGACAATCATCATTATCATCGCTATCACACCGGGAACAAAGTTCATAGAACCACTTAGTGAAGGATTGTACAACATTCGAACTTCCGATTTTATTTGTGGGATTTGTTGTTGATTAGCTGTTGGCTTTTGGACAAAGTCCATTATTATTGCCGTTAGATAATTAACCACTGTTTTGGCAAAATTCGGGTCGGTGGCATCGGTAATTATCTGTATTTCAGATGTCTCAAATCCTCCCGATAGAGAGTTTTCAGGAAAAATCAATGCGCATTGCGCTTCTCCAATTTTGAAATATTTTTCCAGATTTTGGCTGTTTTTCTCCACATGAGTAATCGTGAAATAACTACTCGCATCTATTTTTTGGATTAATTGCTCATTCGCCACATCGCTCGAAGGGTTCACAATCAGCAATCGGGCATTTTTCACTTCATTTGTCAAAGCAAATCCAAAAATCAAAATTTGAGTAATCGGCAATCCAAACATAATCAGCAAGGTCCGCTTATCCCGAAAAACGTGCAGAAATTCCTTGTGGATAAAGGCCATAAGGATTGCCCCCCAGCCCCCTGAAGGGGGAGTTGAGGAGTGTGGTCGATTATGTTTTCTCTTATTAATCATTCAAAAATACATTCAAATTCAATAAATTATCAAAACTTATTCAAAAAGCGACAAATTCCCCCTTCAGGGGGGTAGGGGGTTAATCACTCCTTTTCGCTTTCCTCGCCAGCGCATAAAACACCTCGTCCATCGATTGGGCGTTGTGCTCGTCTTTCAAGTTTTTTGGTGTGTCAAGTGCTTCGATGCGACCGTCCACCATCAGCGAAATGCGGTTGCAATACTCCGCCTCGTCCATATAGTGCGTGGTTACAAACACGGTAATTCCCCGTTCGGATGCATCGTAAATCAAATCCCAAAACTGCCTGCGGGTTACAGGATCCACACCGCTCGTGGGTTCGTCCAAGAAGACAATCTGCGGTTCGTGAAAAATGGCGGTGGAAAAAGCCAGTTTCTGCTTCCAGCCCAAGGGCAATGATTTCACCAGTTTATCCCGCACTTCCACAAAATCCAGCGTTTCCAGCAAGGTTTTCATCCGTGGTCTAATTTCATCCATTTTCAGTCCGTACACACCACCGAAAAACTCGATATTTTCGCGCACGGTCATATTTTCGTACAATGAAAATTTTTGGCTCATATAGCCGATATTTTTCTTGATTTCTTCCTGCTCCTTAAAAACATCAAATCCCGCCACAGTCGCTTTTCCGCTCGTTGGTTTCAGCAGTCCGCAAAGCATCCGCATCGCCGTGGTTTTTCCCGCTCCATTCGCCCCGAGAAAGCCAAAAATCTCTCCTTGCTTAACTTCAAATGAAATATGATCAACGGCAGTAAACGAACCGAAGGTTTTGGTAAGATTGTGGGCGGAAATAGCAAAGCCCCCTAATTGGCTTACGCCGAACGTTGTTTCCCCCGCAAGGGGGACTTTTGGTGAGTGCGGTAGAATATGTTTTTCTTCGGTATCCATTCAATATTTTATCAATTATCAATCATTAAAATCACCAAAATCACGGTTCAGACATTATAAAACAATCCTCCACCGTGGCTTGTATCTGTTTAATTTCCACGTCTTTCAATCCTTTTTCAAGCAAATATTTTCTTAAATCATCAGGATTTCCGTGTAAAATCACATGTGCATTATCGCCAAAAGCATAGCTGTTTTCCACATTTGGGAAGGTTTGCAATTCCTTCAAAAGCGGTGCGATATTTTCGGCAGAAACGGCGTAAAGCGGTTTGACAAATTTCTCAATCAAGCCCTGCGGTGTGTCGATGGTCATAATTTTGCCGTTGTTCATCAGCGCGATGCGGTCGCATTGAAGCGCCTCGTCCATATACGGCGTGGATGCGAGAATGGCGATGTCTTTCGATTTCAGTTTGCGAAGCATTTCCCAAAGTTCCTTGCGGGAAACGGGGTCGATGCCCGTGGTGGGTTCATCGAGAAAAAGGACGCGCGGTTTGTGTATCAGCGCACAGCAAAGCGCCAGTTTCTGCTTCATTCCGCCCGAAAGATTGCCGGCTTTTCGCTTTTTAAAAGGCTCAATTTGCACATAAATATCTCGAATTAAGTGAAAATTTTCTTCAATCGTTGTTCCGAAAATGGTGGCGTAAAAATTCAGATTTTCTTCGATGCTCAAATCCTGATACAAAGAAAATCGTCCCGGCATATAGCCCACCTGACTGCGAATTTTCCGAAAATCCTTGACAATATCATAATCAAGCACCTTCGCAGAACCGCTATCCGGCAGAAGCAAAGTCGTCAGCATCCGAAAAATCGACGTTTTTCCCGCTCCATCCGGGCCAATCAGTCCAAAAATCTCACCTCGTTTTACATTGAAAGAAACACTGTCAACAGCGAGAACAGAAGCTTTTTCGTAGGTTTTTGTAAGTTCAGAAACGGAGATATAAAGCCCCCCCACACCCCGAAGGGGGGATTTTGGTTCTTGCGATTGAATATGAGAATTTACTTCATTCATTGTTATTTACATCAGTTAAATCATAGTTTGGGCAAAAGTCCTCCGTCAGCTGACGGAGATTTAGGGGGCCATTTCCCCATACATCCCAATCTTCAACATTCCATCATTTTTTACTCGAATTTTTACGGCATAAACTTGGTTGGAACGTTCGTCTTTGGTTTGGATGGTTTTCGGAGTAAATTCGGCTTTGTCGCTGATCCACTCTATTATTCCCTGATATTCAGCTTGTTCAGTTTCGGATTTATCCACGAGAATTTTTACAGTTTGTCCTAATTTAATCGCTCCTAATTGCGAATTAGTTACATACACCCGCATAACCATTTCGCTCAAATCAGCGATTTTATAGAGAGGTTTCCCGATGCCGGCCATTTCGTTTGCTTCGGCATATTTCACTAAGACAGTGCCATTTACCGGATTTATGATGCGGGTTTTACGCAATTGGTCTTCAAGGACCTGTGCCTGATAAGCCAGCGGATTGCTTTCTTTGCTGATGCTCTGACTGCTTGATGAAAGTTGGTTTTCTACGGCACTCAACTGCTTTTGTAACACTGAAACTTGTGAGCGAGCATCGTCTACCTGTTTTTGTGGAACAGCATTGCCTTTGGCGAGGTTTTCTATACGTGTCAGTTCACGCTGAGCCACAGCTATTTGCTCTTTAAGCGAAGCCGTCTGCGAACTAATATCCGGTTTACGGCTCAACACCGCTCCTCGTTGTGAACGCACCTGCAAAAGCGACAAATAAATCTGTGTGCTATCAATCTGACCCACTTTTTCGCCCGCCATCAATTCTTGCCCTTCCTGCACATTCAGCTCCAAAATACTTCCATTTCCCTGTGCCGAAACGATGGTTTCCACCGCTTCAAAGTAGCCGGATGCGAATGCGTCTGTGCCGTTGGTTTTGCAGGAAGTGAGGAATATTCCCAGGCTGACTAAAAATAAACCAAATATCTTTAATTGTAATTTCATAATCAAAGTTTTATGAAGTGATTTTTACTCGAATTTTTATGATGTGCTTACACAAGCGGTTAAAAACCGCTTGTCCCTATTTGCTCCATATCGTATTCTGCCAATAATAATTGTATTTCATGAAGTGTCTTTGTTAGTCGGGCTTGATTTTCGGCGTTTGCTTCGCGGATAAAATCGGCACTTGTAATCACGCCGTTTTCCAGTTGAATTTGAGAGGTCTGCTTGATTTTACTGCGTAATTCAATCAGTTCATTATCAGATTTCAACGCACTTTTTAATTGCGTGATTTTGCTTTGTTGCTGGGTTTGTTCTATTTCATTATTCAGCTGAAAAACCTCTTTTTCCACATCGTACATTTTCAGACGAGTATCAATGTTTCGTCGGTCGCGGATGATGGTGTACAGACGCGAAATATTCCACTGAAACCGCACGCCGCCGATATAATACGGTTCAAACTCTGTGCTGAATAAATTCAAAGCAGGCTTTCCCCAACCGCCTTGCAGGAAAAGTGAAATTTCCGGAACATTTAGTGCTGCAAGTTGTCTGTTTTGTAAGCTGAGCGTGTTTTTTTGTAAGTCGATAAGTGTAAGTTCAGGGCGGACAAAATCAGATTTCAGTTGAATACTGCTTGGTTTTGTAAGTTGAGTATCTTTGCTTAAATTTTTTCCAATTAATTTTCCAAGTACTTCCAGCAACGCATCTCGACCAAGTTCGATGTTTTTTACATTCTGATTAAGTGTGATTAATTCGGCTTCCAGATTTAGTTGATTAGTTTCCAAACTGACACCGTTTTTGACCAGCACTTTTACTTTGTCAAGTGCCGTGTTCAGATCATTTTTCAGAATATCGGTTTGTTTGAGCTGCTCATCTGCCAAAAGAATACCAAAATAAACCTGATTTATCTTGTCCCTCAGCTTGTAAAGTTCCACTTCGACGCGCTGTTTGTTCACTTCAGCTTCGGCTTTGGTAAATTGCTGCTGAACGCCGAGCGAACCTCCGCCGAATACGGTTTGCGACACATCCAAATAGACTTTGTATTGATCTTTCTCGGGCGTTGGAATATCAATTTTGGGCATTCCGTCAGGCATTTTCAGATCAATTTTCGTCACATCCGACTGATAGCTCGCCTGCCCGCTCAGCCGAAACTGCGGAAAATACTGCGCCATCAGCGCTTCGATGGTAGCTTTGGTGGTTTGGTCAATTAATCCGGCTTGCTTAACGAGCGGAAAATTTGTGCGCGCTAAATCCTGACACTCCTGTAATGAGAGTGTCTGCGAATTGGCAAATAAGTGGGAGAAAGAAAGAAGAAAGATGATTACATAACGTTTCATTTTTGTTTAAATCTTGAATATAATTCGGAAAGAAATTGTGATAGATATTTTCTTCGGCTGTTTAGTAAAGCGTTGTATGTTTCATGAGTCATGCCAAATAGATTTTCTATTGCGGTACGGACTATAAATGGGTAGAAAATTAAACTAATTATATCTAAAGTAAACATAATCCCTGTTTCTCTATTTTCAAATTCGAAAGTGATGTCTTGAATTTTTGCTCTGACGTTCAGTTTTTCCATAAAGAAATCAGGATTTTGCTGAATTTCGCCCATAAGAAACAAAGGAAGTTGAGGATCTTTCATCATTAAATCTGAGTACCGATTGATTAGCAGATCAACTTTATCTTCAAAAGTTGTATTTTGTTCCTTAAGAACATTTATCATTAAATCGATAAATTTCTCCAGTTTTCCATTATTATTATGTTAAATAAATTTTCTTTGCTTCGATAATAATAATTAAGTAAAGCCAGGTTAATGTCGGCAGCTTCAGCGATGTCGCGAGTGCGTGTGCCAGAAAATCCATTTTCCATAAATAATCTTTCGGCGGCGATTTTAATTTTCTCTTCTGTTGACTTGTCAAGCAGAAATTTTTGGTTCTTCTTCATGAGAGTTTAAAATAAAATGGTTATATAATAATTTGGTGTTTTGAAAGATCGCTCTTATTTTCCAATTAAGGCCTTAGTAAATACAAACATACGAAAAAAAATGTTGATTTAATTAACCGATTTAATGATTATTTAAAAAAAATCGTATCGTTTTTAAAACCAAAACTCTAAAAAAAAATAACGTCTTGAGAATCAACACAAGACGTTATTTCCATTTTTTGCAAGTCAGACTATTTTTTTAAAAAATAATACGAATTTCCGACGTTTTGAATAATATCATTCGGCAGCAAACTCTCCTGAGACTGCTCATTTAGAGCCAAATCACCAGCTAATCCATGCAAATAAACTCCCAAAACGACACTTTCTTCCGGCGAATAATTTTGTGCCAACAACCCAACAATTATTCCGGTCAAAACATCGCCCACTCCACCAACTGCCATTCCGGGATTGCCTGTGGAATTGAAATAAAATTTCCCTTCCGGCGTTGCAATCAGCGTGTTTGCACCTTTGAGAACGATTATAACATCCAATTCTTTGGCTTTTTGAGACGCTTTTTCCATTCGTTCCAATGAGTTAGCACTGGTTCCAAACAGCCGTTCAAATTCTTTTGGATGTGGGGTGAGAATGCTTTTTTCTGGAATAAAATCCAGGAAATTCGGATTTTGAGAAATAATATTCAGTGCATCTGCGTCGAGCACACAAGGATATTTTAATGTTTTAAGAAACTCAAAGAGCATTTCAGCGGTATCTTTTTCAGTTCCCAATCCCGGACCAAAAGCAAAAGCATTGTATCCATCGAGCAAGTTTAGTTCGTTTATGAAAATAGCTTCTGGAACCGCCGTTTGCAAAATCACGCGATTTTCTTCCACGCTATGCACACTTACCAAGCCTGCACCACTTCGCAATGCTGCTTTTGCCGCTAATACAGCAGCTCCTGCCATTCCTTTTTTGCCTGCCCAAATCAACGCGTGCCCAGATGAACCTTTGTGCGAAAAACGACTTCGAGTTTTCAACATCCGCTTAACGTCTGCTTTTTCTACATAATGATATTCAGTTTTCGTTTCTGCAATTGATTTTGGATGTAACTGAATATCAATCACTTTCCATTGACCAACGAACTTTTCATTCTCCGCAAAAAGAAAAGCTAATTTTGGAAATTGAAGCGTGTATGTAACGTCAGCTTCAACGATTATTTCATCCTCTTCAGCCGTTTTCTCTCCACGCAAACCGGAAGGAATATCAATAGAAACTACCGAATTTGAAGTTGAATTAATCCATTCTACGGCTTTTAGGTAGGCACCTTCAAGGTTTTTGGTTAATCCAGAACCAAAAAGTGCATCAATAATAATTGTTTGTTGGGAAATTTCCGGGGCCTCAAAGCGATTGTTTTGTTCTGTGAAAAAGTCCGGGAAATGCTCCAACAAACGCTCTTTGTTCTGCTTACAATCGGGTGAAAGTTTCCCAGAATGCAGTAAAATAATCTGCACATCGTAACCAATTTGAAGCAGCATCCGCCCAAGTGCCAGTCCATCGCCGCCGTTATTTCCGGGTCCGGCAAGAATAAGCACATCCCGATTAAAACTCCAGTCTTTTTTGAACTGTTGCAAAATGCGGTCGGCAGCTCTCTCCATCAGCGAAAGAGATGAAATCGGCTCGCGTTCAATGGTTTGCAAGTCTAGTTGACGAATTTGTGAAGTGGTGAATATTTTCATATTTTGTGAATAACACGAATTAAAACGAATAACACGAATTTTAAAATCAAGTATATTTGTCTAATAAATTAACTAATCATCAAATCAACCATTTACCCCAATTCCAAACAATGCAAAATCATATTTTATCGGGTCATTTGCATCAAAATTTCTAAGCACGCCAGTAATTTCTTCCACTGTTTTCCAGTCGTTTTGCTTTCTGGAAATCAAGCCTAAATCTCTACCTACATTTCCTGTATGAACATCCAACGGAAGCATCAACGCCGACATTGGAATGTTTTTCCAAATCCCAAAATCAACGTCCTGCTCATCTTTCCGCACCATCCAGCGAAGAAACATATTTAAGCGCTTTCCTGAAGAATTTCTACTGACATCCGATAGGTGTTTTTTGCTTCTTGTATTGTGTGAAATATCTAAAAACACTTTTCTAAAATGCGTTAAAGCTCCAAAAATTGATTTTTCCTGCAGAAATCCATCGGTAAAAACCAGCTCCAATCCACCGTGATTTGTATAAATATTTTTTAGCGATTGCAAGAAAAACTGGCAATCAATTCCATTAAATGTGCGATGCACAAAATCGGAAAACGGCTCAAAATTGTTTTCTTCCATCAAAAAGTCATAAGGCTGAAAATCCATTCGTTCCATCAATCTCCAACCGTTACGGATAATGGTTTTTCGCTGTCCCCAAGCAATGGATGCGGCTAAAAATCCGGCAATTTCAATATCTTCTTTTCGCGTAAAACGATGCGGAATCTGAATTGGGTCATTCTCAATAAAATCAATGTGATTGTATTGGCGAACAGCTCGGTCTAAAATCGTTTTTACTTCATCTAAATGCTTCATCAATTTATCAATTTAATTTCTTTTTCCATTCCTTCAGGCCCGAAAGTGCTAAAACCAAAAACACAGCGTATTGAAAAGCAACGAAGTAGTATCCTTGCGTCAGAAAAATTGGGATGGAAATAATATTTCCCAAAAGCCAGAAATGCCAATTTTCCAGTTTTTTCACGGTCATCAAAATCGTTGCACACATAAAAATAGTGCTATTCAGAGCGTCCATCCAAGCTTTTGACGAATTCATATATTCCAAATCAGCACGATTGTACCAGTGCAAAAAGAATAAAACTGCAACGTAAAACAAAACAGCAAAAACAACCGTGCAAATATTTTGCTTGCGTGTATTTCGAGTGATTTTCACCACGTTTTCATTGTCCGATTTTCGCGACCAATTGTACCAGCCATAGGCATTTGTCAAAAAATAAACCGTATTAATTCCGGCATTCGCATACATTTTTCCCACAAAGAAAATGTAAATAAAAATCAGCACGCTCAGAATTCCAAAAGGGAAAACTTTGATATCTTCTTTTCGGGCAAACCACACGCTGGCAATTCCGAAAATAACCGCAATAAGTTCCAATGATTTCATTCAAGATGAATTTTTTAAAATAAAATACTCGTTTGATGATAAACAAAAGTACAATTTTTCTTTTTAGTTTAGTCTTCGAAATAGCAAATCATTCATATTTTCGAGGCAAAATTTCTTGAAAAACAACAATCGCAAACGTTTGCAATCATTATTTAAACTCAAACATTAGAATTAAGACAAATATTATTGATTTTTAAACTATTTTTGAACAATGTATATGCTAATTAGTTTTATAAATATACATGGATTTTTTACAACAGATAAAATAAATTATAAAAATTAAATTATGAAATTACGAAATTGTTTAATGGCAGTATTGATCGCATTTTCGTCGATTATGGCTGCACAAACAGAAACCAGCCGTTTTGCTATCGGCTTGTATGGTGGTCTGAATGAGTACAAAGGTGATCTTGGAAATGGACTTTTCAAGTTCAAAGATTTTTATCCGCTGGGTGCTTTGTCTCTATCAACTTATGTTAGCCCTTCTTTCAACTTGGGCGTGCAAGGAAGCTTTGGAAAATACGGTTTCAAATCTACCAACGAAATGTATCCGGGCGCTGAATTCCTTGGAAACAAGTATGATGCATCCATGTTTTTGGAGTACAAACTGAACAACGGCTACATTTTCAGTAAAGATGCGAAACTTTCTCCGTTCCTTACTGCCGGAATTGGTTTGGCGGGATATTTGGGTGACGAAGGTAAGATTTTCACTTTCCCGATGGACTTGATTGTACCAGTTGGAGCAGGTTTGAAATATCAGATTAGTAACAATTTCGCTCTTCAATATAAATATCTTTACAATTTCACTAATCACGATGAGCATGATTTGATTCGTATGACTGACAAAAACGATTCATACGGACAGCACTTACTTGGAGTTGTGATTTCATTGGGTGGTAAAAAAGCTGTAGCTGAAGATGTAGATTCTGATGGCGACGGAGTATTTGACAGTAAAGATCGTTGTCCAAACACTCCTGCAGGTGTTATTGTTGACGAATTTGGTTGTCCGGTTGACAGTGATGGCGACGGTGTAGCAGATTATTTGGACAAATGTCCTAACACTCCTAAAGGTGTAAAAGTAGATGCTAACGGTTGTCCGCTTGACAGAGATGGTGACGGTGTACCAGATTATTTGGATAAATGTCCGGATGTAGTGGGCGTTCCATTGCATGATGGTTGTCCAGATACCGATGGTGACGGAATTCCAGATAAAGAAGACAAATGTCCGACTATTCCAGGTCCAAAAGAAAATTATGGTTGCCCGATTGAAGCAAAAGAAATGATTGACAACTTGGAAAGCGTGCAATTTGAATTTGACAGCAGCATTATCAAACCGGTTTCTTATCCTGCTTTGGACGCTGCAGTTAACACAATGAAAAATAATCCGGAATATAAACTTGACATTGCAGGTCACACTGACAGCACTGGTGATGATGCTTACAACCAATGGTTAAGCGAAAGACGTGCAGCTTCAGTTGCAAAATATTTATCGGATAAAGGAGTTGATGAAGCAAGACTTAAATCTGCAGGATTTGGTGAAACTCAACCAATCGCTGATAATGAGACAGCAGAAGGAAGAGCGAAAAACCGCCGTGTAGAATTCAAAGTGCTCAATTAATTGACATAAATCTTACAAAAAGCTCCATCAAGTTATTTGGTGGAGCTTTTTTTATTAAAAAATATTGAATTTAAATTAAATCACACAATGTTTCATTACATTTGCAAGGAATGATAAGTAGATATTTGAAGTTTTTACTTCAAATTTATCTGCAATTTTCTTTGAAAACAAATTTACGACTTATGAAACAACACGAAAAATCCGCCAAAACCCGCTCAGCCTGGGCGTGGATTCCTACACTTTATTTTGCCGAAGGAATTCCTTACGTAGTTGCAATGACCGTTTCTGTCATTATGTACAAGCGACTTGGGATTTCCAATGCAGACATCGCGCTGTACACAAGCTGGCTGTATTTACCTTGGGTAATAAAACCATTTTGGAGCCCCTTTGTCGATTTAATTAAGACCAAACGTTGGTGGATTGTTTCGATGCAATTACTTATCGGTGCCGGACTTGCCGGAGTGGCTTTTCTAATTCCCGCACCCTTTTTCTTCCAGGCGACATTAGCCGTTTTCTGGCTTCTGGCATTTAGCTCTGCCACGCACGATATTGCAGCGGATGGATTTTATATGCTTGCATTAGACAGCAATCAGCAATCTTTTTTCGTCGGTATCAGAAGTACGTTTTATCGTCTGGCAATGATTATGGGACAAGGAATTCTGATTATTCTTGCCGGAAGTTTGGAAGTCGCTACCGGAACAGAGCCGCTTAAAATCAACGTTCAATCGTCTAATACCACTCAAACTGAATTTGTAGCAGATGCTCCAATTCTGCGAGATAGCACGGCAACTGAACCCACATTTTTTGCCTATCCGACTAATCTGATGCTTTCTACACAGAATATTTCTCCGGAAAAATTAGCTGAAATTAAAGAATTTGCAAAAGCTGAAAACGAGAAAAACGGATTTGTACTGGCAGAAAATGCGGTAGTTAAAGCTACCAACAACACAGAAGCAAGCTGGTGGTCAAAAAATATTACCAATCCGCTTGCCGACTTTATCCGCCGAAATTTTGCGGAGAAAAAAACGGAACAGGCCGTTGCTTCCGGCGATGTTGGTAATGCAGGAATTATATCTGTCACCCTTAATCAAAAACCGGAAGCCGGTAAAGAAATGGTGCTAAATTCGCGTTTTTCGGGTGGTGATAAGAGCATTTCGCTGATTAGCGGAGATCGACTTGTTTTTAACGAAACAAACTGGGATAAACCAGCGTATTTGGTTGTACAACTTGACAAAAAGCTAAATAAAGAAGTCACAGGCACATTCACAGCTGCGTCCGGAAATCTTCCGCTTGCGTGGAGTATCACTTTTTATGTATTAGCAGGATTTTTCTTGTTAGTGTTTATTTATCACCGATTTGCATTGCCACGCCCGGCTTCAGACAGTACCAAAAATCACTCTCCAAGCGATATTCTTCGGGAATTTGGACTGACTTTCAAATCATTTTTTCAGAAAGAAGGAATCTGGATTGCCATTGCTTTTATGCTGCTCTACCGCTTGGGAGAAGCGATGCTGGTAAAAATGGCATCACCATTCTTGCTCGACGGTCGAGATGTGGGCGGATTGGGGTTGACCACGGGGCAAGTTGGATTTGTGTATGGAACCGTGGGTGTGATTTCGCTTACGCTTGGTGGAATTGTTGGAGGAATTGCCGCTTCACGAAAAGGACTGAAATACTGGCTTTGGCCGATGGCACTTTGTATTACACTGCCGCATTTAGCATTTTTATACCTTTCGTGGTTTATGCCGGAAAATATGGTATTGATTAATCTGGCTGTTGGTGTGGAGCAATTTGGCTACGGATTTGGATTTACGGCTTATATGCTTTATCTGATTTATTTCTCAGATGGCGAACACAAAACAGCGCATTACGCGATCTGTACCGGATTTATGGCACTCGGAATGATGCTTCCGGGAATGATTGCCGGGTGGATACAAGAATTAATCGGATATAACCATTTCTTTATTTTTGTAATGATTTGCGCCATTCCTACGCTGGCGGTTATTCCGTTTTTGAAAGTAGATAAAGCGTTTGGCAGAAAATAGTTAAACGATATCAAATAGAAATCAAACCTAACAGCCAAAACTGTTAGGTTTTTTCGTTTAAATTGGCTTAGTCTGGTTTTTCAAACAATGCCTTTTTTTCTTACCTTTGCACACAAAAATTTTATAAAATGAAGATATTGATATTAGGTGCCGGAAAAATGGGTACTTTCCTTACCGATGTACTTTGCATTCAGCACGAAGTGGCACTTTATGACACGGATCCGAAAAAACTTCGCTTTGTATTTAACACATTGCGGCTTACACAATTAGAAGAGATAAAGGAATTTGAACCGGAATTGCTAATAAATTGTGTAACATTAAAATACACCATCGAGGCATTTGAAAAAGTACTGCCTTACATCCCGAAAAGCTGTATAATCTCTGATATTGCTTCGGTGAAAACTGGTTTGCAGGATTACTACGAAAAAAGTGGCAGACGATACGTTTCTACACACCCGATGTTTGGACCTACATTTGCTACACTTGATAATCTGAGTACGCAAAGTGCCATTATTATCTCCGAATCAGATCACATGGGCAAGGCTTTTTTCAAAGACATGTACCTTTCACTCCGACTGAATATCTTTGAATATACTTTCGACGAGCACGATGAAACAATCGCCTACTCGCTTTCTATTCCATTTGCTTCCACTTTGGTTTTTGCATCGGTTATGAAGCATCAAGATGCGCCAGGCACCACTTTCAAGCGTCACATGGACATTGCAAAAGGCCTGCTTTCGGAAGATGATTTTTTGCTTACAGAAATTCTTTTTAATCCTTATACTCCAAAACAGGTGGAAAATATTCGCCTTGAATTACGCGAATTACTAGACATTATAGAGAAAAAAGACAATGAGAGAATGCTCGGATTTTTGACAAAAGTTAGAAAAAACATTGAGTAAAAATCAAGATATATTTACACAAAAAAGGGAGTTTCAAAATCTGAAACTCCCTTTTTTTCTTTCTACTAACCAATCTATTTTTTAACAATCTTCTCTACTTTTCTGCCTTCAGTTGTATTTACTTCCATCAAATACATACCTGAAGTTAAATCTGAAGCATCTACTTCTTTTACTTGATTATATGAACGAACCAAAGCTCCTTGTGAGTTATAAATCACTACATTTTTCACATCCGAAGCTGTAGAAATCCAAACTTTCCCACTCGTTACAGTTGGATAAATGGAAATATCAACGTCATTTTTCAGTTCATCGTTACTTGTGCTTACTGTAATTTTTCTATCAACAAAAATTTTCACTTCGCCACCATTCACCGGAATTGTCATATTTGTGTTTGTTACATTCAATTCAGCGCCAGTCAACAATTCATACCAAGTTCCTGTTTTTTGGAAATTTGGATAAGTTGAAACTGTTCCGCTTGGTTGGAAGTTTCCTAACATCACCATATTCAAATCTGAATGAGTTAAAGCTACACGTTTTCCTAAGTCCCAGTCACTTGTTGCAACTTGCAAGCTGTAATCTCCTTCAGTAAATGCTTTTGGGAACATTTTTTTCAAGTTAATGGCTTTTGCAGATTTGTCATAAGCTGCTTTTCTGTGTGCTAAATTAAGCAAAGGGAAAGCAGAAGGTTTTGGATCTACACGACCACCTAGAGAATTGATTGAATAATCATATCCTAATTCACCAAACTGCCAAATCATTTTTGGTCCCGGAGTTAATACGGTGAATGCCATATTCAATGGTACTCTGCCGATACGAGCAATTGAGTCTGTTTTAATAATTCCATTACCGTGTTCTTTTGCATTGTAAAAATTACGCTCCTCGTCGTGACTTTCTGCATATCCAATCCATTTGCGAGGGAAAGTATTCATTCCACTGAAATCCGCATTTGTACTATAACCCATTGCTGATTGATTGAATGGATTATTCATATTTCTCCAAAGATACATTCCAAGCGAAGCTAAATAATCTTCTTCACTTCCACCTACAAAATGCTCCAGAATAAACACAGCATTTGGTTTTACTGCTTTTACTGCATCGTGATATTCTTTTAGATAATTCACACGATCTTGGTCAAACAAATTTTCTGTACCAGATCTTTGCGTAAAACCTTTGGTTAAGTCCATTCTGAAACCATCTACTTTGTACTCAGTCAACCAATATTGTAGAACACGTTTGAAATAATCTCTTGTTCCCGAAAAACTATGGTTAAAATCATGATATACACTGAATTGGTGTGGAGCATCTACGTTAAACCAAGGATTATTTGAGGCTGTTTTGTTGGCAGTTCCATTCCAATATAATTTTGCAAACGGATGCTGACCAGTAGCGTGATTGAATACTTTGTCAATGATAACAGCAATTCCGCGTTTATGACATTCGTCAATGAATTTTTTGTACATATCCGGCGTTCCATACGCTTTGTCAGGCGCAAAGAAGTGGTTCGGATTGTATCCCCAGCTGTTATTTCCATCAAATTCCTGAATTGGCATCAATTCCACAGCGGTAATTCCTAATCCTTGCAAATAATCTAATTTTGCAATGGCTGCTTCAAGCGATTTCTCAGTTGTAAAGTCACGCAGCAACATTTCATAAATCACTAAATTATCCGGATTTGTTACCGTAAAATCAGTTACTTGCCAATTATAAGTAGGTTTTTTACTTTGAAGCGTAGCTACTAATCCTTCC
>CAZCIU010000028.1:0-10471 GCA_964498765.1 uncultured Paludibacter sp. | reverse complement strand
TACTTGCCAATTATAAGTAGGTTTTTTACTTTGAAGCGTAGCTACTAATCCTTCCGTTTTTCCTTCCGGATAAGCAGGCATATTTGGGTAAATATTATGGTTCTCATTGATCCATTTATCATTCCAAGGATCAAGAACAAGTTCAGTGTAAGCATCTGTAACTCGCAAATTTCCATCAACCAAATATTGGAAACCATATAATTTTCCCGGTGTCAAATCAGTAATAGTAATCCACCAGTAGCTTCCGTCTTTTTTAAGTTGATACTCATTTTTTTGAGCCCAATCCGTCATATCACCGATTAAGAAAACATTCGTTTTTCCCGGAGCATACATGATTAATGTAGCTTGTGTACCATCAGCAGAATAGGTAATTCCATCTTTAAATCCGGCAGGGCGAGGTTGATTAACTACCGGTCCGGCAACATTTACATTGATTGTATCGTATTTTGTCAAACCTCCAGCCTCAGCTTTTGCAACCAACTGATAATCAATTGCATTCGAATAAGTAAAACTGTGTGTTAATGTGGTAGCAGAAGTTGCAGTTTTTACACTTGCTCCATTAATAAGCAATTCCAAATTAGCCGCAACAGAGGAAGCAATGCTAATTGTTTCTGTTGTACCTACTTGAACTGATTTATTAGAAACCGGATTAGTGAAACTTACATTTAAGCCTGATTCGTAAACCGGTAAGAAAATATCTGTACCACCAATATCTTTTCCTTCTTTTGAACCTGTACTATTGCGGAATACAAAAGCCAGTTTCTTAACCACTTCACCCGTTGTAAGTCCGTAATAACCGGTCATATTCGGTGTGATTAAAAGCTTCCATTTGTTATTTCCCAGAGAGGTTAATTTGTACTTTGCAGAATTATCACCCCAGGTTGATGCATGTTTCCATTTTGTATCGTCTGTACTCTCATTTGTAATTACTCCGGTGTGAGCATACACTCCATCAGTACCCGTATAATCTTTCAAACCGGCTGTACCTTTCGTAGCATCGTAAATAATTTCAATCACACCGTTGTAATCTTTAGTTACAAAAGTAGGATTTGAAGTAATGACTTGTGCCCAGCTCCATATAGAAACCATCAGACCAATAGCAATTAGAAGAGTAGTTTTTTTCATGATTTTGTTCAATTATTTTTTTCGGAATAAATTAAAATGTAGATTTTTAATGTCCACAAAAATAATGCAATTACGTGTCTATCTGAAGTTTAGACTGCTAAATGAAATTTCAGACAAGTGCAAACGTTTGAAATTGCAGATATTTTTAAATTAAAGCAAAAAAAGAGACGAACTTAAGGTCGCCTCTTTCATTAATTTTAATTTATCTTTTTCAAAATCATGGCCTTCATCGGCTTTAATTTCAAATTTGATTTTCTGTATTTCTTTCCTGTGAGTAAGTCTTTGTATTTACCTTCCGGAATAGAAAATTCTTGTTTCGATGGTTCCAAATTAAAAATCACTACAATTTCATCAGTTCCATCAGTTCTGGAATAAGCCAGCTTTTTACCTTCAGCAGTTAAAAACTTGAAGTCACCCAATGCCAGAACAGGATTTTCTTTGCGGATTTTTATCAGTTTTTTATAAAACTTAAACTGCTTTTTATTGAATTTGATTTTATCGTATTCTTTCTTTCCATCCTGAATGTTGTTCCGATACTCTTTTTCAAATTTCATTCCTTTCCACATCAGCGGTTTGCGACAATTTGGATCGTCAGCACCCCACATTCCCATTTCATCGCCATTCCAGATTTGTGGAGAACCGAGTGAAGTAAACGTGTGAACGAGATACAAATTCAATCTTTCGTATGCTTCTTTATCCGGTTTGCCGGTTTTATAATTGGCATTTTCTTCCGGATTGGCTTTAAATTTATAGCGGTTTTTATTGTAGAAATCACTCAGCAAACGCGGTGCATCATGTGATGCAGCCACATTCATCATAGCGTATTCATTTTTATTTGGAATGTTGTTCCACTGAAATTCCAAACTATCACGCAGTTGAGCAGCATTTATTTCCGATTCGGTATTATTGAAAAAATCACGAGCAGGCTTGTAAACCTGATAGAACATTACCGCATCAAAAACATCACCTTGCATATAAGGCGCAGGATTCATCAGTTTATCCGGCCATTTTTCCCACCATATTTCTCCCAGCAAATAAGCATCCGGATTGATGCTTTTTACATACGTGCGATAGTCGCGCCAAAATCCCAGTCCAATTTGCTCCGCTACGTCAAGTCTGTAACCATCAATTCCTTTAGAAATATCTCCATCCGGTGCAAGCCAACGTTTTGTAACATCAAAAATGTGTTTTTTCGGACCTTCGTGGATATTTCCTTCGTAAGCTAAACCATGAATTCGAGTGGTAGTAATATCAACTTTTCGAAGTTCCGGCAAATAGCCATATCCGCCCCAACCATTGTATTTGAACTCATTTTCTGGCGTAGCCGGATTATCGAAAGCAGAGATTTCGTACCAATCTTTGTAAATGGATTTATCCTGATTTTTCAGAATATCCTGCCAAGCCCAGAAATTAGTTCCCGTATGATTCCATGAAAAATCCAAAATCACACGAATTCCGCGTTTGTGAAATTCATCGACCAATTTAAGAAAAAGTTTATCAGCAGAAGTCCATTTCCATGTCGTTGGATCGTTCGGATTTTCAGAAGCTATTATTTTCATATCTCCTACCGGGTCCGGACCAAAATTCACATCAATATGATGATAATTTCGTGCATCGTATTTGTGCAAAGATGGCGCATCATTGATTGGATTGAAGTAAATAGCTGTAACTCCAAGTTCTTCCAGATAATCCAATTTATCCATCACTCCTTGCAAATCGCCACCGTATCTGCGCGATTGAATCACCGAATTAAAACCTTGCGTACTATCTTGCTCCCACGGCTGACGTTCAAACCAATTACTTGTCCACTTGGATATTTGCCATCCTTCCGGTGGAAAAATCTTCATATCTTTCACCGTCGTTGTTTCGGGAGTTGGGTCGTTTGATTTATCGCCATTGTGGAATCTTTCTACAAAAATCTGATACCAAACAACATTTTTCGCCCATTCCGGAGGATTTGGATTGGTGATTTGACCAACTAAATTAACCGAAACAAAAACTAAAATCAGAAAAAATATTTTTTTCATGTGTAATGTTTTTTTATAACTGAAAAAAAATCAAAAAAGACCGACCTTGTGAAAAAGTCGGCCTTTTTATATAGTAGTTTATCGTAGTTTATTTCTTGTAGAAATAATAGCAACCTGAAATGTCATTGAACATTACCATGTAAGTTCCGGCAGCAAGTGGAATATTTGGTCCGTTGCCAACTCCAATTCCAACAGGGAATGTAGTTGCACCCCAGTTAATACCCCAATCACTATTTGCTCTGAATTTACCTTCCGTGTTTGCGTTGAATGTAACTTCTTTGTACCAAGAATGCTTGTTGTAAGCAGTCATAGCAATATCGCTACTCCAATCGGTAAATGCACCAATCATTCCAAGCGTATTGTACGAAGTTGTAACATCAGCTACTTTTTCAATTGTAAGAGTGTGGTTGATTGAGTTCAAAGAAATGGTATAATAACCGCTTTCAGCTAATTTAATGTCGCTTGAGCCACCATCATTATGAACATAAGCACCATCTTTTTCTCCCCATTGTTCATCCCAGTTTCCTAAATCACGGATTAATTTAAATCCTTTTCCGGCTTCAAAATATCCAGTGTAAGTAAACATACCATCACCTTGCTCATTGTAAACATGGCCATCTATCACGCTTAATGGGAAAATAGAAACTCCCAAACCAGCTACTGAATTATTCCATGCACCATCACCCAAACCGATGATGTAGTAAGGTCTTACATTTACTTCAAAGTATTGCTGCATAGCAGTAACAGTGATGACAACTTCTGCAGTAGATGTAGAATTACCGTCAGAAACAGTGTAAGTAAATCTATCTTCACCCACATAATCTGTTGCCGGAGTGTAAATAATAGAACCACCACTTACAGTTACTGTACCATGAGCCGGAGTTCCTACGCCTTGAATGCTTAGTTGGTCTCCTTCCGGATCGCTGTCGTTTTGAAGTACGTTATAAATCAAAATTTGATTTTTGATAGCAGTAACGGTGTCATTAACTGCAACCGGAGGATAGTTATACGATTTTACAGAGAAAGGCATATTAGCAGTTGTGTACAATGCTCTTGTGCCACCTGCAACAATGTAAGCCAAAACGCGTGCATAGGTTGTATGCTCAGCCAAAGTTGGGTTAAGTGCTTTCAATGTATCATTCAATGCAGTGTAGTTAGCAATCAAATTAGAACCTGTAGCACCACCAGCAACAACAGGTAAGAATTTGTAATTTGCAAAATCTTCTGTATTTGACAAAACAACTTTGTACTCTACGTGAGCATCATTGTCTAACAAAGTCGGTTTTGAATCGATATTAATTAAACCTACGGTTGTTCCAATTTTCTCTGCTGTTACAAGCAAAGGATTAGCCAAAACTGTAGCTTTGAAATTAGCGTCTTGCAATGCTTCCTGTTCAAATACTGTCGGATCGGCTACTTCTTGCCCTGCATACGGATCATCGCAAGAATAAAATGCAAACGAACCAACCAACAATGTGAACAGATATAAAAATACTTTCTTCATATTTATTAAGTTTTGAATTGTAAATTTTAATTCAGAAGATGCTGCCTCTACCAGACAGCAACTTCTGATTTTTTACTTATTTTTTAATGAATTGATAGAATCCATCCAAATCGTTAAATAGAATAGTATAGGTACCTGCAGCAATCGGAACATTTGGTCCACCCGGTGTAGCCAATCCTTGCGGGAAGGTACTGTTACCCCAGCTCAAATCCCATTTATTGTCAACCCTGAATTTTACTTCTCCGGCTGCAGCCACAGTATACGTTGCATACCAGTAATGGTTGTTTTCAGCCTGGAATGGTTGCAATACTACGTCAGCGCCAGCGCCTCCCCAATCGTTGATTGTACCTACCAATCCCATATTAGGATGAACTGCAGGAGTAATTTGCACTTTTTCAATTTTCAGTGTATTATTGATTGAGTTCAATGTAATGTTATAATAACCATCTTCCGGAACCTGGAAGTCAGTTCCTTCTGCATCGCCATCTTTCAGTTTAAGAATCGGTTTATTGATGGCTTTTCCGTCAGCATTTCCCCACTGTACGTTCCAGCTACCTAAATCTCTGACAATCTTGAAGTTTTGTGATGTTTTGATATAACCTGTGTAACTGAAGGTTCCATTTCCTTCGCCGTCATATAAGTCTCCTTCTAAAACTCCCAATGGAATAGTAGAATGTCCTACACCGGAAGCATCGTTAATCCAGTGGTCACCTTTTCCTAATGTACCTACAATATACCAGTAAGTGAGTTTTTTAGCTTTATCGAAGCTAACCTTGTCTTCTATGAAGTAGGGAAGAACTCGTAGTTTCACTACATTTGAGAAAAGAGGTTTTACTGTAGGTTCGGTAATAAGTGGAGTGCGTGTAGCTTCACTAACTACAGCTTTCAGACGAACAAAAACATCTTTTTCAACAGTTGGATTTGGCATTTCACCTCCATATAGTTGAAGAATAGCTTTGTTCATTTCTTTTGTATTGATAGTCACTTTTTCACCTTGAACGGATGAAGGAAGTTCTACTGAATCAGTCATATTTTCATTGAAAGATACCTGAATATAGTAGGTTACAGCAGCCGTGAACGCATAATCCGGTTGGGAAGTGTAAAGCGCTTCCATATCCAAATCATTATTCGCTTCGATTAACTCATACACGTAGTTTGAGTATCTGGATTGGTTCAGTTTGAAGCTCATATCTCCGGTTTCAGCAAGCGGATTGATAGTAACTATCGGATCTTCCTGACAAGAATTGAAGCCAAGCACCAAAACAAGACCAAGTATTAATAGATTTATTTTTTTCATTTCTAATTGTATTTATAAGAATTCAACAATTAATTGTAACCTTCGTTTTGTTCCAAGTTTGAGTTTGCATTCAAATCATCAGCAGGAAGCGGCATCAGGTTCAGGTAAGAAGGCAATGAAGTTCCATTAGCAACTCCACCTTTCCAGTCCCAGTTGTAGTTGTTTCCGGTGAAATATCCGTAACGGATCAAATCAGTACGACGACGGCCTTCGAAATAGAATTCTCTTGACCACTCATCCAAAATAACGTCTTTATCCACAGCAACCAATACGCTTGCTCCGGCTCTTGCTCGTACAGCATTTACTGCTTGAAGCGCAGTGTAACCTCCTACTGGAGATGCACCTCTTACTACAGCTTCTGCATAAGTCAAATAAGCTTCAGCAGCACGCATAAATGGTATATCCATATCAGGGAATTCAATATCAGTTGTTGGTTTGCCATCCGCGCGGGTATTCCAGAATTTTTGAACAGAAACACCTTCTTTGAAAATAGTTACGTCAGCAATATTAAGCGTTCTGTCAGTTGAGTAGAACATTGCTCTTTTATCATTGGCAATAGTTGTCAAATCGTCAACAGCAGGAACATCACCTGAAGGGATGAACTTACGAATTAATTTTACGCGAGCTCTGTTACCTCCCCAGCCACCTGTTGTTCCCCACTCTGTCATACCTGTAGTACGTGTAGAGTTGATTACAAAGATAGATGATCCCCAGTTTTTGGTTTTCACACCGTCAGCTGCGATTGGGAAAATGATTTCTTTTGGAGCATCATTTACAGTTGATCCGTCCATTGTTCCGGCATTGTCAGCCATAAAAAGATATTTGTAATTTGTAGCCAGTTTGTATTCTGATTTCATAACTTTATCAGCATACTGAGCTGCTTCATTCCATTTTGCAGTTCCGGTATAAACTTCAGCGTTAAGATACAAGCGAGCAAACAACATCCAAGCAGCCGCTTTATCTACACGGTAGTAAGGAGCTTGTTTTGGTTCAAACAAATCTGGTTCCAATTCTTTCAGCTCAGTTTCAATCCAAGCATAAAGATCGGCACGTTTGATTTGCTCAGGAGCTTCTGACTTAACTTCAGTAGCGAATGGAACATTTCCAAACACATCCATCAGGTAATAATATGCCAAAGCACGAAGGTATCTAACCTCTGCACGTTTTCTTTTGATTTCAGCATCTTCTGATGAAGAAGCAGTTTGATCCAGGTAGTGATTAGCTATAGTCACTCCGAAATAAAGACGTGCATAAAGTCCTTTCAATGCAGGATTGGTAGAAGTAAAAGCTGATCTGTTCATGGTCACAACTTCAATGTCGCCCCAAGCACATACAGTTTCATCAGTAGGCAGCTGTTGAGTTACCCAAAGCGTACGATACAAGGAAAATCTTCCCTCATCATCAATGTCAATATCATTGTTTCCATCAGGACCTTGCTGTCCGGTCAATGCCCATGCTGCATATACTTTTGTGAAAACATCCGTTTCTTCGAAAGTCTGCATTGTAGATGGGTCTATTGGCTGAATATCCAAATCTTGAACGCAAGAAGAAAGCCCGAAAGCTGCTACCAGCGCTATTAGATAAAGATGAATTTTCTTATTTAGTTTCATATTTTTTAATGTTGAATAGATTAGAAATTAAGTGATAGTCCAACTACAGTTACTATTGGTTTTGGATAGACGTTTCCATCAATACCACCAAAGATTTCAGGATCCAGACCTTTGTATTTTGTAAATACAAATGGGTTCTGTACAGTTGCAGACAGACGTCCTCCTGAGATCAAACCACCTAATATTTTATTAAATGAATAACCTGCAGTAATGTTGTCGATGCGTACGAAAGATGCATTCTGAACATAATAATCAGACATAAATGTAATACCTGTTCCACCTGTGAAATTAGTATCAAATGCTGATGTTACTTTGTTTTCGAAGAATGCCAATGGCGACCAAACACCGTTTCTACCCACATTCATTCTTTCAGCTGCTACTGCATTGTACACATAGTTGCCAATGTTAGCACGTGCAGATGCTCCAAAGTCGAATTGTTTGTAAATCAATTTGGAAGCTAAGCCCATTGTGAAGTCAGGAGAAGCATTGTGATAGAAGTACTTGTCTTCTTCAGTGATTTTGCTGTCACCATTTCTGTCAACATAAAGTCCTTCGATTGGTTTTCCGGCGTTGTCATACACTTGTTGGTAGATAAAGAATGAACCTGCAGGATATCCTACTGCGTGAGCCTGGATAGAACCTTGGAAAATACCACCTGTTGGAACATAATAACCTTCCTGATCACCTGAAGTAAGTTTAGTGATATGGTTGCGGTTGTAAGTAATGTTGTAATTCCAATCCCAGGTAACTTCCGGTGTAGAAATCACTTTTGCATTCAACATCAACTCAACTCCCTGATTGTTCAACGAACCAATATTTTGAATTACTTTATTTCTAAAGTTTGTACCGGCAGGAACCGGAGCAACATTAATCAAGTCGTTAGTAATACGATAGTAATAATCCAAAGATGCAGAGAATCTGTTGTTCAACAAGCTAATATCCCAACCTGCATTGTAAGTAGTAGTTTGTTCCCATTTCAGATTTTTGTTGTAAGCATCCGGACGAGCTGTACCGTAGTATGCATTTCCAAATGGATATTCAGCTCCGTCTTTATTTACTGTATAAACCGGCAAAAATGGGAAGTCAAGACCTATATCTTGCTGACCAGTAACACCGTATCCAAGACGCAATTTCATATCAGAAACAGTGCTGTTGTCAATTAAGAAACCTTCGTTTTTCATTCTCCAGGCAAATGCGAAAGATGGGAAAATACCCCAACGATTTTCAGGAGAGAAACGAGAAGAACCATCGGCACGTACCGTAGCAGTGAAAAGATATTTTTCAAGCAATGAATAGTTCAAACGTCCGAAAAATGAAACAAGCTGGTTGTGTGTAGCCCATTTAACTTCTTCTGTTTGATAAATATAATCTGGTTTTGTAATTGATTTTCCATCATAGCTTCCTTCACGGTGATAGCGTTGCCACTCGTAACCAGCTATAATGTCAAATGTTTGAGTTTCCAGTTCTTTCAAGTACTGAAGATAAGTACTCAACTGACGGTTCCATTTGTCCTGATTGGTATATCCATCGTATCCACCACCTACAATATTTGTAAAAGATTGTGGAGAGATGATTGTGTTTTGTCTACCTTGAGAAATATTTGTAGCCAAATTCAAGTGATATCTGAAATCAGGAGCAAAATGCAATTTATAATCGAAATCAATGTTTCCAAGGATGTCCCATGCTTTAGAGCGGTCGTCTCTGTGTTCAAGCATACTTACAGGGTTACCCGGTGCATCTTTGTTTACAGAAAGGAATGATCCGTCGCCTCTGAATGTAGCCCATTGCCAGAAACCACCTAATTCATTGCCATAAGGAGCTTCAGTAGATCTTACCGGATGTGTTGGGTCAAAGCGGATAGCATTTCCTACTACGCCACCAGTATCCACAAAGCGGTTTTTCACGTACATACCTTTTGCATTGATATTGATTTTCAAGTGGTCATCAAACAAAGATGGATTTAGGCTAAATGCTCCAGTAAATCGCTCAAAATTTGAGGTTTTGATAATACCATCAGAGTTAGTGTAACCTGCAGAGAAACGATAAGGCATATTTCTCAAACCACCGGTCAAATTCACGTTATGATCGTGACCTAAAGCTGTTTGGTAAATTTCGCTTTGCCAATGTGTGTTAGCATTTCCAAGATTTGAAAGGATATCATCTTGACCTGGGTAAAGTAAATTTGCATAAGCTCTGTACTCATCACCTGTCATTACATCAATGTATTTGCCAATTGCGCTTACGTTGAAGTTACCATTGTAAGATAGTTTTGGTTTTGAACCTGAACGACCTTTTTTGGTAGTAATCAAGATAACACCGTTAGATGCACGCGAACCATAAATAGCTGTTGCAGAAGCATCTTTCAAAACTGTGAAGCTTTCAATGTCATTTGGATTGATTGTACTAAGTTGATTAGCAACACCCTGAATACCATTATTATCAATAGTCAAACCATCGATAACGATAAGCGGGTCGTTACTTGCATTCAAAGATGATCCACCACGAATACGGATTACAGAACCTCCACCCGGAGTTCCACCACCTGATGTTACTACAACACCGGCAATTTTACCTGTAATCATGTCTTGAGCATTGGTAGTCAAACCTTTGTTCATTTCTTCCGGTTTAATGGCAATAAGTGATCCCGTAGCATCATTTTTCTTAACTGTACCATAACCAATTGCTACTACTTCCTGAAGAAGTTGTGAATCTTCTTCCATAGTAATAAAAAAGTTCGTTTGTCCGGCTACAGATAATTCTTGTGTTTTATAGCCGATATAGCTAATCACAAGCGTAGCGTCAGTGGCAACGTCGAGACTAAACTGTCCGTCGATATTGGTCATCATGCCATTAGTTGTTCCTTTTTCAAGAACACTGGCACCGATTACAGTCTCTCCGGCTGCATCTC
>CAZCIU010000027.1:21500-33799 GCA_964498765.1 uncultured Paludibacter sp. | reverse complement strand
AATTGTATAAATTTCGTCATAATGATGTAATGTGTGTGTCGTACTTTTGCATCAGAAAATTAAAAGAAAAATTTATACAGGAAATGAAAAAACTAATCTTACTTGCCATGTTTTCTTTGGCAATAATCAATCTTAGCGCAGCGAAAGACGCAAAAGCAGAAGCAAAAACCAAAGCAAACGTAGAAGTTGCTGCTCAAGATGTAGTTGTAAACGGACTTATTGTTGATGCTTCAGCAAACGAAACGCTAGCCGGTGCCGAGATTACTATTGATGGACAAAAAATATACTCAGATTTGGACGGGAATTTTATTATCAAAAACATCAAACCCGGAAAAGTAAACATCAAGATTAGTATGATTTCTTATGCTGAGCAAACGCTTGAAGTTGATTTAAGCAGTTCTTCCAAATTAAACGTAAAAATGAAACAGATTTAATAATCTATCAGTAATAGCTTTTGAAAACATCCGAAATTAATTTTTCGGATGTTTTTTTGTTAATATTCTAATTTTTTAGATTTTAGATGTCAAATGAAATAGCTATATTTGTAGCTTTAAATCTAGAAACTATCTAATATACTATTCTATGACAAGAAAGAATTTAGCATTTTTGATACTTGCCATCGCATTTGTCTTCAATGCATCCGCACAAAATCGCAAAGAGTATTTGCTTGAAAAAAACTGGAAATTCATCCGCACGGATGAGCCTGCCCAAATGAATGCCAACTACGACGATAGCGGCTGGCAGACAGTTAGAGTTCCTCACGATTGGGCTATTTACGGACCTTTCAGCCCTCAAAACGACAAACAGCATGTGGCTATTCTGCAAGACGGACAGACCGAAGCTACCGAGCACGCCGGACGTACCGGAGGACTTCCATTTGTGGGAGTGGGATGGTACAGAAACACCGGAAATCTGCCTGCTTACGAAGCCGGAAAACGTGTTACCGTGCTTTTTGATGGTGCCATGGCCAATTCGCAAGTCTATGTAAACGGCAAAAAAGTAGGTGAGTGGCCTTACGGTTACAATTCATTCCACTTTGACGTAACGGACTTTTTGAACAAAGACAATACGCCAAACGTGCTTGCTGTTCGTCTGGAAAACCGTCCGGAGCAATCTCGCTGGTATCCAGGTTCGGGAATTTACAGAAATGTGCACGTAATCATCACTGACGATGTACATATTCCGGTTTGGGGAACTTATGTAACTACGCCGGTAGTAACTAATGGATTTGCAAAAGTGAATGTGCGTACAAAAATTCAAAATTCCAAAGCAAACGGCGATTATAAATTAGCTACGCAAGTGCTTAACCCAAGCGGAAAAGTTGTTGCTACGCAGGAAACAAAATTGGATAAATACAGCCTGGGCGAATTTAACCAAGATATGGTGGTAGAAGATATAAAACGCTGGTCATTAGACAATCCGCATCTTTATAAAGCCGTTTCAAAGCTTTACGCAAACGGAAAACTGGTGGATGAATACACCACCACATTCGGTATTCGGACCATTGAAGTACGTCCAAACGATGGGTTTTACTTGAATGGCGAAAAAACTGTTTTCAAAGGCGTATGTAATCACCACGATTTAGGGCCATTGGGAGGAGCGGTAAATGACGCGGCTATTCGTCGTCAAATCCGCATTATGAAAGATATGGGAGCCAATGCCATTCGCACTTCGCACAATATGCCTGCGCCTGAATTGGTGCGCGCTTGCGACGAAATGGGAATGATGCTGATGGTGGAAACTTTTGACGAATGGAAACAGCCGAAAGTTCAGAATGGTTACAATCTTTTCTGGGACGAATGGGCTGAAAAAGATATGGTTAATGTATTGCATAATTTCCGCAACAATGCTTCTGTAATCATGTGGTGTATAGGAAATGAAGTGCCGGAACAAGGCAATGGCGATATGGGACCAAAACGCAATCTTTTCTTGCAAGACATTTGCCACCGTGAAGATCCAACTCGTCCGGTTACAAACGGAATGGATAATCCGGGGGCTGTTGTAAATAATAACTTCGCAGCTTTGCTGGATGTTCCGGGCTTTAACTATCGTCCGCATTTGTATCATGAAAACTACAAAAAACTACCGCAACAAGTTATTCTTGGAACAGAAACTACTTCCACAGTTAGTTCTCGCGGCGTGTATAAATTCCCGGTTGAGCGAAAATCAATGGCGAGATACGATGACCATCAATCTTCGTCGTATGACGTAGAGCATTGTGGTTGGTCAAATTTGCCGGAAGATGACTTTATCCAGCACGAAGATTTGCCTTACGCTATGGGAGAATTTGTTTGGACCGGATTTGACTATATCGGCGAACCAACACCTTATTATACCGATTGGCCCTCTCACAGCTCATTGTTCGGAATTGTGGACCTTGCAGGTATTCCAAAAGACCGTTACTACTTGTATCGCAGCCATTGGAACAAAGAAGTAGAAACGTTGCACATCCTTCCGCATTGGAACTGGAAAGGACGTGAAGGCGAAGTAACGCCGATTTTCGTTTATACCAATTATCCTTCGGCCGAACTTTTCATCAATGGGAAAAGCCAGGGAAAACGCACCAAAGATTTGTCAATCAACCGCGATTCGACAGCAAACGAGGAAGCTTATAAAAACTTTGAGCGTCAAAAGCGTTACCGCCTGATGTGGATGGATACGAAATACGAACCGGGAACAGTAAAAGTAGTTGCTTACGATGCTGACGGAAAAGCTGTGGCAACAAAAGAAGTGAAAACAGCAGGCAAACCGGCAAAAATTGTACTGGAAGCTGACAGAACCAATATCAACGCCGATGGTCGCGACATTTCATTTGTGAATGTTAAATTAGTGGACAAGAACGGTAATTTCTGTGCCACCGACGACCGTGAAATCAGCTTCAAAGTTACCGGAGCAGGAACATTCAAAGCCGTGGCCAATGGAAATCCGGCAAGTTTGGAAAGTTTTCAAGCACCGAAAATGAAGCTTTTCAGCGGACAGCTGACTGCTTTGGTACAAAGTCTTGAAAAAGGCGGCACCATTACACTGGAAGCATCTGCAAAAGGGGTGAAAAATGCTAAAATCACTATTGTAGCCAAATAAATTTACCTTTTATAAAATCCAAAAACGCAGCTGAAAAAATGATTTTAGCTGCGTTTTTTCTTAGAATAGACTTAGGATTTTTTTATTATCAATAGTTTTGTATTTTTGCGTAAAATTAAAAATCTACTATCGTGAACAAAGTTCAGTATGCTCATAAATTTATCCGGCACATTATAGATGCCAAAAACACGAAAGGACACGGCATTCATTCGCCTTATTTGTATCGGTTTACGCACAATGCCATTTATGAGAAAAATCCGTTTTACGTTTTTTCGCAGATTGAAACGCTGCGCGAAAACCTCTATTTTGATGATCGTCCAATTTTTATAAATGATTTCGGAACCGGTCACGACCGCGAAACCAAAGTGCAGGACATTGCCAAAACCTCGCTGAAAAGACCTAAATGGGCGCAATTTCTGTATCGGGTTGTGAATTTTACGAAAGCGCAAGATGTGCTGGAACTGGGAACTTCACTGGGTTTGAGTACGGCGTATATGGCTTCTGTACGTAAGGATATTAACATGGTAAGTCTGGAAGGTAGTGCGGATATTGCAAAAATTGCCAAAGAAAATTTTGAAAAACTGGAAATCGAGAATATAGAGCTGATTGTGGGGAATATTGATGAAACTTTGGCTTCAACGCTCAGTAAATTCGAAAAATTGGATGTGGTTTTCTTTGATGCCAACCACCATAAAGAGGCGGTTATGAAATATTTTTTGCAATGCATTGAACATATTCACTCCGATACGGTTTTTATTTTTGATGACATTCATTGGTCAAGTTCTATGGAGCAGGCGTGGTCGGAAATTAAGAAAAACGACAAAGTAACTGCTACTATTGATTTATTTGAAATGGGTGTCGTGTTTTTTAATAAAAATTTTCCAAAGAAAAATTATAAGATGTTTTTGTAGAATACAGAACTTCTCGCAGATATAAAAAAATGAAACAGCCATGTAAAATAACTTTGACACACAAGGGAATGATTAATAGCGTGTTCCATGTGTCCTTAATTAAAAAATAAAAAATAAACACATGAAAATTTACACCAAAACAGGTGACAAAGGCACCACAGGGCTTATCGGCGGCACGCGAGTGACAAAATCGGACGTTCGGCTTGAGGCTTACGGCACGGTAGATGAACTAAATACGCAAATTGGCCTACTTGTTGCTCAAGGAATGGATGGCGAAGACAAAAGCTTTTTGCAAAATATACAAAACCTGCTTTTTACCGTAGGTTCCAATTTAGCAACCGACACTTCAAAAACCGATTACAAAAAAGCTTCGGTGATGAGCGAGGAATATGTGCAGGCTGTGGAGCAAGAAATTGACAGATTGAATGAACTTTTGCCGCCTTTAACGCAATTTACACTGCCCGGCGGAACTGTAAAAGCTGCTCAATGTCACGTTTGCCGCACGGTAGCGCGCAGAGCAGAGCGGCGAATTGTAGAGATGGGCGATGTGTTTCCGGTGGATGAATTAATTGTGAAATATGTGAATCGGCTTTCCGATTATTTCTTTATTTTGTCGCGCAAATTGTTAATGGATGATAAAACAGAAGAAATTGTCTGGAAACAACCGTTTTAATCAAAAAAAATTTATATTTTTGCACTCCTTTTGAAAAACCGTAATTTAATAACCTAAATAATTGTATTAAAATGTATTGGACTTTAGAATTAGCTTCAAAAATAGAAGACGCACCTTGGCCTGCTACAAAAGATGAGTTAATTGACTATGCAATTCGTTCAGGCGCACCACTTGAGGTAATTGAAAATCTTCAGGAAATCGAAGATGAAGGCGAAATCTATGAAACCATTGAAGATATTTGGCCCGATTATCCGAGCAAAGAAGACTTTTTCTTCGACGAAGAAGAATATTAGTCTTTTATTTGGCTGCGTAGTTCTCTGACTACGCTTTTTATTTAATTTCGTTGTTATTTACATCGTGTATTCGGCATCGCCATTTTGTACAAAAACTGCATCAAATAACATTCGAAATAATTTGAAATTATTAGAAAAAATCGAACAATATTGGCTGACTGATACAATTTTTTGAGATTTATTAAGTTTATTTCTTTACATTGTCCATTTTTGGTGCAATGTTAAACTAATAAGTCAAAAAATTGCAGCAGATGATTTTTCAAAATAAGAATATAGGAAAAAAGCACTTTTTGGTGTTTGTTTTTTCGCTTTTTGCGATTCTTCCTGCTTTTTCTCAGTTTGAAGCACAAATCAGCCAGTATATGTTCAATATGCCTGCTTTCAATCCTGCTGCTGTGGGAGAAAATGGCATGATAAACGTGTCCGGACAGCACCGAATTCAATGGGTGGGAATGCCCGGTGCACCACAAACCACCTACTTTACCCTCAACGCTCCTTTTAAAACCGGTGAAAAATCAACACAAGGCGTAGGAATTAAATTTCTTAACGATAAAATCGGAGCATTTACCAATCAATCTGCACATTTTCAGTACGCATTCAAACGCAAAATTGGCAAAGGGACAGCCAGTCTCGGTGTGGACTTAGGCTTTGTGAGCGTGGGTTTCGTGTATGACAGTATTCGCAATGCCACGGTCAATTCAGAGTTTCACGATTTCCTGGGAGATGCCGCAATTCCTACAGCCGATGATTCGGATTTAAGCTTCGATCTCACTGTTGGAGCATTTTATTCTGCCCCAAAATACTATCTTGGTGTTTCTTACGTTCATTTAAATGCACCGCAAATAGCTTTGAATGAAGAAAAAACGCAATTTAAAGTAAGAAGCGTTTTGTATTTCACAGGAGGATATGATTATGCATTCAGAGATCCAAAGTGGAAAATTCGCACTTCGACCTTAGCTAAAAGCGATTTTTATACCTGGCAAGCCGAACTTTCCAGTCGATTGGAGTACGATTCTCGATTTTGGGGCGGACTGGCGTATAGATTTCAGGATGCGGCGGTCGTTTTTGCCGGAATTAACATCATGAGCGGCGTTCAGATAGGCTACGCTTATGATTTGCCAATCAGCAAAATGCTCGGACCAAGTTCCGGTTCGCACGAAATTTTCTTGTCTTACAGCTTTTTATTTGACACAGGAAACAAAAATAGTTATAAGAGTATAAGAATTTTGTAAAAAAAGAGTTATTAATAAGCACGAAGTCTTAAGCAGGTCAGACTGCATTGGGCAAAGTGACTTAGAATGATATTGAAAAATAAAACACAAAAATATAAACATGAAAAAAATTCTGCCGATAGTATTGATTGCATTTGGTTTGCTTGCATGTAACAAACCGATGGGCGAATTGGTGGGCCAGGGAAATAAAGGCTCATTCAGAGATGTAAATCCTTACGGAATGGTTTATATTAAAGCCGGATCATTTGTGATGGGTCCTAATGATGAGGCACTTTTTGGAAGTGTGAATGAACAACCACGTAAAGTGACTTTGAATGCGTTTTGGATGGATGATACCGAAATCACAAACGACGAATACAAGCAATTTGTGAATTACGTGAAGGATTCTATTGCCCTACGTATGCTGGTTTTGGCAGGAAGAGATGAATACCGAAAAGCCATCAAAGGTGATGTGGACGAAGCTGCTCCGGAAGATGCTTTGCTGAACTGGCGCTCAAAAGTGCCTTGGAATTCCAAAGACGAAGAAGTACAAGATATTTTGAATACATTGTATTTTCAGGAAGGAATGGTTTTGGCTGGAAAGAAGGAAATTGACCCGAGCAAACTTCGTTTCAAATATCGCTGGTACGATTACGAGCAAGCTGCTCAGCCCAAAAACAAATTTGATTTGAATACCGGACGATTTGTTCCCGGCGCGTCTGTAAGAATTGACAGCGGATATATTGATGAAAGTGGTTTGATACAAAACGTTACAATCAACAGACCTTTGGCTTCCAGAAACGACTTTTTCCAAAGCAAAATCGTAAACGTTTATCCTGATACGGCAGCCTGGATGCGCGATTTTCAGTACACTTACAATGATCCGAAAATGAAAATGTACTTTTCGCACGGAGCATTTGCACAATATCCTGTTGTAGGTGTGACCTGGGAGCAAGCTACTGCTTTTGCCAACTGGAGAACAAAACTTTACTTCGGAACCGATTTAATTCAAGGTGAAGAATTCCGTTTACCAACGGAAGCCGAATGGGAATATGCTGCACGTGGCGGCAGAGAATTGGCACTTTATCCATGGGGCGGAAATTACGTTCGCGATTCAAAAGGATGCTATTTGGCAAATTTCAAACCATCCAGAGCAGATTTTGGAAATGATGAAGGAACTACTACGATGAAAGTGGGTTCATTTGCACCAAATAATTACGGTTTGTATGATATGGCTGGAAATGTTTCTGAATGGACTTCAAGTGCTTACAGTCCTTCTTCTAATTCTGTTTTGGCAGAAATAAATCCAAACTATCAGTACAACGCGAAAAACGATGATCCGCTAATTTTGAAACGTAAAGTGGTGAAAGGCGGTTCGTGGAAAGACATTGCATATTATCTCCAGAGCGGTGTAAAAACGCATCAGTATCAAAACGAAAGTCGTCCGTACATCGGTTTCAGATGTGTTCGTTTTTACACCGGAGATTAATATTATTGACAGAAAATAACTAAAAACTAAATCTTACCGAGCAATCGGAACAAATAATTAAAGCTATGAAGCTTAGAAAACCAAGCAGTGGATTTTACAGATGGTGGAACTCGTATTCCGGCCGTAGAATCGTATCTGCAGCTTACAGTATTGGTGCGTCAATCGTTATTATGGGTGCGATGTTTAAGATTTTGCACTTTCCTATCGGGAACTTAATGCTGGGAATAGGTATGTCGGTCGAGTCGTTTATTTTTGCGCTCGGAATTTTCGATAAACCTTACCGCGAGTACGACTGGAGCCGCATCTTCAATTTCAAAGCAGAAGACGATGAGCGTATTGATGTGAAAACCATTGCATCTGCTGTGCAAGGCGGCGTACAAACTGCTTTCGTAAATCCTTCGGGTGAAGTAACTTCAGCTGATTTTCAGCAAGTTTACTGCATGGAAGGTCAACCGCAGACAGGTGGCGGAGTAGGCGGAACTATAATTGTACAAGGTGGTGGCGGCGGAAACGCAGGTAGTGTCGGAAATGGTGAAGTGGGTGTGTACGGAGGCGGTGGAGCTATTAATTTTGGTGAGGCCCTTACGGAAGAAGATGTGATAAAATTGAGTGATGGAATTAAAAATCTGACTTTGACGGCTGAAAATCTACAAAAGTTAGCAGATGTTGCTTTGGTGGCAAATGGTTTGGCTAAGAACATAGAAACTGCATCGGAAATGGCAGCAAGTTTCGCGGATACGCAGCAAAAACTGAATACAACGGCTGAAACTTTGGCTTCGTCCTATCAAAATGTGAATTCTGAAATCGACCAAGTGGTGAGCAGCACCAGAAGTTATTCCGGAAATGTGGATAATGTAAATAAGAGCTTGACTTCCATCAATGCGATTTATGAAATACAGCTTCGTCATATCCAGGCACAAACTGAAAATCTACAGCAACAAGCCGAATCCATTCGTCGTGCTACGGAAAATGTGGATGGCGTTTCTGCTGATATGGACAAAATGAAAGAAGCTGCCAACGTAGCTCAAATGGAAAGCCAGCGTTATCAAAACGCAACCAAAAAATTAAGCAAACAAGTAGAAGATTTGAACGCCATTTATGGCAATATGTTGAATGCTTTGAGTTAAAGCGGGAAGTTGGAAGCAGGAAGCACGAAGTGTTATTGCTTGAAAAAAAACTTAATAACTTATTAACTCAATAACTAAGATCCCAAACAATGAGTGGAGCAAAAAATTGTCCGGAAACCCCGCGGCAGCGAATGATAGGTATGATGTACCTGGTTCTGACTGCTATGTTGGCACTAAACGTTTCGAGCGAAATCTTGAACGGTTTTGGTATGGTGGACAGTAGCTTACGTGAAACTATTTCGTCGTCAGACAAGCGAAATGCGGCCTTGTATGATGACTTCAAATTTATGCATGATAAAAATCCGGCCAAAGTGAAAGAATGGCTCGATCAGGCTAACGAAGTGAAAGTGAAGTCGGATGAAATGTATAAATACCTGGCTGATTTCAAATACGGAATTCTTCAGATTGCCGATGGCGATAAGGCCGATAAAAATGCGATAAACATCATCGCGCGTGAAGATATTGACGCTGCCGGTGAATATGCGTTGACTAAAGGTAACGGAAAAACATTGAGAGATAAAATAGATGCTTACCGTGAATTTTTGAAGAAAGCTAATCCCGGCAAAGCGGATATGTACAATACCATGTTTGCAACTACCGGCGGAAAAAGATGGGAGAATAAGCTGTTTGAATCAATGCCGGTTTCAGCCGCTATTACTTTGCTTACAAAATACCAGGCGGATATTCGCGGAGCTGAAGCAGAAACGGTGCAATATCTGAAATCCAGAACGGACTTTGATGACTTCAGGGTAAATAAAGTGCAGGCATTTGTGGTGCCAAATTCCAGATACATTATTCAAGGCGGTAGATATTCGGCAGATATTATTTTAGCAGCTACGGACAGTACTCGTCAATATGAATACTTGATTAACGGTTCCAGAATTCCGGCTACCGGTCCAAATAAATTCGGAAAATATGAATTTGTAGCTTCGCAAACGGGAACTTTCAAATATTCGGGAACCATCCGAATGCCGGATAATCAAGGCGGATTTTTGTCTTATCCATTTACCGAAGAATATACGGTTGGGAAGCCGGCAGCAACCATTTCCAACGAAGATTTGAACGTAGTTTATCGTGGAATTGACAACCGATTTAGCGTGTCTGTTCCGGGAATTGCTTCTGAAAACGTGCGAGTGCGTGTAGAAGGTGGTTCTGCCACAAAAACTGCCAGTGGAAATTACATTGTAAAAGCAGAACGTGACGGAGAAATCACTGTATTCGTTTCGGCAATGGTAGAAGGTCGTGAGCAGCAAATGGGAAGCGGTGTTTTCCGTGTGAAATACTTGCCGGATCCAATCGCGTTTTTACAATACACGGATGCGGGCGGTGTGCCTCGTCAAATCAAAGAAGGTCGTGTTACGCGTCGTCAGTTGCAAAATGCAAAATTGATTGCCAGCTACGGAGAAGATGCGCTCGTGCATGCTAATTTTGAAATTACATCGTTTATTCAGCATACGCTGCTTGGTGTAGCTACCAGCAATAGCGGTCAATTGACATCCAAACAAAAATCGGACATTGATGAATTGGAAGGCGGTGATTTTATCACTTTCAAAAACATCAAAGCCGTAGGACCGGATGGAAAATCGCGAAGCTTAGGAGTAATTCAAGTGGAATTGTAAAAGAAGCAGTGAGCAGAAAGCAGAAAGTCGATGGTAACATCTAAAAATCTTGGTTCTAAATGTCTTGTATCTAAAAATCTATAAAGTCTTGGCTCTAAATAATCATTTTCGTATGAAAAAATATAGTTTAATCATTGCATTATTTGTCATTTCACTTTCGGCCGGAAGTCTGAAAGCACAAAATCCGGAAGCGTCGTTCTTTGATGAAATAGGAAACATTCGTTTGCAGACAATGGAACTGGATGCTTTGGCAGATACGATAGCTGTAATTAATCACCGTGCGGAGGATATTACCTGGTCGCGCGTGGTGTATCGGGTGATTGATATGCGGGATAAGCAGAACTTTCAACTTTATTTCCCATCGCGTCCTACGGATCAGTACAAAAGTCTTTTCCGCCTGATGCTGGATGCAATTGTGAGTGGAGTGAATGTGTATAGCCGCAATCCGCGTGACATCAAGCCGCAATTCAACGATGTACTGGTTGGCGATGAACTTTCCCGTACCTTCGCTTACGATGAAGAAATGGAAAATAACCTTATTCAGGTTGACCCGATTACCGAAGAGCGTTCTGTGAATATGGATCAATATATGCGTTACGTTCGCAATCAGTTGAAATTTTTGGTGCAAGAAGTAATCTTCTTTGACACGCACACTTCCAGACTTTATTCTAAAATAATTGCCATTGCACCGATGTACGCGCTGCATCCGGATAATATGGCAGGAAACGATACAATGGCATATTTCCGAAATTCGGTGTTATGCTGGTTTTCGTTCGATGAGCTGCGTCCGTATATGATGCGTCAGCTGATTATTCCGAGCGGTAACGACAGCCAACGAATGACTTTCGACGATTTTTTCTCTCAAAACCTCTATTCAAGCTATCTGCTCGGCGATAGTAATATGTACAGCCGTATGTTGTTGGAATTTTCACTGGATGAAAATACCTTGAGGCACGAGCAAAAACGTATTGAAACCGAACTGATGAACTTCGAGCAGGATTTGTGGGAAAATTAATTGATTTGGGGTTATAATCAATTGGAAAGACGGCTGTGAAGCCGTCTTTTTTTCTATCTGAAAAATCACTAACTTTGCAAACTCGAAAAAAGCGATATGACAAAAAAAATAATCTTAGCTGACAATCAGTACATTTCCAAACTTGGAATGCACTATATGATTTCGCAGATGGGTGATTTCGAGTTTGCTGATGCGAATTCAAAGAAGCAGCTATTGGCTGAGCTGGACAAGCAAACTGAGATTATTGTGGTGGTGGATTATACGCTTTTTGATTTTCAGAGTGCGGAGGAACTTTGTAATTTGGGAACGGCTTATCCGAATGTTCAATGGCTGCTTTTCTCATCTGAATTGAGCGATGAATTTATTCGAAAGACTTATTTCAATTCGCCAAATTTTAGCATTCTATACAAAGATAGCAGTGGCGAAGAAATAAAATTGGCTTTACAGGAAGTGATGCGAAAAAGACGATTTGTGTGCAGTATAGTTTCCAATGTCTTGCTGAATAATGTGTATAAACAGCAGACCGAAACTGAAAAAGTACGTTTGACAGCGTCTGAAAAAGAAATTCTCAAAGAAATAGCATCCGGAAAAACCACGAAAGAAATAGCCGAACTTCGGCATTCGAGTATGCACACCATTATTAGCCATAGAAAAAATATTTTCCGAAAAATTGAAGTCAACAACATCCACGAAGCAACAAAATACGCTGTAAAAGCAGGTTTAGTGGATTTGTCAGATTATTTTATTTAGTAAACGAGTAAACAAGTAAACAAGTAAACGAAATAATCATCAAACACCAAGCACCAAGCACCAAACATCAAGCACCAAACATCAAACATCAAACATCAAACATCAAACATCAAACATCAAACATCAAACA
>CAZCIU010000027.1:0-21400 GCA_964498765.1 uncultured Paludibacter sp. | reverse complement strand
CAAACAAAACAAATGAATATAGCCGCATTAATATCGGGAGGAGTGGATAGCTCCGTAGTAGTTCACTTGCTGAAAGAGCAAGGATACACGCCCACGCTTTTTTACATCAAAATCGGTCAGGACGATGATGAATTGCTGGATTGTACATCGGAAGAAGACATTGAAATGGCAAGTTTGGTGGCGCATAAGTACGGCTGTAAGTTGGAAGTGGTGGATTTGCACAAGGATTATTGGGATACGGTGGTGGCTTACACCATCGAGAAAGTGAAGCTCGGACTTACGCCAAATCCGGATGTGATGTGCAATAAACTGGTGAAATTCGGTGTGTTTGATCAGCGTTACGGACAAGATTTTGATAAATTGGCGACCGGGCATTACGCTACAACAATTCTGAAAGACGGAAAAACCTACCTCGGAACAGCCAAAGATCCAATAAAAGATCAGACCGATTTCTTGGCACAGATTGATAATCTGCAAGTTTCCAAATTGATGTTTCCTATCGGTCATTTGATGAAAAGCGAAGTGCGCAAAATAGCTGAAAGTGCTAATCTTCCTTCAGCCAAACGCGGTGATAGTCAGGGAATATGCTTTTTGGGAAAAGTAAACTACAATGATTTTATTCGTCGCTATTTAGGTGAAAAGAAAGGCCCGATAGTGGAATTGGAAACCGGGAAAATTCTGGGCGAACACAACGGATATTGGTTTCACACCGTCGGGCAGCGCAAAGGGCTTGGCTTATCGGGCGGCCCGTGGTATGTCATTAAGAAAGACGTACCGGGAAATATCATTTTTGCGTCGCGTGGATACGATGTGGAGGCACAGTACGGAAATAATTTCGGCTTCAACGATTTTCATTTTATTACAGAAAATCCCTGGGAGAATCTGCGTGATGGCGTGGATATTAGCTTCAAAATCCGTCATACACCCGAATTCACAAAAGGAAAGATTTTCAAAGCCGAAAGAGGATACAAAGTCTATTCCGATGAAAAACTGCAAGGAATTGCGGCCGGTCAGTTTGGAGTGATTTATGACCGTGATGCTAAAATTTGCATTGGAAGCGGAGAGATTATTGGTTAACCGGAATTTATCGGCGCATCAAAGTATAAAGCATAAAATCGATTTTCGAATTTATGCTTTTTTTGTCGGTTCAAGCTGAAAATTACATTCCTGCTTTTCTTCTCAAATCATCAATTTGCTTATCCCAAAGCAAGACTGCATCTTCTTTATCTTCCGTTCGAACGTAGTCTGTAATCAGCAGCCCGACGTGTCCGCTCAGATCTTGCGTAACTATTTCAATCTGAAAAAAAGCGTCGGTGCCTTTATCTTCTTCCCACTGGAAACGAATAAATTTACCTTCCTTTTGGTCAGTCAGAAACGCTGTTTGAGCGTGGTCGTCCCAGCTAAAAGTATATTCGTCACCGTCCACAGTTACACCGTCCGAGAACCAAAGCGCCAAACCCAGCGGTTCGCCTACCATTTTCCAAAGATGTGCTTCAGAAGCATTCTCCAATGGATATTCGATTGTCAATTTTTCCTTTGTCATCCGCGTATCATTTAATTCGGATGAAGCCTGCATGTACGCAAGCCGCATTCTTTATTTCACACTTATCAGACTATCCCGCCCAAAACTCAATGGAAGCAGTTGTCTGACATTATTCATAACGTAAATTCTATTTTTCCCGTAAAGAATTATTTGTATATCTTTCCCAAATCGGTTTTCAGTTTCCAGCAAAACCTGCCTGCAGCCACCACAAGGCGTGATTGGCTCTTCCAGAAAATCACCTTCGGTAAAAGCAGCTATCGCAATGATTTTAACCGGAACATCCGGATATTGCGAATTGGCATAGAAAACTGCCGTCCGCTCTGCACAAAGCGTGGATGGATATGCCGAGTTTTCCTGATTATTTCCACCAATAACAAGCCCATTTTCCAAAAGAAGTGCTGCTCCGACTTGAAAATGAGAATAAATTGCATAAGAATTCTCAGTTTGTCGCTTAGCTTCATCTATCAAAGGCATTAATTCCGAGGGAGTTTCATCCGGCAAATACTCCGTAAGTTTTGTTTCGTAAATTAAATTTTTCATTTCCTGGCAAATCTTTGTTCAACTACAAATATATAAAATTATTTAACTCTATCAGCTTTTTCGGCAAATAAGTTTTATATTTGTGGAAGAAAAATGAGGCATTTTACGCTAATTTTTCTCTTCACAAACATTGCGCCACAAATGGCAGCTCAAAAAAATAATTTTATGAAGAAAACAATTCTCTTTCTGTTTTTATTGGCGGTAGTTTCTGTCAATGGACAAACGATGCACAGAGCGTATTTGGATTACATTCAAAAATATTCGGACATTGCTGTGGAGCAGCAGAAACTTCACAAAATCCCTGCAAGTATCAAACTAGCGCAAGGATTACTTGAATCGGCTGCCGGAAAAGGGGAATTGGTGCGGCTTTCCAATAATCACTTCGGGATAAAATGCAGCAACTGGACTGGTGACAAAGTTTATGCAGACGACGATGCAAAAGGAGAATGTTTCAGAAAATACAAATCAGCACGTGATTCGTACGAAGATCATTCCATGTTTTTGGTGTCGCGGACACGCTATGCAGAGCTTTTTAACCTGGATCCAACCGATTACAAAGCTTGGGCACACGGTCTGAAAGCAGCAGGATATGCTACTGACCCAAATTACGCGCATAAATTAATCAAACTAATTGATGATTACGATTTGCATAAGTATGACATCGGACGCGTGCCGGATATGCGTAAAGCCGATTCACCTTCCAATAGAGCTACTTACACTTGGGGAAAAGTGTCTGTAACTTCACTCAAAGGACATCAAGTTTACAGAAATAACGGTGTGAAATGCGTGTTTTCGGAAGCCGGTGACACGTATGCCAGTATTGCCAATGAGTTTGAACTGAGCGAAAAGAAAGTGCTTCTGCACAACGATCTTACCGAAGCGCGTGAACTTGAACCCGGAACGGTGGTTTATCTTTCTAAAAAGAAACTAAAAGCCTCGCCCGAATTTGAAACGCACACCGTGAAAGAAGGCGAAAGTTTGTATCGCATTGCGCAAAAGTACGCTATCCGTTTGCAGACGCTTTACGATTTGAATTCAATTCCATACAACAAAGGAGCTGAAGTTGGCAAAGTTTTGAAGTTGAGATAATTGTTTGTGAAAATGCGCAGAAAAAACACCGAAGCACTTAGAGAAGTTATCAGCCAAGTGCTGAAACAAAATAAACTGGATGTAAAACTCTACGAGACCAGGGTAATTCAGTCTTGGCCCTTGGTTTTGGGTGATAATATTAAACAATATACCACCAATCTCTACTTTCATAACCAGAAACTTTACGTGAAATTATCATCTTCCGTTTTGCGGCAGGAACTATTTCTGGCGCGTGAGGAAATCGTAAAATCACTGAATAATCACGTTGGCGCAGAAGTAGTGAAAGAGATCATTTTTCAGTAAAAACTACATTTCTTTGTTCAAATCATTCACTTCAAACAAATAAGAGCCATGTTCAGAGAAATACTTGCCGGAACGATAGGAAAAAAAGAAGTGGATGAAATCAGTGACTTTTTGCTGCATGACAGCGAGCAACTGGAGAAAGTTTTCAGGATGATTTTTGACGAAAATCAACCGCTTTCTTGGCAAGCAGCTTGGATTATCGAGAAAGTTTCTGAAAAAAATCCCTCACTTATTACGTTTGATAAAAACTTTCAGCTTGTAAATTTAGTTTTAATAAATAGACATCAAGGCTTGCAGAGAATCTGTCTGTCAATACTTTATAATCTGCCGATTTATCAACCAATTTCCATTGAATTTGTAAATAAATGCTTCGAATGGATGCTTTCGCCCAAATCGAGTATCGGTGTGCAGGCGTTGTCAATGAAGATTTTGCTCAGAATTAGCGAAATAGAGAAAGACTTCAGGTCTGAACTTACAGTTTGTCTGGAAAATACGGATGATGAATTATATTCTGCAGGTTTTAGAGCCTCAAAAAGAACAGTACTTAAGTCATTGAAACTAAAAGACTAACGTTTTAATAATCTTATCATTTGTTTAAAAAATGTGGGATTTGGATTTTTATATTAACTTTGCAGTCTCTAAAATCATTTGAAAATATTCACTAGAAAATAAACATTCGGCTGATAATCAGTTTATTAGTTGAAATCTAAAAACAGATAATATGTCTTCAAAGAAAAACATCCTTGCTTTACGTCAAAAGAAAGCGATAATTGAAAAAGGAGGAGGCGACAAAGCCATCGAAAAGCAAATTTCGATGGGTAAAATGCCTGCTCGTGTTCGTATTCTCAGTGTATTGGACGAAGGTTCTTTTAATGAATACGACCTTTTTGTTGAACACGAAGAGCAAAATTTCGGAATGGCAGCCAAGGAACTTCCGGGTGACGGTGTAATTACCGGAACAGGAACAATCAACGGCGAACCGGTTTGTATTTATGCTCAGGACTTTACTGTAATGGGTGGATCGTTGGGGCTTAAACACGCTCGTAAAATCACTAAAATAATGGATCACGCACTGAAAATGAAAATCCCTTGCATCGGAATTAACGACTCGGGTGGTGCGCGTATTCAGGAAGGTATCGGCGCTTTGGCTGGTTACGGAGAAATTTTCTACCGAAATACCATGGCTTCCGGAGTAATTCCACAACTTTCCGTTATTCTTGGCCCTTGTGCCGGAGGTGCGGTATATTCACCGGCATTGACAGACTTCGTTTTTGTGGTGGAGAATATTTCTAAAATGTTTATTACCGGACCAAACGTAATTGAAACTGTTTTGGGAGAGAAAATTTCTCAGGAAGACTTGGGAGGTGCGCGCGTTCACGCTGAAATTACAGGTAATGCACATTTCTACGCTACCAGCGAGATGGAATGTTTCCAACAAATCAAAACCTTGATTTCGCTGATTCCTCACAATAATGAGCAGCGCGCCGCCAGCGTTCCTGCCAAAGATCCAAAATTCAGAAAGAAAATCGAGAATATCATTCCGGTTGATCCAAAACAACCTTATGATGTGCGCGATGTGATTTACGCATTGACTGACGAATCAAAATTCTTTGAAGTTCAGGAACTTTGGGCAGCTAATATCGTGATTGGTTTCGGACGTATGAGCGGAGAAACTGTCGGCTTCGTGGCAAACCAACCGATGTATCTTGCAGGAGTTTTGGATTGCGATGCTTCAGATAAAGCAGCTCGTTTTATCCGTTTCTGCGACGCATTCAACATTCCAATCGTAACATTGGAAGATATGCCGGGATATTTGCCGGGAGTAGATCAGGAGCACGCGGGCGTAATTCGCCACGGTGCGAAAATGCTTTACGCTTATTCCGAAGCTACAGTTCCAAAAATGACCGTAATTCTGCGTAAAGCGTATGGTGGTGGTTATATTGCCATGAATTCACGCCATTTGGGAGCTGACTTTGTGTATGCATGGCCAAGTGCAGAAATTGCAGTTATGGGACCGGAAGGTGCTGCAAACATCATTTTCCGTAAAGAAATTATGGAAGCGGAAGATGAAGATGCAATACGTCAGATTAAAGTAAAAGAATACGTAGAGAAATTTGCGAATCCATTTGTTGCAGCTTCTAAAGGTTATATTGACGCTGTAATTGAACCAAGTGAAACACGCGAATTGCTGTTGCACTCATTGAAATTATCTAAAAATAAAGACGATTTCCGTCCGAAGAAAAAACACGGAATTCCTCCATTCTAAGGAGCAAACTGAGTATTTTAATTGTTGAACCTTAACAAAAAAACTTGATTATGCCCGAAAAAGAAAAATTAGATAATTCTGCTGCCGCAAATAAAGCTGCTGAGGAAAGAAAAGCGCGCTTGGAAAAACGAGCCAAAGAAAAAAAAGTGCTCGAACGTGCTAAGCGAATAAAAGCGGCTCGCAAAGCGGAAGAAAGCAAAAGAGCTACAGAAGAGCGAAACGCGCGAATTGCCAGAAGGCAGGAAGAGCGTAGAAAAATAGAAGAGACAAAAAGAAAACTTATGGAAGCCAAAAAAGCGGCCGATGCTGCTAAAGGAAAAACGGAGGAAGATGTAATTCCGCAGAAACCAATTGAATTTGTGGATTTTCCGGTTACGGCGCGAAAATACAAAACCCAGTTGACTAGAAAGTACAAAGAACGCAAGTTTTGGGTAGATCCTAGTCCGTATGAAATCATTTCGTACATTCCCGGAACAATCATTTCCATAGATGTAAAAGAGAAAAAAGTGGTGACTGAAGGCACACAATTATTGATACTGGAAGCCATGAAAATGCAAAACAGAATTGATATGCCTTTTACTGCTCGCATCAAGAAAATCAATGTAAAAGTTGGCGAAAGAGTGCCGAAAGACTTTATAATGATTGAACTTGAGCCGGTAGATTAAGTCGCTGTCTCTGAATGAATTAAAAAGCACTTGCCGTTTTGTCGGCAAGTGTTTTTGCTTTTTTAATGGTATGTGACGATAAAAAATAGTATCTTTGCACCCGATTTTTAAAATTACTAACTCAAATTATGAACTCAAAAATGAGAAAGTTTACATTGTTTACTGCACTATTATGGCTTATTAATTTCTCCGCATTTTCGCAAATTACCGACGGAGAATCAAAACTAAAAAAAGTAGAAACTGATACTGTTGCATCTTGGAAAAAAGGTGGTGTCAGTAGTTTGAATATGGCACAAACTTCCCTGGTAAACTGGGCAGCAGGAGGTCAAAACTCTGTTTCACTGAATGGTTTGCTCAGCCTTTTTGCTATTTATACCGACGAGAAAAATTCCTGGGAAAATACGCTGGATTTAGGCTATGGCTTACTGAAACAAAGTGGTTATAAGGGCATCATGAAAACTGACGACCGCATTGATTTCACTTCGAAATACGGTAGAAAAGCTTTCAAAGATTTCTACTATGCCGGATTGCTGAATTTCAGGACACAGTTTGCTGAAGGCTATAATTACCCGAATGATTCGGTGAAAATCTCGGATTTCCTGGCACCGGCTTATTTGTTGGGTGCTGTGGGTTTGAACTACATTCCCAATCAATATTTCAACGCATTTATTTCGCCATTAACCGGAAAATTCACTTTTGTAAATGATCCTGTACTGTCTGAAATGGGTGCTTTTGGAGTTGAGCCGGGCAAACGTTCCAAAGCAGAGCTTGGAGGTTATGTTCGTCTTGGATTTGTGAAAAATGATTTTAAAGAAGGTTTTTTCAAGAACTTCACGGTAGCTTCAAAACTTGATTTGTTCTCCAATTATCTGAAAAACCCGCAATACATCGATGTGAATTGGGAGAATATTATCGGTATGAAAGTGAACGATTTTATTTCTGTGAGCATCAATACGCACTTAATCTATGATTACGACATCAAGTTCGATTCGAACGGCGATGGCGATTTGACGGGAGAAAAAGCGCGTGTTCAGTTTAAAGAAATTCTGGGAATAGGCTTTATGTACAAATTCTAAACAAACAAAAAAGGATAAATCAGTTTATCCTTTTTTTGTGCTCATAGTTTTCAAAATACTCTGTCATTTGAAAAAAACGGTGCTAAAAATGAACTATTTGCATCGTTTAATGGTTATTAAAAGATTGTTTTTAATATTTAACTTTTTATTATTCATATAATTTTTTTTATCAATGTTACTAGACATCGTACTTATTGTAGTTGGTTTTCTTTTTTTAATTAAAGGTGCCGATTGGTTGGTGGGCGGAGCTTCCGGATTAGCCAAAAAGCACAATGTTTCAGACCTGGTTATCGGTCTTACCATCGTTGCGTTTGGTACTTCAGCACCGGAATTGGTCGTAAATACAGTTGCATCTTTAGATGGAAATTCCGATATCGTTTACGGAAATATCATCGGAAGTAATAATTTCAATCTGTTTGTGACTTTGGGCTTGGTGGCGTTTATTTATCCTATCACCGTGCAACGAACCATGATTCGGAAAGAAATTCCATTCTCGCTTGCGGTTACAGCTTTGCTTATGTTGTTGTCAAATAAGGTTTTAGGACAGTCCGAAAGCCTTTTCACAAGATGGGATGCTGTGATTTTATTCCTGCTTTTTATCGGATTTTTAGTTTACACATTCAAACAATCTGCCGTTGAACTGGAAGCCGTTGAGGTAGAAACTAAACCAATGACAACCGGAAAAATTTGGTTGTTGATTATCGTTGGTTTGGCAGTATTGGTTGCCGGAGGGCGATTTGTTGTGTCAGGTGCTGTGAGCATTGCTTCAGCCTTGGGAGTTTCAGAGAAAATCATCGGTTTGACAATCGTAGCTGCCGGAACTTCATTGCCGGAATTGGTAACTTCGGTAGTGGCAGCCTCCAAGAAAAACAGCGACATTGCCGTTGGAAACGTGATTGGCTCTAATATTTTCAATATCCTTTTCATCTTGTCAGTAAGTGGATTGATCAGACCAATACCATATTTGCCGACTTTCAATCGTGAAATGATTTTGCTCATGGTAGGAACAGTCGTTTTAATTATGTTTATGTTTATCGGCAAAAAACATCGTTTAGACCGCTGGCAAGGTGCCATATTGCTGGCAATTTTCGTAGCATACACATTCCATCTTATCACCGCCGAATTATAAAATAATTTGGATAAGATGCCGTTTTAATTAGTAGAAAGCAATCTGATTTGTTTTCTACTAATTTTTTTTAATACATTTTGAAAAATTCCAAGCTAATTTTATCGTTTTTTATTTTCATCACATTGATAAGTTGTGAAAATAAGTACAAATCACCCATTCCGGATGTTCCTGTAGAAATTGGGCTGAATATGCTTAGCTACAACCCAACTTTCGGAGGTGTGATAAACGATTCGCTGATTTTTACTTATCCTCGGCAGTTTCCGCCTTTTGCGATTGGTTTTGGAGGAATTTTGGTGGTGGTTGGTTACGATGAAAATCTGAGTACACGCTACTTTTCGTATGATTTGGCGTGTCCTTACGAAGCTGATCCCAAAGTGCGAGTTTACACCGGAATGTTTCAAAATCATCCCGACAAATACCAGGAAGGCTATGCTGTTTGTCCAAAATGCGGTTCAGAATATTACATTACCGATGGCTGGGGCAGAGTTTCCAAAGGACCTTCCAAATATCCATTAAAACGGTATCAAACCGATTTTGTCAATAATTTCTTGATTGTAAGAAACTGATTACCAGCTTGACTTTTTGCTAAAAAATGATTTGAGTGCTGTAAAAAAGATGTAGAAAGGATAAATTAAAGACAATAAAAAACTTTTTCGAAGAACATTTTTCAAACCGAAAAATGTTCTTATTTTTTTCAGAAAAATAAAGTCTACAAACCACTTCAGAGCAAAAACGAAAAGAAATATTTCAAGATATTTCACATTGAAAATGACGAGGAAAAAGTTCATCAACACTACCAAACTTGTAGCAAAAACTGCAATTCCGGTAAATGAAAGCATGAAATCTTTGTAAGCAGCACGTTTTGCAGCCCAGCGAGTGCGCTGCTTGAGAAACGACTTCAAATCGGGTGATGCTTGCGTTGTGGTCATCGCTTTGCTGGATTTCAGGAATTGAATACTGCCTTTTCGGCGTTTGATGCTTTGCAGTAAGAAAATATCATCGCCGGAAGGCTCTTCAAAATGCAGTTCGGCTTCGCTTTCAAGCCAGGCTGATTTCCTGAAAGCCAGATTTGCTCCGTTGCAAAGTATCGGCATTTCGGCTCCAGCAGCTCCGGCACCGCTTCCCACCAAAGTGGCAAATTCCATTTGCTGCATTTCTTGAAAAAAACTACCATCCGAATCCAGTTTTACCGGACAAATAATCATATCAGCCGGATTTTCTTCGTAGAAATGCACGATTGTCTCAAGCCATTCGGACGAAGGCATGGAGTCTGCATCCAAGGAAATAATCAGTTCGTTTTTCGCATGATAGATACCGGTTTTAAGTGCCTGTTTTTTCCCTTTATCGAGGTTTTTTGTAACGATGAAATTTGGTAAATTGCGAAAAGCCTCCACTGCATATTCATGACTTCCATCGGTGGAATTGTCGTCCACCAGAATAAATTCAAAGTTTTGGTAAATTTGTTCGTTTAATGCCTGAAAAAGACAGGAAAGGTGATTAATTTCGTTTTTACAGGCTGTAATGATGCTTACAGATGTGCTGAGTGAAGTTTCTTTTTTTACGAAATAGGGAATTTTTTCCCAGCCTTTGATATAAAAAACAATCAAAAGCGAGTAAATCATCAGCAATATGATAGAAATCCAGCCAATCATTTTCAATAATCTTTTTACAAAAATACATAAAAATAAACTTCTTTCGAAGCAGATATTTTTTATTGAAGATGATTTTTATACCTTTGAAAGGAAATTAGTCCTAAAACTTATGAAAATCAATCTAAAACACCTTCTTGTTCTTTCCGCGATACTCATCTTCGCATCTTGCAGTCCTCAGTTAAAAACTGTAATTTATGCTACTTATCCGCCTACCGAAAGCGTTGCCGTTTTCAATCATTCAAAGGACGTGCCGTCAAAAACTGAAAAAATAGCAAAATTTAGTCTTACTTGCAATGAGGCTACGATACCAAATTGTTATACCGAAAGTTTGATTTCGACTGTTATTGACTCAACTAAATCGATTGGAGGGAATGCTATTCTAATCGATAAATACAAAGAAGCGAACTTATTGAACTCCAACTTTTTTATACAAGGTGAAATGCTCCGAGTGCATGATTTTAACTCTCCGCTTGGTTATGGACTGGATAATTATGATCGGGGTAGGGCAGATTTGAAAATTTCATTTCCATATATTAATCATTATTTGTTTGAAACGGAAGGTTTTGGAAGGCAAATTTCAAATGGATTTCTAGGAATAGCATTGGGCGCCGATTACTATTATGCGGATAGAAAGTACGTTAATCTGTTGGCTGCCGGTACAATGGACTTTTTCATTCCTTTTCCTGCGCCGTTTGATTGGGAAGGTGAAGTGACTTTTTTCGATTCCGCATTTCTCGGACTTAGCAATAATCATCGCATCAATAAATTTTCTTTGGGCTATGGCTTATCACTATCCAAAAATACCTGGCGAGTTAATAATAACTTGGACCCATTGCTTTCAAAAAAATCAATAACTACCAATGCCGGATTATTATTCACAGCCTATTATTATCCTTGGAGGAATTTTTATGTGGGATTAATTTACAGACCTGATTTAATCCGATTAAAGGCAGAAAAACCCTTCCAATATCAGCACTTGCTAAGCATTGATTTTGGGTGGAAAATAAATTTGGTAAAGTCTAAGTTTAAATAAAATTTACTCCACTTCTACGTGTTCGGCTTGGATGTCTTCGTCCAGAAAAATGGATGCAGAACTGGAGAATTTTCCCGGATTTTCGGTGGTAAGGTAGCGAGTAGTTCCGTTTTTGGAGCATTTTGCATCCATTTCAGGGTGGCGTTGAAGATAGTCAGCCAAGCTTTTGGCTACAATTTCTCCTTGAAATATTACGTTTACATTTTCCGGAAGCAACTTTTCGATTTTTTCTTTTAGCAGCGGATAGTGCGTACATCCTAAAATTACAGCATCAATTTCATTGTCCGTTTTCATCAGATTTTCCACGTGTTTTTTTACAAAGTAATCGGCTCCTTCACCTTTATGCTCGTTGTTTTCAATAAGCGGTACCCACATTGGACAAGCCTCCGAACTTACAGTTATTACAGGAGAAATTTTCTGAATTTCGAGCGGGTAGGAGTTGGATTGCACCGTTCCTGCCGTAGCAAAAAGCCCTACATGTTTACTTTTTGTCAATTTGTCCACTTCTTCTACGGTAGGTCTTATCACGCCTAAAACTCGTCTGGAAGCGTCAATCTGAGGCAAATCATTTTGCTGAATGCTGCGGAGTGCTTTCGCAGAAGCAGTATTGCACGCCAAAATTACCAGATGACAACCTTGATTGAAAAGATATTCCACGCATTGCAGCGTAAACTTGTAAACTACATCAAATGAGCGAGTTCCATAAGGAGTGCGTGCGTTGTCACCCAAATAAAGATAGTCGTATTCAGACAATTCCTTACGAATGGCGTCCAAAATAGTCAATCCACCATATCCCGAATCGAAAATACCGATTGGTCCGATTTTTTTGTTCGCAAAATTGCTGTTTGTATGTGATGGATTGTTTTTTTTCATTTTGATATACTCAAACCAGAAATTAATCTAAAGTTTGTCCGTAGTTTTCGCTCAATTGAACCATACGATCGTATTCTTCGGGTGTAAGATCTAAGAAATAGAAGTTTTGCGGATTGACAGGAACTCCTTTTTGATGCACTTCGTAGTGCAAGTGAGGTCCGGTAGATTTTCCGGTATTTCCCACGTATCCAATTACTTCGCCACGCACAACGGTTTTTCCTACCCCGACATTGAAATCCGAAAGATGTGCATAAAATGTTTCATAGCCATAGCCATGGTCAATTTTTATACTATTTCCATAGCCTTGTTCCCAACCAACTTTTGTAACTACACCTTTCCCGGTTGCGTAAATTTCCGTTCCGGTTGGTGCTGTAAAGTCCATACCGTCGTGAAATTTCTGTGTGTGGTAAATCGGATCAATACGGTATCCCCAGCCCGAAGCAACTCTCGTGAGGTCCTTGTTCAAGACAGGCTGAATAGCAGGAATGGATTCCAGCATTTTTCCGTGGTTTTTTACCAAATCAACCACTTCGTCAAATGAGCGCGACTGAACATAAATCTGCTTTCTGAGTTCACTGATGCGTTTACTGGTTTCTACAACGATTTCAGAATTTGTCATTTTCATCAGCTGATCATAATATTCCATATTTCCTCCGGTGGCTCGGCGCGCATCCACCGGAATTGGGTCTGCCTGAAGCACAACGCGATAAAGATTGTTGTCTCGTTCCTGAATGTCTGTAAGGATGGTCTGCATTTCTTTCATTTGACCTTGCAAGGCTTTGTATTGCCCTTCCATGCGGCTTTTTTCAAGTGAAAGCTCTTTTTCTTTAGGCGATTTTACGATTGAAACAAAAAGAAAGAAAAAAGCTACTCCAAGCAGAATTCCCGAAAGGGTGTGAAACAATACTTGTCTCAGCCTTTTAGAAAACGTGATTTGAATTTCCTCATAATCAATTGTTTCAGGATTGAAATAGAATTTTTTTCTTGCCATAGAAATGTTTTAGAAAATATTGCCGTAAAATTTCTTCTAAAATAGGAAATAAAATCTTAACTACATGCAGACTAATCACTTTTTGGAGTGAAATTGGTGCAAAAGTAATAAATTTGATGTACTTTTGTAGATTAATTTGAAAATATTTAGATATTTGCTAATCCGCCACGGATAGTTATTTAGCAATACTGAAGGAAAATGGTTTTAGGTTTCACATTATCTTTGTAAAATGAAAAACTAACCTCTAATGTTCAAATAACGCACAGCAATTAAGAAGTAAGACAATGACATCACAAGAAATTAGACAATCCTTTCTCGATTTTTTCGCATCTAAAAATCACAAAATCGTTTCTTCCGCACCCATGGTTATCAAAGATGACCCTACACTGATGTTTACCAACGCGGGAATGAACCAGTTTAAAAATATTATTTTGGGCAATGACCCGATTGTATATCCACGAGTAGCCAATTCGCAAAAATGCTTGCGTGTAAGCGGAAAGCACAACGACCTAGAGGAAGTTGGTCACGATACTTACCACCACACGATGTTTGAAATGCTTGGCAACTGGTCTTTTGGTGATTATTTTAAGAAAGAAGCCATTGCCTGGGCGTGGGAATACCTGACTGAAGTGGCTAAAATTGATAAAGATAGACTGTATGTGACCATTTTTGAAGGTGCACCGGATGAAGGTTTGGAACGAGATACGGAAGCCTACGAAATCTGGAAACAATTTGTGCCGGAAAGCCGCATTATCAACGGAAATAAAAAAGATAATTTCTGGGAAATGGGTGACACAGGACCTTGTGGCCCATGTTCGGAAATTCACGTGGATATTCGTTCCGACGAAGAACGTCAAAAAGTGGATGCTCTCACACTTGTGAACAACGACCATCCGCAGGTTATTGAGATTTGGAACAATGTATTTATGCAGTACAATCGCAAAGCAGATGGTTCACTGACCACACTTCCGGCAAAGGTAATTGATACCGGAATGGGATTTGAACGTCTGTGTATGACTTTGCAGGGTAAAACTTCCAACTACGATACCGACGTTTTCCAACCAATTATCAGCGAAATTGCCAAGATTTCCAATCAAACTTACGGCAAAGATGAGAAAGCCGACATCGCTATGCGCGTAATAGCTGATCATGTCCGTACCATTGCATTTTCCATTGCTGACGGGCAATTGCCATCCAATGCAAAAGCAGGTTACGTAATTCGTCGAATTTTGCGTCGTGCAGTGCGTTACGGATACACATTCCTGGATATGCACGAGGCGTTTATGTGTCGTTTGATTGATGTGCTTTGTCAGGTAATGGGCGGTGCTTATCCGGAATTGGTGGCACAGAAAAGTTTGATTGAGAAAGTAATTAAAGAGGAAGAAGAAGCATTTTTAAGAACGTTGGAACACGGAATTAAATTGCTTGATAAAAACTTGACCGAACTGAAATCCAAAAACGATAAAGTACTGAGCGGGCAAGTTGCATTTACACTTTACGATACTTTTGGTTTTCCACTTGACTTGACAGAACTTATTCTTCGTGAAAATGGAATGACCGTAGCACTGGATGAGTTTAACGCTGAAATGCAAAAGCAAAAAGAACGTGCCAGAAATGCTGCAGCTGTGGAAGCTACGGATTGGGTGGTGCTGAAAAAAGGTGAAAGCCATTTCGTTGGATATGATAAGACTGAAATTGAAACTCAAATACTTCGTTACAGGAAAGTAACGCAAAAAAACAAATCATTCTATCAAATCGTGCTTGCTGATACTCCTTTCTATGCAGAAATGGGTGGTCAGGTTGGCGATTCGGGGACTTTGAGCCACAATGGCGAAGTTATAGAAGTAATGGACACAAAGAAAGAAAACAACCTTTCTGTGCATATAACATCAAAACTTCCGGCGGATTTATCAGGTGATTTTACTGCAAAAATAAATCTTGATAAACGCTTGGCTACTGCTCGCAATCACTCAGCTACTCACTTGGTTCATGAGGCTTTGCGTGAAGTGCTGGGCACGCACGTAGAGCAAAAAGGATCTTATGTAAGTCCGGAAAATTTGCGTTTTGACTTTGCTCATTTCCAGAAAATGACAAAAGAAGAAATCCGCGAAGTTGAGCGTATTGCCAATCGTCGCATTCGTGAAAATCATTTCCGCCAGGAAATGCGAGAAACTCCAATTGCTGAAGCGCAAGCTATGGGTGCTATGGCACTTTTTGGAGAAAAATACGGTGAAACGGTTCGTGTAATTAAATTTGGAAATTCGGTTGAATTGTGCGGAGGAACTCACGTGAAAGCAACCGGCGACATCGGTATGGTACGAATTGTTTCAGAAAGTTCGATTGCTGCCGGTATTCGTCGGATTGAAGCAATTACCGGTGAAGCAGTTGAAAATATGATTGATACTCAGCAAGATTTCTTGCAATCAGTGAAAGAATTCTTTAACAATGCTCCGGATTTAATGAAAGCTATTCAGCGTTCAATTGATGAAAATCATGAATTACGTAAGCAAGTTGAGGATTTTATGCAAGAAAAAATTCGGCTTTTGCGTGAAAAATTGCTGAAAGAAGTAAAAGTTGTAAACGGCATAAAAGAAGTTCGGGTTAAAACGGTTTTACCTGCTGATGCGATTAAAACACTTTCTTACCAAATGCGAAATACCATCAATGAGAAATTGCTGATTGTGATAGGAAGCGTTTACGATGACAAACCTTCTTTGACAGTTCTGCTTTCTGATGATTTGGTTGCAGATGGTTACAATGCCGTAAATCTTGTGCGTGAAAGTGCAAAACACATTCAAGGTGGTGGTGGTGGACAGCCGTTCTTTGCAACTGCCGGCGGTAAAAATCCGAATGGATTGGATGAAGCAATCAACAGCATCAAGTTGTAATTTTTAAAATAACGTCTGTCATGATGACAAGTTTCGTCAGAAGTTTCATTCTGCTAATTGCTCTCTTTAGCTTTAGTCAGCTCAATGCCCAGGATTGGGCTAATCTCAATCGTTATCAGAAAGAAAATGATACGTTGATGTTGACAAAAGCAGTAAACCGAGTGGTGTTTATGGGAAATTCCATTACACAAGGTTGGAAAGAGTTACATCCTGATTTTTTCAAGAAAAATCCTTATGTGTGTCGCGGCATTAGCGGGCAGACTACTCCACAGATGCTACTTCGCTTTCGTCAGGATGTTATCAATCTGAAACCGAAGGTAGTTGTAATTCTGGCCGGAACGAATGATATCGCAGGAAATACAGGTCCATCATCACTTGAAATGATACTGGACAATCTTGCATCAATGACAGAATTGGCAAGAGCAAACGGAATTCAACCTATACTTTGTTCGGTTTTGCCTGCTTATGATTATCCTTGGCGAAAGGGTATGGGACCGAATATCAAAATTCCTTTGCTGAATGCCAAGATTAAATCTTTTGCCAAAAAAGAAGGTGTGTTTTATCTGGATTTTTTCAGTGCAATGGCAGATGATAAAAATGCAATGAAAACCGAATATACCACTGATGGAGTACACTGCACTTCGGCAGGCTACGATTTGATGGAAAAAATGGTGGTTCCGGTTATAAACAAAGCATTGAAAATGAGCTCAAAAAAGAGTTCGAAAAAGAAATAGAAATCTACTAAATATAAAAAAGTCCGTTGCAAATCTGCAACGGACTTTTTTGTAAGCTTTATTCTTGTTTGACTAATAAATCTTAGTCTCTCAATTTCGCTCCGATAAACTCTCTGTTCAAACGAGCAATGTGTGTAATTGACACGTTTTTAGGACATTCAGCTTCGCAAGCACCTGTATTGGTACAGTTTCCAAAACCAAGTTCGTCCATTTTTGAAAGCATTACTTTTGCTCGGTGAGCAGCTTCTACGCGACCCTGCGGAAGCAGAGCCAGCTGGCTTACTTTGGCAGAAACGAAAAGCATGGCAGAACCATTTTTACATGCAGCCACACAAGCACCACAACCAATACATGACGCAGCATCCATAGCTTCATCTGCAGCAGGTTTGGGGATTGGAATAGCATTCCCGTCAGGAATACCGCCGGTATTTACCGAAACGAAACCGCCAGCCTGGATGATTTTATCGAATGCACCACGATCCACCATCAAGTCTTTGATGATAGGGAATGCAGCCGAACGCCAGGGCTCGATGGTAATAGTTTCACCGTCTTTGAAATTGCGCATGTGCAACTGGCAGGTGGTAATTTCACCGTCCATTCCGTGCGGATGTCCGTTTATATACAAACTGCACATGCCGCAGATACCTTCACGGCAGTCGTGGTCAAATGCCACAGGCTCTTTGTGTTCATTTATCAGTTTTTCGTTCAGAATATCCATCATTTCGAGGAATGAACAATCGGGTGATATCCCGTCTAATTTATAGGTTTCGAAAGCACCTTTTACTTTCGGACCTTCTTGACGCCAAACTTTCAGCGTGAGATTTAATACTTTTTCCATATAAGCCCCCTTTAATTCCCCCAAAGAGGAAAATTAGAAGTTAATTTTATAATTAATTATCATTATAGCACGCTCTAAAAGTCTCCCCTTCGGGGAGATTTAGAGGGGCTGTTATGCTTTGTAATTCCGTTGTTGCCTTACAATAAACTCGTAATCAAGCGGTTCCTTAATCAGTTCCGGTTCGTTACCTTCTCCGGTATATTTCCAGCAAGATACGTACGCAAACTTATCATCGTTACGCAGAGCTTCTCCTTCCGGTGTTTGGAACTCTTCGCGGAAGTGTCCGCCGCAGCTCTCTTCGCGGAGCAGTCCGTCACGTGCCATCAGTTCGCCAATATCGATAAAATCTGCCAGACGAAGTGCTTTTTCAAGCTCAACATTCAAGCCGTCTGCTTTACCCGGTACGTACACATTGCTCCAGAATTCTTTGCGGATTTCTTTGATTTTTTCCAAAGCCGTTTTCAATCCTTCTGCCGTACGTCCCATTCCCACGAAATCCCACATCACAATTCCCAACTCACGGTGAATGCTGTCCACCGAGCGTTTTCCCTGAATGCTCATAATTTTCTGAATGCGGTTGCTTACATCTTTTTCTGCTTGCGCAAATTCTTCACGATCAGTACTCATACGAGGAACCTGAATTTGGTCAGCCAGGTAATTTTGAATAGTATAAGGAAGAACAAAATATCCGTCGGCCAATCCCTGCATCAGTGCAGATGCACCCAGGCGGTTAGCACCGTGGTCCGAGAAGTTGGCTTCACCGATACAGAATAATCCCGGAACAGTAGATTGTAGCTCGTAATCCACCCAGATTCCACCCATGGTGTAGTGGATAGCAGGATAAATCATCATCGGAGTTTCGTATGGATTATCGTCAACGATTTTTTCATACATTTGGAATAAGTTTCCGTAGCGGGCTTCTACCACGTTTTTGCCAAGGCGGTTAATTGCGTCAGCAAAGTCAAGGTAAACTGCCAGTCCGGTATTTCCTACACCGTATCCGGCATCGCAACGTTCTTTCGCTGCACGAGAAGCCACATCACGAGGCACCAAGTTACCGAAAGCAGGATAACGACGCTCCAAGTAGTAGTCGCGATCTTCTTCTTTAATTTCTGTTGGTTTCAGTTTTCTTGCACGAATAGCTTCGGCATCTTCTTTTTTCTTTGGCACCCAGATACGTCCGTCGTTACGCAAACTTTCTGACATCAAAGTCAGTTTTGATTGGAAATCTCCGTGAACAGGAATACAAGTTGGGTGAATTTGTGCGTAAGCAGGATTTGCGAAGTATGCACCTTTTTTGTACATCTGCAATGCAGCTGAACCATTGGAAGCCATCGCATTGGTAGAAAGGAAAAATGCATTTCCGTAACCACCTGTACCTACAACCACCGCGTGAGCAAAGAAGCGCTCCACTTTTCCGGTTACAAGGTTGCGGGCAATAATTCCGCGGGCACGTCCGTCAACTATCACTACATCAAGCATTTCATAGCGAACGTAAAGTTTTACGCTGCCTTTTCCAACCTGACGGCTCAATGCAGAATAAGCACCAAGCAGAAGCTGTTGACCGGTTTGACCGCGTGCATAGAATGTACGGGAAACTTGTGCTCCACCGAACGAACGGTTGTCAAGCAAGCCTCCGTATTCACGAGCGAAAGGTACACCTTGCGCCACGCATTGGTCAATAATGCTATTTGAAACTTCGGCAAGACGATACACGTTAGCTTCACGAGCACGGTAGTCGCCGCCTTTAATTGTGTCGTAAAATAAACGATACACGCTGTCACCATCGTTTGGATAGTTTTTGGCTGCGTTGATACCGCCCTGTGCTGCAATGGAGTGAGCGCGGCGCGGGCTATCCTGGATAGTGAAATTCAACACGTTGAAGCCCAACTCTGCCATCGAAGCGGCAGCAGAAGCTCCAGCCAATCCGGTTCCCACCACGATTACGTCCAAACGGCGTTTGTTAGCAGGGTTAACCAGTTTTTGGTTAGCTTTATAGTTGCTCCATTTTTCAGCCAAAGGTCCGGCAGGAATTTTAGCATCTTTCGGAGTAATGGTTTTTGTTTCTTTCACATCAGCCACAACATGCTGTGCAGATGCTTTTACAGTTTCAGAAACATCAGCCACGCTCTCTTTTACGCTTGCGGCAATTTTATCGCCTGCATTTTTCACAGAGCTGACCACTTTCTGCGTATCCTCATCTTCGATGAATTCTTTCACCTCTTCTTTTACATCTTCCACCAGCTCCTGAACCTCTTCTACCAAGTCCTCGGCTTTATCTTTAATCACATCAGCTGCTTTGCTTACAGCGTCTTTCGCCTTGTCGAATATATTTTCTTTCTTTGCCATAATTCTTAAATATTAAAATTAAACACCGGCATTATAATACCCGAAAACCTAATAAAAAGTAAACAGGAATAGCTATAAACAGCAGAATAATGATGGTAGAATACACGTTAGAGATTTTTTTCACGCGCGGCAACCATGTTTTATTGTTCAGACCAATTGAATGCAATGAGCTCCAAACACCGTGAGTAAGGTGGAACCAAAGTGCTACCAACCAAACGATGTAAATGATACTGAAAATTGGATTGCTGAAAGATGCATTGATGAAGTATGCTCCATCTTGCGGATTGTGTGCTCCGGCTGCTGCCCAATCGTGACCGTACTGCAATTCTACCAACTGCATTTTGGCCCAGAAATGGAACAAGTGCAATGCTAAAAATCCAAAAACAATCAGTCCGAGGACGAACATATTTTTAGAAGCCCAGCTCACACCTGCCTGGCGTTGAGTTACTGCATAGCGGTCACTTCCGCGTGCTTTAAGGTTAAGCCAGGTCAGGTACAGTGCGTACAAGATATGGACTACAAATCCAACTGCAAGTACTCCTGTGCCGATTACGGCATACCAATTTGCTCCTAATGCACTAGCCACCGCATTGTACGCTTCCGCGCTGAAAAGCACAATCACGTTCATTACGCTGTGGAATGTTAGGAACAGAATGAGAAAAATTCCGGTTACGCTCATGATAACCTTTCTCCCGATAGAGGATTGAATTAACCACATAAATTTTCTGTTTTTAGTTTGAAATATAGTTAGTATTTAATAATTTTGAAGTATGATACTGTTTGTAAAAAATAAAATTATCCGTAAAAATACGGATATATTTTGAAAGTACAAAGGTAGAGCTTTTCATTCGAAAAGGCAAACGAATACGGAATTTTTTCCTTAATTTAGCGGTGTAATAAATAAGGCATTATAAGGCTTAATTTTAATGTTTAAATTTTCAAAACGTTGAATTTTTGAAATGAAAAGTATTAAGAATTGATTAAAAAAAATTTATTAATGAAATTCACACCAGAAATTTACAGAATTCCCGATATGCCGATGACACCGTTTATCGACAGCGACGAAATTTGGGACTATATTAATAACACCGTCTCCACTCCTGAGCGAGTGCGGGAAGTGATAGCCAAATCACTTGCTAAAAACCGGCTTTCGCTGGAAGAAACTGCTGTACTTATCAATGCGGATGATCCTTTATTAATTCAAGAGATTAAAGAAGGCGCCAAAATACTGAAACAGACCATTTATGGAAACCGGATTGTGCTTTTTGCTCCGCTTTATGTGGGAAATAAATGCTCCAACAATTGTACTTACTGCGGTTTCCGGGCGTCAAATAAAGAGCAGGTTCGCAAAACCCTTGACCACGATGAACTGATTGCCGAAGTGGAAGCCTTGGAAGAAAGCGGTCAGAAACGGTTGATCCTGGTGTATGG